>NZ_JAATEP010000072.1:0-47898 GCF_012034275.1 Nonomuraea composti | reverse complement strand
TCAGGATCGTCTTGCCCGCGAACCGGGACGTCGGCAGGCGGTAGAACAGGCGTTTGGTGTCGTACGGCTGGCAGTATTCCCAGCCGCAGTAGCCCAAGCCGGCGTCCGGTTTGCCGTTGAACTTCCACTGCGGGCTGGAGGCCCAGTACTTCGAGGCCATCGTCCACGCGGTCGCCTTCGGCGTGTACCACTGCGGGTCGATGAACACCGGATACACCGTTCCCGGGCCGCGCAGCACGCCCAGGTCGGGCTTCAAGGTCAGCTCGCCGCCGCCCGCGGGCACGTCCACCTCGACGGCCGCCAGTTTGCCGCTCTCGCCCGCTCCGAGCCCCCCGGCCGCCAGGCCGCCCGCGCCCGCGCCGGGCTGCCCGTCCGTACGCGGCGTCTTGGCGGGTCCGGCGCTGGAGTCCCACATGAGTGGCTGCGCCGCCTCGAACACCGTCCCGCCGGAGCCGTTGTCGGTCACCGACAGCCCGCCCGTCGCGGTCTCCTTGACGGTCATGCCGTCGGCGGCCATCCCCAGGCGCAGGCCGGCCAGCCGGGCGTCGGCCGCGGCCGCGGCGGACTTGACCACCAGGATCTGGCTGTAGCCGTCCTCCTGGGCCGTCATCCGCAGGTCCACGCCAGGCAGGACGTCGGGGTATGTCGCGGTGTCGCCCTCCAGACGCGGCTGGGGAAGCGGGTCCGGCCACGACAGCGCCAGGCGGCGGCCCGCCTGGCTCAGCTCCACCAGGGGCTTGTCGCCACCGCCGGAGAAACCGAGGCCCACCGTTGCGGCCTTGGGTGCCACCATGCCGTCGCCGGTCGCGGCCAAGGTCGTGTCGATCGGCTGCCAGGTGCCGGAGAGCCTGGTCCGGATCGGGCGCAGGTACTCGCGGGCCTCCAGTTGCCCGTCCGGGGTGACGAAGACGTCGCTGCTCTCCCCGCGCAGCGCGGCCACCTCCACGGGCACGCCCAGGTGCGCGGCCTTGACGGCGGCCTCGTCCTCGCTCGCCTCGACCGGCTCGGGCGCGGCCACGCTGGACGCGGAGGTGGAGGGAAGGGCCGATACGGGCCCGGCGGGCAAAGCGATGAGCGCGGCGACGACGGTGAGCGATAAGGCTCCGGCAGCCAGACGTGCGCGACGCGTGGTGTCCACTGACATTTCCTCGTCTCATGAAAATCAGCCACAGCGGCACGCGCGTGGCCAACAGGATCGCGGGAGGAGTGCGAGCAGGAAGGGAATCTGCCGATCGACAGCGCGCCGACGACATTTCGGAAGGAGAGGCGTCCGCCCTGCCGGAGTCCGGGGAAAGAAGGAGCGATCACCGTTGGCCGCGCAAAACGTGGAAGGCGACGCGACGGCCGGATTTCGGCCGCCACCTTATCGGGGGCACGGACGGTGCCTCCCGCGACCCGCAGGCGCACAGCCACTTGTCCTGCAGCGCCTCCACGACGGGCGCGTACAGGCGCGCCTTGATCTCGCCCAGTGCGGGGCCCGCCTGGTGATTGTGATCGCGGGCCAGGTCGACGGCGAGCTGGCGGATCGTGTCCACGTCCACGATGCGGTCCACGATCTCCGCGGCCAGAGCATCGTAACCGTCGAAGCGGCGAGCGGTGACGACGGCCTCGTGCGCGACCTGGGCGGTCAACCGTGCCCGGAGCAGCGCGGACATCCCAGCGGTCAGAGGCAGGCCGGCTCGCGCCTGGGGCAGCCACCATGAGCCCCGGTCACGACGCATCACCCGGAAGTCGTGGGCCAGCGAGATCATGGCGCCGGCCGCGAACGTGTGCCCCCGCAGGGCCGCGACGGTGACCATGGGGAAGGTCAGCAGGCGCGCCAGCAAGCTCTGAATGCCTACGACGAACTCCCGCTCATCGGGCACCGCTGCACCCGGGTACGGAAAGAATTTGTTCTCCGTGAACGTCACAAGAGATCGCGGCCCGTCACATCTCTCTATTTTGTCGAGCAAGTCGTGGACCGCATCGATCCAGTCAGGGTGCGTGCAGTCCTCGTTGTCCCCGATATCGAGAATGAAGACGTCGTCCTGTCGATCGAGCACGGGCATGACCGCTCCTCACCAAGCCGCTACTAAAGCGCCATGGTGGGTCTCGAAAACGCCGTCCCGCATCTGTCGTGTGACTGGTTGCCCGCTCACAGCTTTTCCTCAGGAGGCGGGGCCGCACCAATCGGCCAGCGGCCGGGTCAGGTCTCCGGCGCCGGCCCAGGCGAGATGGCCGTCGGGCCGGATGAGCAGGTCGCGCGTCCCCGGGGCGGCGGGAACGACGTGGGCCACCCGGTCGCTCCAGCCGGGCGGCGGGACACGCGGGGTGGCGAGCACGAACTTCCCGCCGCGCAACGCCTCGTACAACCTGCCGGGCGCCTCGCCGCCGAGCGCGAAGTCGGGCACGCGCCGTCCCACCCACGGGTGGGCGCCCTCCGGGGCGGTGTAGCGGTGGGCGAGCCCGGAGAGCATGTTGAGCGCCACGGCGCGGCGGATCGGCCTGACCCGCATGGCCGCGCCGCTGACCTGGTTGCGGGCCGCGCGCAGCAGGGGCGAGCGCAGCAACGCCAGCCGGGTGAAGATCCCGCTGGTGCGCAGAACGGTCCTGCCCACCGGGTGGCGCTCACTCTCGTAGGTGTCCAGCAGCCCGGGCCGCGCCCAGCCGCGGACCGCCGCCACGAGCTTCCAGCTCAGGTTGGCCGCGTCCTGAAGACCGGTGTTCATGCCCTGGCCGCCGGCGGGCGCGTGCACATGAGCGGCGTCACCCACGATGAACACCCGCCCGGTGCGATAGTGCACCGCCTGCCGCTCCTCGCTGTGGAAGCGCGACATCCAGCGCGGGCTGTGCATGCCGAAGTCGGTACCGTACGCCTTGCGGGTCAGCCATTTCAGCTCCTCCAGGTCGACCGGCGCCTCGTCGGGCAGGTCACCGTTGAGGTGGTTGCGGCCGATGACGCGGTACCAGCCGTCGCCGAACGGGCCGATGAACACGAACCCTTCGCGCACGCCGTTGACCGACAGCACGTCCCTGGGCTCCTCGGTCAGCCGGACGTCGGCGAGCATCACCGACCGGGCCACGGCGTGGCCGGGGAAGGCGAGGCCGGCCGCGTCGCGGACGACGCTGTGCCGGCCGTCGGCGCCCACCACGTAAAGAGCGCGCAGGGTGCGCTCCTGCCCGTCGGACGTGCGCGCCTGCACGCTCACATCGTCACCGCCCTGCCGCAGGCCGATGACCTCGTACCCGGTCAGCAGCTCGACGCCGGTGTCCAGCGCCCGCTTCAGCAGCAGCCGCTCGATCTCGTACTGCGGCGTGATGAGCATGTACGGATACCGGGTCGGCAGCTCGGCCATCCCCACCATGACCTGGTCCCAGACCAGCAGTCCTGGAACCGTGCTCCCGCCGGCGAGGGCCTGCTCGGCCAGGCCGCGCATGTCCAGCACCTCCATCGTCCGCGCGTGCACCGCGAACGCCCGCGACAGCGGCGACTCACCGGTGCGCCGCTCGACCAGCGTCACCCGGATTCCGGCCCCGGCCAGGTCTCCGGCGAGCAGCAGCCCGGTCGGCCCGGCTCCGACGACGATGACCTCCGCGTTCATGTGGTCTCCTCCGTGAAGACGATCGTCTTGAGGAACAGGGACACGCACGCATCGACATCGAAGGTCTCCACGGGCTGCTCCGTCCCGGGCGCGACCAGGAGGACCTGCGTCAACGCGTGGATCACCAGCGGTGACACCAGCATGCGCGCCGCGTTGCGCAGGTCCATGTCCTCGATCACGCCGGCGTCCCGCGCGGCCGCCAGCAGCCCTTCCGCCACCCCGAGCGCCCGATCGGGGACCGAGGAGCGGAAGGTCTCACCGACGTGCGGCAACCTCGGTGTCTCGGCGATGACGATGCGCGCCAGCTCCATGTACTCCCGGTCCATGAGCCCGGCCAGCAGTTTGTCGGCGAAATTGCGCAGCTCACGTTCCAGGTCGGTTCTGCAGGTGATGACCGTGGTGGCGACGGGCAGTTCCTCAGTGGTGGTGATGAGGTGCTCCAGCACGTCCGCCAGCACGGCCTCCTTGCTCGGATAGCGCGTGTACAGGGTCTCCTTCGACACGCCCGCTTCCTTGGCCAGCGCGGCCGTACTCACGTTGGCGAATCCGTGGCGCAGGAACAACGTCTTCGCCGCCGCCCGAATCTGCACGATCTTCACATCGTCGTGATCCATCCGACACCTCACTACGAACCGAACGGTACGGTTCGTACCGTAGTTGTGCGTGACGGTGCTTTCAAGCCGCACGCGCCCCGGTCAGGGCAGCAGGACGGTTGTTCCCACCACGTCGCGACCGGCGATGGCCCGATGCGCCTGCTCGGCTTCTTCCAGGGGGAGCATCTGCCCGATCGTGACCTCGAGCCCGCCGCCGGCCAGGAGCTGCACCAGCTTCCCGACGACCTCCGCCAGACGGGCGGGATTCTGCATCTGTCCTGGCAGCCCGTAGCCGATCACCGACTGGTTCTTGACCATCAAGGACATGCCGGTGAGGGCGGCCGGAGAACCGCCGGCCGCGCCGAAGGTCACGATCCGCCCGAACGGTGCCAGGCACTCCAGGCTCCGTGTGGAGATGTCGCCGCCCACGGAGTCGAGCACCACGTCCACGCCTTTGCCGTCGGTGGCGTCGAGCACGTGCTGCGGCCACTTCTCATCGGTGTAGTCGACAGCGACGGCGCCGAGGCCGCGGATGTGCTTGAGCTTGCCGGGCCGGCTGGCGGTGCCGATGACCGTGCTCGCACCGTGCAGGCGGGCGAACTGCACCGCCAGGTTGCCCACGCCTCCCGCCGCCGCGTGGATGAGGACGGACTCCCCCGGCTGCAGGCGGGCGGCGTCGTGCAGCGTCTGGTAGGCCGTCACGCCTTGCACCGGCAGGGCCGTCGCCTCGCGCAGATCGACCGCGTCCGGCAGCGGGACGACCGCCGAGGCCGCGGCCAGGGCATACTCGGCATAGCCGTGCTCCACCCAGGCCATCACGCGGGTGCCCGGAGCCGGCGCGCTCACCCCTGCGCCGGTCGAGGCCACCCGTCCCGCCGCGACGAGCCCCAGGCCCGCGGGAAGGGGCAGGTCGGGCCCGAATCCGCCCTGGCGCTTCATGACGTCGCCGTAGGTCACGCCGGCGGCCTCCACCTTCAGCAGGACGTGACCGGCGCCCGGCTGGGGGACGTCGATCTCGCCCAGGCGCAGCACTTCCGGGCCGCCGACCGCGTGCATCCGAATGGCTTTCATGTGTTCCTCCGTGATCCGTAGGTGGTGGTGAGATAGGCGGAAAGGTCGTGGACATCGCCGCCCAGCAGGGCCAGGTATCCGTCAGGGCGGACCAGGACGAGCCCGTCGCCCTGGATCCCGCAGCGCTCGCGCGTCCGTACGTCCGAGACGGACCGGACGTCGACCAGGTCGGCGAGATCGCCGAGCACGGCCGGCAGCGTGGGCGGTTCCGAACCGAAGACCAGCAGGGTGTGCTTCCAGGGGTGTTGCAGGCCGATCTCGGGGAACCGGTCGCCGACGGCGAGCCGGTCGTCGTTGCTGCCGCCCGAGCCGTCGCGATAGGACACATCGAGCTGGGTCAGCGCTCGCGACAGGACCTTCTGCACGACGGGAAGCGGGGTGAGGTGCGGGGCCAGGTGGCGCCGGGCCGCCGTGGTGACCGGGTTGCTCAGCAGCGTCATGCGGGTCGCCCGGCGCGTTCCCTTCACCAGCCGTTCCGCGACCGGCGAGCGCTCCGCGGCGTAGGTGTCCAGGAGGCCGGCGGGCGCTCTGCCCTGGATCACCGCGGCGAGCTTCCAGCCGAGGTTGAAGGCGTCCTGGATGCCGGTGTTCATGCCCTGGCCGCCGACGACGGAGTGCACGTGCGCGGCGTCACCGGCCAGGAAGACGCGCTCGACCGAATGGCGCGCCACCTTGCGCTGGTTGATGCGGAAGCGGCCGGACTCCAGGATCTCCACCAGGCGGGTGCCCGGCGGGGAGCAGACGGCCACGGCGGAGCGCACCTCCTCGAAGGTCACCTCACCCTGCGGTGCCCGGCCTGGCGGGTAGGCGATCGTGATGCGGTGCAGGCCGCCGGGCATCGGGAAGTAGGCCACGAACCGGCCCCTGTCGAGGAAGGCGTGGAAGACGTCATAGGGCACCGGCCAGTCGACCCGGCCGTCGGCGACGGCGAAATTCTCCTCGAACGCCTCGCCGACGAAAGGCACGCCGAGCTGGTGGCGTACCGTGCTGTGCGCGCCGTCGCAGCCGATCAGCCACGGGACGCGGGCCTGCTCCACCGAGCCGTCGCCGTGCAGCAACTCCACCTCGACGACGCCGGGCCGCTGAAGCAGGGCCGTCAGCTTGACCTCGCGCTCCACCTTGACGCCGTAGTCCAGCAGCTTCAGGTAGAGGACCTCCTCCACCTTCGGCTGCGGCGCCATCAGCAGGTACGGGTAGGGCGTGTCCAGCCGGCTCAGGCTCAGGTCGAGGAACTGCCTGCCCTCGCTGAAGACGTGGAAGTCGGGCACCGGGAGCCCCGCGGCGATCGTCGCCTCCGCCAGCTCCAGCCGCTCGAACAGCTCCAGCGTCCTCGGCTGGACTCCCAGCGCCCTGGTCTCGGTGGTCGGCGCGGGGAGGGAGTCGATGACGCGTACGTCGATGTTGCGCCTGGCCAGCTCGACCGCCATGGTCAGCCCGGTCGGCCCGGCGCCGACGATCAGCACGTCCACCCTGGTCTCCCCACATCGCCCCGGTACGCGTGTTTCATGGCCTACTCCCCTCGAACCGAACCGAACGGGACGGTTCGGATAGTACGCCGCGCCCGCCCCCTGCGCCCAGCCCTTACGCCGCTCCCGAGCCACGACCAGTCAAACGACAGATACACCGCTCCCCCGGCACGCCGTTAGCATCCGATCAGGGCACGGCTGAGGACGGATGGCCCCACATGAACGACAAGAAGCAGCCGCCCCCGAGGCCCCGCGGCAGACGGGCGGCGGTGTCCAAGCCCGCTCTCGACGAGATCCTGGAAGCGGCGCGGCAGAGCTTCGCCGAGCGCGGCTTCGCCGCCACCTCGATACGCGAGATCGCGCGCCGGGCCGGCGTGGATCCCGCGTTGCTTCTCTACTACTTCGGCGACAAGACCGATCTGTTCCGCGCCGTGGTCCGGCCGGCGTGGGAGGTGCTGCGCGGGCATACCTTCACCGATGATGGCGCGCTCGCCGCCCTGTGGCTCGCGGAGCTGTGGGAGGATCCCGCCAGGGCCCAGGCCATGCGCATCCTGTTGATGGGTGTGTGCTCGGAGGAGGAGTTGCTGGAAGCGGTTCCCGGCATCTTCGGTGACGCCTCTGCTCCGCTGCGGACCGCCGTAGTGCAGGCCTGCGTTTTCGGTTTCGCCGTGGTGCACCATGTGCTGCGGCTCGAAGCTCTGGCGTCCGCCAGCCCCGAGGACCTCATCGAGCTCGCCACTCTCCCCTTGCGGGAGGAATCCTAGAACTGTGCCTCTCGCCGGCATCCGCGAGCTCCGGCCTCTGAGTGGAGCACAAGCAACATTGAAGGGCTCGGGGTGACATCCGGCCTCGCCGCGACACCTATCGAGTAGGCAGGGCGGCCTCGCGCTGCCCGATAGGAGGCGGAGTTTGAGCGACCAGAACGGCTTCACTGGCCTGTTCGAGGAAGGTTACGAGGCGGTGCTGCGATATGCGTGGCGGCGGGTCGGGGCCGCGGACGCACCCGACATTGCCGCCGAAACGTTCCGTATCGCCTGGGAGAAGTACGACCGAGTCCCTCAACCATCCCTTACCCTGGCTCTCCACCACGGCCCGCCACGTGGTCGCGAACCACATCAGGAGCGGCATACGGCGTGACGGCCTGGTCGCCGCACTGGCCGCAGAAGGACTCCTCCGGCCTGGTGACGAGAGCGACCATGCGAGCGTCGTGACCGCCCGCCACGCCGCATTGGCGGCACTCGACGATCTGCGTGAGGACGATCGGGAGCTCGTGCTTCTCCTGGCATGGGAAGGGCTCGATCTTCACCAAGCCGCAAAGGCGCTCGGCTGCTCGTGGCCGACTGCCAGAATGCGGCTCCATCGTGCCCGGAAACGGCTAAACCGGCTGCTCACGGACGACGGTCAGGCCACAGCGACCCGCGGCTATCTGAAGGAGCTCATGTGAAAGGCGACCTTGAGCAGCTCAAGGCCATGGTCGGACAGTACGACCCGGCCAGGAACGTGACAGCCGATACCCAGGTGCGAGCGGCGACCCTGGAGACAATCATCGGCACAACCCCTCCCGCACGCGGCCCTGCGCGTCCCGGCCGCCACTGGAGGCTGACGACGGCGCTGAGCGTGTGCGCCGCAGTGGCCACCATGACCATCGGATGGCCGACGATCATCGGCTCCGACGGCCCTCGCGCGAACGCGGTGGAGCGCGACACGGACGGTTCCATCAAGATTTACGTCAGAGAGTTCAACGACGCCAAGGGTTTGGAGCAGAAGCTACGGGCCCTCGGCGTGAACGCCGTGGTGGATTTCCTGCCCGCCGGCATGCACTGCTCCGAACCCCGAGCCCGCTACGCACCCCATGATCCATATCTGATGGTGTCCGAGCCTCCCCGCAACGGTGCGAGTGGATTCATGCGGCTCCGCCCGGAGCGCATCAAGCCTGGCCAGACGCTGGTCTACGAAGTGGGCTACTTCAGCGGCCCGCAGGCCCACTACAGCTTCGACCACGCCCGGCTGGCCATGGGGGCGGTGGCAACCTGCCGCCTCGTGGCCGGTGGCGGATTTCGCGTTACGCCCAGATCTCAGGACTGACGGGGTGAGAGCACCGTAGGTGACCGGCAGGCGCAGGATCACCGTGTGCTTGTTGCTGCGAGCCCCACCGGACCGGCCGTGCTCAGCTCGCCCACACGTGTTCAGCGGACGCAACGCGTCGCCGGTCCACGCGACCATGACACCTGCCGCCTGCTCGCCGAACGGCACGGCGCCGAAGGACTCAACGCAGACAACCGATCCGGCAGAACCCCCTCGATCATAGGCAGGCCTGAGTCCACACGTTCAGTCGAGGACGGCGACGGCCTCGACCTCGACGAGAAGGTCGGGCTCACCGAGGGCAGCGACGCCCACCAACGTGCCGGGCGGCGCCAGGGTGACGCCCAGCCTCCCGGCGGCCCGGCCGATCCCCTCCACCAGCAGAGGCATCTTGCCGAGGGTGTAGTCGACGACGTAGATGGTCACCTTCGCCACATCGTCGAAGGAACCTCCGGCCGCCGCCAGCGCGGTGGCGACGTTGAGGTAGCACTGCTCGGTCTGGGCGGCGAGGTCGCCCTGCCCAACCTTGTTCCCGTCGGCGTCGCGGGCCACCTGACCGGCGACGAAGACCAGCCTCGATCCGGTGGCGATCGACAGCTGCCGGTAGGCCTCGGTCTGCGGCAGCCCTTCGGGATTGATCAGAGTGACGGCCATGTACGGGACTCCTCTGTCGCCTCAGCGTGGACAAGATCCGCACTATAGCGCCGCCGGTCGCCGGTCACGTGACGGATGCGCCATCACCCGCCGCCGGTACCGGGCCTCGGGGTGACCGGAGCGGTGCAGACGACCGACGCGACCGGCCTCCTCCGAGGCTGACGCCTGGTGGCCGCGCCGGCCGCCACCCGGACGATCGGGTGCGGCGTCCTGTGTTACGGCTTCGCGGTGGTGCTGCCCTGTTCGCGGCCACTCAAGTCAAGGATGAACGCGCCCTTCACGACGACGATGAAGCGGGATGAGAGCCTTGCCGGCAGCCCGCGTCCGCAGCGAACACGGTCGGGTTTCTATCTGTCCTGCGGGGATTCCGGCCAGTACAGGATCGCCTGCTGGGCGGCGGCCGCGATGGCCGCGCCGTCGAGTTCGACCATACTCAGCTCGATGCCGCCGACGGGCCACTCCACAGCGAGTTCGAACCTCTGCGGGGGAGGCGAAGGCCACAGCCACAGCCCCCAGGTCGTGACACCTGCGTCCTCCTCACCGCTGCGTATGGACATGCCCGGGAGCAGCAAGGACAACTGCGGGCCCGGTGGCGGATCCTGCGGGAGTTGTGTTCTGTCCAAACGTTGTCCGACGGTAGTGGCCTTGGCGCCATCGGCGAAGCGCACGCCGAAGCGCAGCAGCTGGTCCGGTAACGGCTGCCCGGCCTTCACCCCGGTGATCAGGTGCGGGAACACGGATAGTTGGAGGGCCTGGAAGTCGTCGGGGGACAGACTCTGCCGCCGGGTGACGATGTCCACGTTGATCAGGCAGCCGGTGCTGAACGCCTGGATCGTCGGTACGGTGATGGCGACATTCGAGGTGCGTGCCAGTATCAGTCCGCTGACCATCACCGCGCCCATCTCGTCCGCCGGCGGAGCGGACCAGGCCGGCCATCCAGGTTTGGGCGGGCGAGTCGATTCTTCGTGAGCTGGCGGGGGTTCGAAGAACATATTTTCACCGTACGGAAATCCTGCGGACGGCGTGGTGCGCCGATCGTGGATAGCTGTCTGGAGAAAAAAATCGTGAAGCCGCCGTGCCGATGTTCGGCTCGGTCTCGGAGCCGACATCATCGCCTGGCCGCATCCGCTGACCGAGCGCTACGGCACCACGGCCTACGCCAACCTGTCCGGCCGGCTCGTCCTGCCCGCCCGGCTCGTCCTGTCCACCATGCTCGCCGGGGCCGGCGCTCCCGCCGCCCTGGGCCGTCGCCGGAACGGCCGGATACAGATGGGCGATGGCCGCGGTCACCGTTGCCTGCCAGGTCGCGGCGGCCTCACCGACCCTCCGTCCTCACCTGTCCTCGGGGTCGGCCACCTGAAGGACGACCTTGCCGGTGGTCCGCCCCTTGGCCACCAGGTCATGGGCCGCGGCCGCCTCCTCCAGCGGGAACTCCCGCTCCACGTGCACCGCGAGGCGGCCCTCGCGATACAGCCGCGTCAGCGACTCCAGCCCGGCGGCGTCCGGCTCCACCAGGTAGGCCAGGGCGCGCACCCCCAGTTCGGCGGCCCGCTCGGTCATGCCGGGCGTCCAGGCCCCCTGCCCGCTCACCATCAGCCCGCCACGGCGCAGGCACTCCAAGGTCTGGAGCCCGGTGTCGCCGCCGAACATCTGGATGGCGACGTCGACGTCCCGCACCGCCTTCGTCACGTCCACCGCGGTGTAGTCGACGACCTCGTCGGCGCCCATCCGGCGGACGAAGTCGTGCTTGGCGGCGCTGGCCGTACCGATCACATGGGCGCCGCGGGCCTTGGCGACCTGCACGGCCAGATGTCCCACTCCCCCGGCCGCGGCGCCCACCAGCACGCGCTGCCCCGGGCCGACCCCGGCGACGTCGACCGCCATCTGCCACGCCGTCAGGCCCGCCAGCGGCAGGGCGGCCGCCTCGGTGAACGACATGCCCTCCGGCATCCGCGCCAGGTGCCGCGAGGGCGCCGTCACGTACTCGGCGTACGCGCCCGCCTCCCGCGGGAACCACGGCATGCCGAACACCCGGTCACCCTCCTTGAACCGGGTGACGCCGTAGCCCACGTCGACGACGACGCCCGCCACGTCCCAGCCGTTGACGAAGGGCAGGCTCAGCACCCGGTTGTAGGCCACGCCCATCCGGGTGTAGACGTCCACCGGGTTGATGCCCGCCGCGGCCACCTTCACCAGCACCTCGGTCGGGGCCGGCCTCGGTACCGGCACGTCGACGACCTCCAGCACCTCGGGGCCGCCCCATTCGCTTTGTTGCACCGCACGCATGTTTCTCCTCAAGTTCGGAATTTCAGCTTGTGACGCTATTACAGTGATATGTCCGGCGGAATCTGTACGACGACTGCTGTCTGGCTGACGAAACCTTCGCCAGATATCCGCATAATGGGATCTTGTAAGATCGAGGGATCATGTTTCGACCCCTCTACATGGGATCATGTGCTTTGGAGCAGAATGCCGGCCCGGATTCGGGCACGCGGGAAGGGGTGATTTCCACGCCTGACGAGAAACGTTATTCGTGACGGCCCACCGGGGCACTCCGGGCCTCATCGTTCTCTCCGAATCGGCAGCCGGAACAGGCGATGAAACCGGCGCGAGCGAGGCCGTGCACGGTCTCGATCGCATCATCGGAGACGCGGACGTGGAAGACCTCCTTCTCCACCCGGAACTCGTGGACGGTCCGCGGTCCGCGGCCGCTTCGGCGTCGAAGCCGGCCTGCAGCCCGAGCACGGCTCAGCCGGGCTGGAAGGACTCCTGTTGACGCGGCCCCAGGCCTCGCAGGCTGCGCGGCAGCGTTTGGGGCCATCAGCAGCGCGCTGATCAGCAGGGTCCAGCGGTCTCCGACGAGATCGAGCGTGCGCGCGGCCGCGCAGTACTGGTGGTGGGCCGCCTCACCACGTCATCGTTCTAATGGCCGGCCTTCTCGCCGGTGACCTGCGACGCGTGGACGTCCAGCAGCAACTGGGCCACCTCCTTCGGGTGGGTGCTCATCGCGTCGTGCGGGCCGTCCAAAGGCAGCGTGCGATATCCGACCGCCTTCCCGAACTGGTCGAACGGAAAGGTCACCGGACGGCAGTAGATCGCGGTTCCGGGGATCTGGTTGACGGCGCCGCTCAGCCGGGTCGCCTCGGTGAAGGTACGCAGCGGCTGGGGCCGCAAGCGCTGCGCCAGCAGGCGGGCCTGCTCGGGGTCGGTGACGCCGAAGCGCTCCGGCTGCGGGGCAGGCACGTGACGGCCATCGGCACTGGTGCGCGCGCTTCTGCTGATCGCGGTGACGAAGGCGTCGGGGGCCAGGCTGAACAGGCTCTCGCCGTCGCCTCCGGCCCAGCCGTCGATCATGATGAGGTGGCTGACCAGGCCGGGCCGCTGATCGGCCGCCTGGCGGACGACGAGTCCGGCGTAGCTGTGCCCGACCAGCACCACGTCGTCGCGTGCCGCCACGTCGTCCAGCGCGGCGAGGACCTCCTGGACGTGGGTGCCCAGACCGGCGTCACCCTCCAGGGTCAGGGTCGGGGTCACCGTCCGCACTCCGGCTTCGTGCAGGAGTGGGGTGACGCCGTCCCATGCCCAGGATCCGTACCAGGCACCGTGGACGAGGACGAAGGTGGTCATGCTTTTCCTTTCGTGTGCAAGAGCGGCAGAACGGTGCCGGCGAACTCCTCCAGGGCCGCACGATGGTCGTCGGCGGCCAGGCGGATCACCAGGTGGCGGGCGCCGGCTTCGATGCAGGACGTGAGCCAGTCCGCGGCCTGCTGGGCCGGGCCGGCGAACATGGCCTGGATGGCTTCGACGGCCTCCAGCGGAGCGTTGTAGGAGCGCTCGATGCTCCCGCGCAGCCGCTCGCGCGCCCGTCCGGAGTCTTCGTCCCGGCAGAGCGTCGCGTACAGGGCGGGCGTGACGGGCCGCGTTGTACTCTGCCGGCTGCTGTCCTGTTCGTGGGCGTAGGTCCGCACCTGGGGTGGGTAGGGCAGCCAGCCGTCGGCCACCCGCAGCGCGGCCTCGTCGCCGCCCGCCGGCCGGATCGGGGGCCTGGCGGGTGCACCGGTGGCGGAGCCGGGCTGCTGTCGCGGCCGGCGAGAGAGACCTCTTCGCCGCTCCACAGGCGCCGCATCGCGCCGATCGACTCCTCCATCAGGGCGATGCGCCGCTGGAACGGGACTCCGATCGCCGCGAACTGGGCCTCGGTGGCGGCGTCGGGGAACCCGCCGCCCATGCCGGCGATCAGCCGCCCGCCGCAGAGCCGGTCGAGGGTGGCGAGCTGGTGCGCCAGAAGGATCGGATGGCGCAGCGCCGGAAGCAGGACCGCGGTGCCGAGCGTGATCCGCGTGGTGGCGGCGGCCACGCCGGACACGAGGAGCAGCGGGTCGGCGCGGGGCCTGGTCAGTGGGCTATCGCCGGCCCACACCGAGTCCAGACTGAGGGCTTCGGCCTGGCGGGCCTGGTCGATGAGCTGCTTCAGATCGTGGTCACCGCGTATCGCGTGATCCCGGGTCGGCAGCAGGTGACCGACCTTCAGTGGGGCCATGGGTGCCCTCCTGTCGTTGTCGGTTCTCCATCCTAAGCAATGACTTCCTGATTTTGAAGTAGCAAGTCTGATTTTAGGAAGTTGTGTTGAGGAAGCCTGATGCTCAGGCGCCGAGCAGGGCGAAGAGGCGGTTCGCGGAGGATGCGGGATCGCCACCCTCGCCCGTGACGGCGACGGCCATGTCGCCTGCCGAGCGCGGCGCGATGGCGAACTGGGGCGGCCGCGAGGTGCCCGTGGCGCCGGCCGCCAGCACCCTCGACAGAGGGAAGCACCTCGACGCTATGCCGCATGATGGGGCTGCCAGTAAGAAGCGTGCCGTGAGCCAAAGACCTCTGTGATGTGCCTGGTCGATGCCGGGCGGTCAGGAAACGCCCGCACGCACATCGACGAGCGGGGCGACCTGCGTCGGGATCGGCTTTGCGGCATGGAAGCCGAGCAGGCGTTGCACCGCGCGAGGTCGCCCGTACCGGCTCGGACGGTGTCGCCGAGCCATGTCTACGGGTCCAGCCGGATCATCTGTCCCATCAGCCAGAGCGCCACCATCGGGCGCCTGCCCGCGCGCGTCACAGAACGCTTCACCGGCAAGCGGGAAGCCGGACATGCGTACCTCTGTGAACCGGGCCTGCGCGGCGGGCGGTGCCGCATCGATCACCGGCCGGACGCTCTGCGCTCGTAGTCTTCGTGAGCGCAGTACCGTCGTCTCCCTGCGGCGGCGAAGGCGAGATCGATTCCCGAGCAGGCACGCGGGCAGGGTCAGCGCCACCGCAACCGACCATCAGAGCTGGCCGCCAGGCGCCGCGACTTGGAGAAGAACAGCGCCATCACAGCGTCATCTCGACGGGTCTGCCTACCAGCAGGAGGCATCCGCCCTCGACACTCGGCACAGCCGCCTCGCCTCCCGCCGGGTGCTCGCCGAGGACGCGGTTGCGGCTGTCGGCGGTGCGCCAGAACAGGCCCCCGCCGGGCGTGCGGCGCAGAACCGACCTGCCCGCCCGAGTTCATCCCTCGGTCTGGAGAAGCCGTGCGGTGAACGGATTGTGCTCGACGGGCTCGTGGTCGCCGACCACGACCGTCCCGCCGAGGTTGACGGTATGGTCGCCGACAACGCAGTTGGGTTCGAGGGAGAAGCTCATGCCCGGCGCGAGCGGCACCTCGGCTCCGATGGTGGGCACCTCGGTGATCAGCCCGTATGAGACCGCTTCCGGCCGCGCCCGCATCCCGGCACCCCACCCGCAGACAGGACCGAACGGATTGAGGGCATGGATCAGCGGATGAACGTTCCATCCGCCCGCCTCGTCGAGGGGCGCCCGCATCGCCTCCACGACCTCACCGAACCTGCGGCCGGGCCGCAAGGCTTGCAGGCCGGCCTCGTACGAGGCGCGGGCCACCGTGGCGGCCCGCACGGCGTCGCGATGCACTTCCCCGATCGCGATGGCGACCTGGTGCTGGGTCTCCTTCATGCCGTAGAAGCACATGACCTCGGCCAGCACGATGTCGCCCTCGGCCAGCACCCGCGGAGCCTGCGGCCGGTACGACCAGCCGGGCATGCCCCAGGAGATGGTGCCGGGCCCGGAATTGATGATCATCGGCGCGATCATGACGCCGCGCCGAAGGGCCTCGGCCGTTCCGGCGGCACAGACTTCGGCGTCCGTGGCGCCGGGCCGGGCAACAGTGAGCATCGCGTGCGCCACGGCCTCGCCCGCTTCGGCCGCGTACGCCAGCACGGCCAGTTCCTCCGCCGATTGTGCGCTGGTCCGGGCGTAGAAGGGCCGGTAGACCCCCTTGAACGTGGCGTGCGGCAGGTGCTCGGTCATCGCGGCCCAGTAGGCGTGTGGCATGATCGGGACGAAGTGCCAGGGCGGGCACGGGTCGATCCCGAGCACGCCGATCGCGGCCTGCTCCAACCCATGCTCCCGAAGCACCTGGACGACGCCCTCCGGGTGCCGGGCGACCCGCATGTTCCCCGGGGTGATCCAGGTCGCCTCGCCCCGTCGTTGTGCTTCGATGTGGTCGCCGATCGTCATGGGGGTCCCGACCAGGACGATCGGGTCAGCGTCACGGGGGAAGACGACAATGGCGCCGGGCCTGTCATTGGTGAAGTAGGTGTCGGGCGCGTACGGGGCCGGGTAGACCATCTCATGTTCGCCGTACACCACGAGCGCCTGTACGCCCTCGTCGTCCATCAGGTCTCGCGCCAGGTTCCAGCGGCGATCCCGTTCGGCGATGGAATACCTCGGTGGTTCTTTCAACATGTCGACCTCTCACCCGTACAACGCGCGATAAGTGGCCAGCGCGTTGAGGCGGTGCAGGTTGCGGCAGATCTCCAGCATGCTTTTCTCGGCCCGGCCGGCTGGCAGGCCGTAAGCGGCGAGAGCAGCCGACAGGCTCGGGTCCAGTCCTTGATCCCAGGGGTTGGTGGTAGCCGCGATGGCCTCCTCGACCTCGAGGTCGCGTAGCTGGGCCATCTCCTCCAGAAGCCGGGAGAAGTACGTGGTGAGGAAGTCGATGGCCGCAGGGCCATCGCCCATCGGCCCGTGGCCCGGCACCACCGTGCGAAGGCCGGGCAGCGTCTGGCGCATCTTGCGCAGCGACTGCAGGTACGGCTCGGGGCCGCCCTGCAGCAGCATCGGGGCCACCCCCGCGTGGGTGATGTAGTTACCCGTCCAGGCGACTCCGACATCCGGCACATAGACCACCGTGTCGCCCGGCCCGTTACCGGGGCCGAACTGCCACAGCTGGACAATGCGCCCACCCAGGTCGATCTCGGCCCGCTCGTCGAAGGTCACATCTGGCAGTCGCCAGCTGCGCACCTCGTCCAGCAGCGCCTCCTCGCCGGGCAGGTGACCCGAGCGGATCTGCTTCTCCCTGGCCAGGTCGGTCATGTTGTCGCGGTTGGCCCGGGAGGAGACCACCGTCACCTCCTCGGGATAGGAGGCGTTTCCGAAGGTGTGATCTCCGTGGTAGGTGGTGTTGACCAGATAGCGGAGTGGAACATCGCTCAACTCGGCCACCTGCGCCTGCAGCCGACGCGCGACCTGGGGAGTAAATCCGGCATCGATGAGTAGCGCTGCCCGTGACCCGACGATCAGGCCGTTGTTGTCCTTCGGGGGCATGTTCGCCATGAGTGCGTGCACGCCGCGGGCGAAGGTGTGCGGAATGTGTTCGAGTCCGGTCGGGCTGAGACTGGGCTCCTGGTAACCGGCTGGGCGCTCGGCGCTCTCCCTCTCGGGGATCTTCGTCGACATCTCGAATCCTCTCGTCACCTGAAAAATAATCGATCGATCGATTATTTTCAAGGAGAGGGCGTACATCCCTGGCTCGCCTCCTTCACTGACCGCTCGAAACCGGTCGCCAGCAGCGCTCTGCCGCGCACAGCGAGCCCAGACGATGAAGCGTTCCCGGCTTCTCTGCCGACCCTTCTCCGCGAGCATCTGGATCGCGCTGGCCTCCCTGCCGGCAATGGCAAACCGGCCCAGGAGTTCCCACCAGCCCTCGACCGGCGGGTGCGCACCGCGTCCTGCCCAGATCCACCAGGTTCGAGCAGGCGTCCAGTGGAGGGACTTTACGACGTCGGTTCCTCTCGTACACCACTCCCGTGGACGCAACCCGAAGGTCTCCCACCTCCGCTCGAATCACAGCGCCTCACGGCGCACGCCACTGACTGGACACACCCGGTCCAGGGGCTAAGGAGGCTTATAGAGCCTCAAGCAACTCAAGGGTTATTAGTGAGATAGTGGCCTGGGTGATGTTGGCCGGCATGGTGAACTGGTACTGCCCGGGGTGCCAGTAATGCCACCACCGCGGTACGGCCGCCGCTCCGCGGGGAAGGAGCGGCATAGGCCGGGATGGCTGCGGCCGTGGGAGCAAACCGCCCACGACGGCCGCCGCGAAGGTGACGGCGAGCGTCCGGGGGACGAGAGCAGGTAGTTGTGACAAGCTGGCGCACTGGGCGTCTCGTGAGGGGGGTGAGGGCTCAGGCCGCGGCCACCACCTCGATCTCTATCAGCCAGCCGGCGGTGAGTGTCTGGGCCACGATCGCCGTCGTGGACACCCGTCGTCCACCCAACGCCGCCACTCTCGCCGCGGCGTTGGCTTCGGCGTAGGAGGGGTCGCGCAGCTAGCTCGTGAGCCGCACGATGTTGTCCACGCTCATGCCCGCTTCGGCGAGGATCGCCCGCAGGTTCGTCCAAACGAGCTCGAGCTGTTCTTCGAGCGTGGCGCCCGGGACACCCGCCGGGTCCAGTCCCATCGTCCCCGCCACGAACAGGAACCGCGACGGATCTCGTACCTCGATGGCGTGGACGAAGTCGCTGGTGGCGGCGTAGACGCCCGCGGACGGGTTGTGCACGATCATCTCCATGGCCGCCATCCTGGCCCCGCGCCGGACACGTCCCAGCCAATCCGGCGCGATTGGCGCTCAAGGGTCCGGTCGGCCGCTCAGCGGAAGGTGTGCGGCTCCAACTGTTGTGCGGGAGCGAGGACCGCGGCGGGCAGGCCGAAGTGGTCGCGGAGACCGGCGCGGCCGGCCTCGGTGAGCGTGATGATTCGGCTCGGCCCGGTCTCGGCGAGCCAGCCGGCAGTGATCATGTGGCTGTGCAGCGCCGCGCCGAGGGCTCCGGCCAGGTGGAGGCGTTGCTCAGTCCAGTCGAGGCAGGTGCGGATGTGCGGGTGCCAGCCGGGAGGCGGCGTCTCCTTCGCGATACCGGTCTCGACCAGCCAGGCGAGGCCCCGGCTGGTGAGCCTGGGGTCGTCCTGCCAGGTGAGCAGCCCGCTCGCCGTCATTCCGTCGGCGACGGCGACGGCGAGCTCACCGGCCAGGTGGTCGTAGCAGACCCGCGCGTGGGCCAGTGCGCGACGGCGGTTGGCGTCGGTCAGGGAGCGCACGGGCGTGGGACGCCGGGGAGAACGTGCGGCGAGATTCTCGATCAGTTCGGCGGTGTCGGCGCCTGCGAGGCGCAGGAACCGGTGGCGTCCCCGGCGTTCCTCGGTGAGCAACCCGCCCGCGACGAGCAGGTTGAGGTGTTCGGTGGCCGTCGAGACGGCCACGTCCGCGTAGCGGGCCAGCTCGGTGACCGTCCAGGCGTGCCCGTCCAGCAGGGCGAGGCAGAACGCCGCACGGCTGCGATCGGCCAGCAACGCGGCCAGCGCGGCGACGTCGGGATGACCGTCGGGCATGTCACGGCTGCTCATGACGCCACATCCTTTCAAGGCGAGAGTTCGGGAATGACCGAAATATTCGACATATACGTTTCCGGCCATGAGCGTAGAAGCATATGACCGCATCGGCAGCACCCCCGGAACGAGGGACGAGCACGTGGTGATCGCGCCGAGCATTCTCTACTTCGGGACGCCGGTCGCTCTGCTGGCCACCGAGAACGACGATGCGACCACGAATCTCTCGCCGATGTCGTCCGCCTGGGCTCTGGGCCAGGTGGTGGTGCTCGGGCTGCTTTCGTCGGGTCAGACCGCGCGCAACCTGATGGCCCGCCCCGAGGTGGTGATCAACCTGCCGGCGCCTCACCAGTGGCAGGCCGTCGAGCGGCTGGCCCGCCTCACCGGCCGTCATCCGGTGCCGCCCGAGAAGCAGGAGCTGGGCTACCGGTATGAGAGCGCCAAGTTCGAGGCGGCCGGCCTTCAGGCGGAGCCGTCCGACCTCGTCAGGCCGCCGCGGGTCGCCGAGTGTCCGCTGCAGTTTGAGGCGCGCGCCGAACGGGTCCGGCCTGACGCGGGCGGCAGGTTCCTCATCGTCGAGGCGCACGTGCTGAGGGTGCATGCTGCGCGGTCCATCGTCGTTCCCGGCACCGATCACGTGGATCCGGCCGCGTGGAGTCCGTTGATCTACAATTTCCGGCACTACTTCGGGCCGGGCTCCGAGCTGGGTCACAACTTTCGCTCGGAGACGGCCGGACCCGTCCGATGACGTCCCTGATGCGTACCGGAGAACGATGGGCTTGATGCTGGATCTGCGGGTGGCGGGCTGGGCGTGTGCGGGGCGGCCGCAGTCATGGTCTGTAGCCGCGCCTCCAGCTGACCGTCGCTGACCATCGGCGAGATCTCCGCGCACCCGGCCGAGGTGTGTGGGGCCGAGGTGTCCAAGCAGACCATCTCTGCCATCACCGACAACGTGCTGGAGGGGATGGCCGAGTGGCAGAACCGGCCGCTGGATCCCGGGTAGTTTCCAGTGGTGGATGCAACCTAGCTGGTCAGAGCTGGTGTAAGCCATCCTCTCATGGCCTTGGTCGGTGTTTTGTCACCGAGGACCAGACATCGAAGGGGGCCATCAGCTCGCTCTTGCGGGTGATGGGCAGGTCGGCCAGGTCTACCCTGCAGCCGGGAGGTCCCGGTACAGGTGCCGGTAGTAGGGCGAGCGGGTGCGGGCCCAGGCCATGAGCTCGGTCAAGCGGGCGTGCTGGCGGGCGATGATGGCCTGTTCGCCGCCCTTCTTGGCTCGGCGGGGCGTCGGCCAGCAGCCGCACCATCGAGGTCTTCATCGCGCCTGTCTCCATCCTGAGCGCTGGCAGCATCGCTCCTGATCATCGTGTCGATGCCGATCGTGGCCGGGGTGCCGGTCTGGCAGCAGCTGTCGGCGCAGCCCTCCTAATTCGCCATGGCGCTCTCGCTAGTGGGGGCGAGTGGGTGTGGGCAGCAGGCGTCCCCGCGCCAGGCTGCGCGGCCTTCCTTGACCGTGACAGCGGCGATGACCAGGGCGGCGATCGGGTCGACCCAGGACCAGCCGAACAGGCTGTTGAGCGCCAGCCCGACCAGCAGCACGCCGGACAGGCGGGTGCACAGCAGAGTCTGCTTGGAGTCGGCCACCGCGGAGGCGGAGCCGAGCTCGCGGCCCGCGCGGCGCTGCGACTGCGACAGGAACGGCATGATGGCGAGGCTCAGGGCGGCCATAAGCAGCCCGGGGGCGGAGTGCTCGGGCTTCGCCGGCGCCCAGCAGGGCGGGCACGGCGTCGACGGTGACGTAGGCGGCCAGCGCGAAGAACGAGATCGCCATGACGCGCAGCGCAGCCTTCTCCCGGTGTTCGTGGGGGGCAGAGCACGACGGCGCGGCCGGTTGCGGCCAGCAGTTGCTCGGCGGAGGCGAGCAAGTCCGTCAGCTCGGCCCGGGTCAGGCTGTAGAAGGACCGATGGTCATCTTCGGTTCTTGGCCTCTTCCCGCAGGTCAACGCTCCCGGTTCGCGCGCAACCGCTGCGACCCCACCGGTCCCGACGTGGGCGGTGCCGCGATCCGCGTGCTCGATCAGTACCACGACCGGCCCGTGCGGGCCGTACGGAGCTCGTTCGAGGGCGGGGTCTGTTCCAACAGCGGCGCGCTGAGCAGCATCGGGGTGTCCCGGTGGGTGACCGGCAGTGTCATGACCGGCAACCGGGCCGTCGGCCGGGGCGCCAACCCGGTCCCCGGCTGGCACCCGGACTGCGGCAGTGGTGGCGCGATTTACGCCGACGGCAACCGGTTCACCGTGCGGATCGTCGGCTCACGCATCGAGGGCAACCGGGTGCGGGAGGGCAGCGGGGCGATCCTCTTCGTCAGCAACGACCGCGCGGGCACGTTGCGCATCGAGCGGTCCATGTTGCGCCGCAATCCGAACGCCGGGTTCGCGACACGGGGTTTTCCGGCATTTTCTTCCTCGGTGCGGGAAAGCCGCAGGTGGTGTCGTCCACGCTGAAGTAGCGGACGGCCACAGCGTCCCCCCTCCCCCCGCGGAGCGCCGCCGAAGGTGAGAGCCGTGACCTCGTCGGAGCCCAGCAGGTAGCCGTACCGGGCCGTGCGTGCGCGTGCTACCGTCCGGTAGAGGCGGCAGGTGGGCGGTGCCGCCCGGTGTATCGCCAGCTAGGGAACGTGCCGGACTTCCGGGCGTCGTACGTCTGAGTGTCGTGCGGCCAGCACGGCGAGCCGGATTCGGTTGGCCGTGCCGGTCTTGCGCATGAGGCTCGCCACATACGTCTTGACCGTCGAGACCCCGAGGTGCAGCCGATCGGCGATGTTCCGGTTGGACAGCCCTTCCCCCACCATGGCCAGCACGTCCCGCTCGCGCGGGCTCAACCCGGTCAACCAGGTCAGCTCGGGCGCCGTCTCGGCTCGGGGCTCGCGACGCGCTCGTACCGCCTGCCGGACCAGCCGCTCCAGCACGACCTGGCTGAAGGGCGGCTCGCCGGCCATCGCGCGGCGCAGCGCGGCGAGCAGCGCGGCCGGCGGCGTGTCCTTCACCAGGAAGCCGAACGCGCCCGCGGCCAGCGCCGGATACAGGTGATCGTCGTCGTCGAACGTGGTCAGCGCCACGATCCGGCTTGACGGGCGGACGGCCATGATCCGCTCGGTGGCGGTGATGCCGTCCACGCCCGGCATGCGCAGGTCCATGAGGATGACGTCGGGCAGCCGCTCGGCCGCCAGCCGCACCGCCTCCCGGCCGTCGCCTGCCTCGCCGACCACTTCGACCTCGGGATCCGACTCGCACAGCATGCGCAGGCCGACGCGAACGAGCTTCTGGTCGTCGGCCAGCAGCACCCGGATCACGCCGCCGCCTCCTCTTCCGTGCACGCGCGCCGGACGGTCGCGGGCGGCAGTTCGGCGTACAGCCGCCAGCCCCGGCCCCACGGCCCTGCCTCGAACCGGCCGCCGAACAATTCGGCCCGCTCGGCCATCCCGGCCAGCCCGTGTCCGTCGCCCGGGACGCGGCGGGCGTCCGGCCGCCGGCCGCCGTCGTCCACGATCTCCAGCTTGACCACGTCCTCCTCCACCCGCGCCGTCATCCGTACGCCGGCCCGCTCCCCCGCGTGCTTGGCCGCGTTTGCCAGCCCCTCTTGCGCCAGCCGCAGCACGGTCAGCGCGCGCACCGCGTCCAGCTCCGCCACCTGCGGGCCGATCTCGCACTCTACGCCGAGTCCCGTGGCTCGCACCCGCGCCGCCGTCTCCCGCAGTGCCTGCGGCAGCGCCGCCTGGTCGACCAGCGAGAAGAACGGTGCGTCGCCTACCCGCGCGGGATCGCGCAGCACCGCGACCAGCCGCCGCAGGTCCGCCAGCGCCGCGCCGCCCGAGGCGTGCAGGTCGTCGAGCACCTGCGTGATCCGGGGGTCGGTGTCCGGCAGCACGTGGCGGGCCACGCCCACCCGCAGCACCATGGACGACACGTGGTGCGCCACCAGATCGTGCAGCTCGCGGGCGATGGCGGTGCGTTCGGCGGTGCGGGCGGCCAGAGTGCCGGCCGCCGCCCGTTCGCGCGCCTGGCGGGCGTTCTCGCGGGTGAGACGCACGTACGCACCGACCAGCAGCGGCACGCCGAGCAGAATCGACAGGCGGTAGAGGGTCGGCAGCACCTCGGCCGCGGGCGCGGACATGGCGTGCAGGGTCAGGAAGAACGCCGACACTCCCGCCCCGTACGCCACCCGCCGTCCGCGCCCCCGCAACGCCAGCTCGAACAGCGCGACCGCCACCATCGCCTTGAGCGGGACGCCCACGTTCGTGCCGATCGCGTCGCCCGCGACGAGCAACCACGACAGTGCGGCGGCCGCGGCCAGCGGCACGCGCGCGCCCGCCAGGCAGACGGCGAGCCCGCCGAGCGCCAGTGCCCAGTCGGCCGGCCGGTCCGGGCGATGCAGCAGTTGAAGGTCACCCAGAGCCAGGACCGACAGCCCCGCCAGGCGCACGGTCGCCGCCTGGTCGTCGAAGACGTGTCCCGTCCAGCGTGTGATCACGTTGGCGATCGTAGGCGGCCGCCCGGTGGCGGCGGCTCCCCCATGTGGCCTGTACGGCTCCTCCTTGTGGCCGGGCAGCCGAGACGCCTGGCGGAAGCGGCGGCCCTCGGCCACACGGGACAGTCAGTCTCGATCATTTCGACTCACTTCCCGAAAGGCAAGAACGTGGAAGACGACAAGGTGCCCGTCGACAAGGTGCAGAACGACCACGTACCGGTCGACAAGGCGCGAGACGACAGCGTGCCAGAGCGGTCGGCCGGGGTGCGGCGCGGCCGGCGGGCCTTCTTCGGCCTCGCCGCCGCCGCGGCCGGCGCGGTGGGCCTGGCCGGTGCGGTGGCGATCCCGCCCTACCTGACCGACACGCCGACGAGCGCGCCGCTCCCGGCCTCGCCGCGCGGCCGCTTCGCCGGCAAGGTCGTCCTGATCACCGGAGCCACCTCCGGCATCGGGGAGGCCACGGCCAGGGCGTTCGCGGCCGAGGGCGCGAAGGTGGGCTTCTGCGGGCGGCGCGCCGAGCTGGGCCGCCAGGTCGAGCAGGACATCCGCAAGGCAGGTGGCACCGCCCGCTACCAGCAGGCCGACGTCCGCGACCCCGACCAGTTGCGGCGCTTCGTGGACGAGACGGCCGCCGCGTTCGGACGGCTGGACATTGCCTTCAACAACGCCGGCATCACCAAGACGGCGCCCCTGCACGAGATGACCCTCGACGACTGGACCGACGTCCAGCACACCAACGCCAGAGGCGTGTTCCTGTCGATCAAGTACGAGGTGCCGCACATGCTGGAGAACGGCGGCGTCATCATCTGCACCGCCTCGGAGTCCCGACGCCCGGGCGGTGTGGCGTACACCTCCAGCAAGCAGGCGATCAAGGGCATCGTGGAGACCGCCGCCATGGACTACGGCCCCAAGGGCATCCGGATCAACGCCATCTCACCCGGAACGACCGACACCGCGCTGGTGCGCCCGGCCTCCCTGCCGGACGCGATCTGGGAGGCGTTCAAGCGGGCCTGGGGCCCGTTGAACGCCCCCGGCACGCACCGGATGGCCACGCCGGAGGAAATCGCAAGGTCGGTGGTGTCGCTGGCGAGCGCCGAGTTCGCCTACATGGCCGGATCGACCGTCCTGGTCGGCGGCGGTCCGCTCGGCGGCGGCCCGATGAACATGCCGCCCGGCTTCCCCTCCCGCTGACCGTCCGCCTTGCGCTCATCGACATGCTGAAGGACGGCTGGCGCTTCGCAGCGTCAAGGCGTCCAGCGTGCTCACACTCGCCGGAGGCCCCGGCGGCACGGGAGTTGCCGCTGAACGGGTTCCGGCACGGGACGGTGACGCAGATCGAACCGATCGCTGAGCGCATGCGTCGCATCCGCATCTCAGGCCCGCACCTGCGCGGGCTCGGCCGGGTGCCCGGCACGCACATCCGTCTGCGGGTCGGCGACCCTCGCCGGCCAGCCGCCGGTCGCCGTGCCGCCATGATCGCTCATTCTGTCATGTCAGGAGATGGCGCCAGCGGTCGGCGGACTCGATGATGTCCAGGCTGACGCGTTCCAGAAAGGTCGCTGTCTTGGCCAGACGTTGCCCGACGGGGCCGTCGAGCCCGTAGGTCTCGGCCACCGCCATCGTGGCCCGTACCGTCTCAAGGGTCTGCTGCCTGCTGATCACGACGGCGTGGTACCAGGCGCCGTCGTCGATCACGTAGATGTCGCGCCGGCGCCGCGGATCGCGCTCGCGGCGGGCGTACCCCTGCTGGAGCAGGAAGTTCACGGCCATGGAGACGGAGGCCGGGCTGACGTTCAGCCGGCGGGCCAGCTCGGCCGCGGTGCGCCTGCCGTCCTCGGACAGTGCCAGGTCGTGGTGCACGCGTGCGGCCGTCCTCGGCATCCCAGCTCTGACCGCCATCTCGATGATCTCCTGTTCCATGGCGGCGATCAGTGGTGTGGCCGCGTTCGAAGGTGCCGGCGTGCCGCGCCGGGCCCGCTGGGCGGTCGCCTGGTGTGCCTGCTGGGGCCGGTAGCCGGTGGGCCCGCCGTTGCGGGCGATCTCCCGGGCGATCGTTGAAGTCGGCCGGCCGAGTCGCCTGGCGATCTCGCGATAGGAGAGCCCCGCGGTGAGCCCGGCCGCGATGCGCTGACGGTCCTGCTGGCTCAATCGTCGTCCTGGCATGTCATCAGTGTTGCGTTAGTCGCCATTCATTGCAACAGGCTGTTGCTTTCGGATACAGCGTCATTGCTCCATTTATTGCGTGTCCAACTGGTCAAACGCTCACATTGAGATTGACGCAATTTGGAATGCAACATAGCTTTCGAGGTGCACCAAATGCGTACTATCGCGAGATGAGGATCAGTCATGAATGCATCCCCTCATAAGTTCAGGGACAACGAAGGCCGGGCGCCGAGGGTGCTGTCGCCGGTGGCGGTCACAGTGCTGGCGGCCGCACTGCTGACCGGGGCGGCCGCACCCGCCTTGGCCACCGTGGACGGCAAGGCCGTGCCGAAAGCCGCTGCCGGGCAGGACCGCCCGGACCTGCAGCAGGCCATCCAGGCGATCGTCGATGCCGGTTTCCTCGGCGTGCAAGCGCGCGTGAACGATGAGCGGGGCGAGTGGGCCGGCAGCGCCGGGCAGCGCAAGCTCGGTACGAAGGCGAAGCCGCCGGCGAACGGGCACTTCCGGATCGGCAGCAGCACCAAGCCCTTCGTCGCGACCCTGGTGCTGCAACTGGTGGCTGACGGCAAGATCAAGCTGGACGGCCCGGTGGCCGACTACCTGCCCGAGTTCAAGCTGGACCGGCGGATCACAGCGCGGATGCTGCTGCAGCACACCAGCGGGCTGTACAACTACACCGGCGAGTTCCGCTCTGACGGGTCGGTCGAGCCGGGAATCCCCGCGACGGGCAAGGAGTGGGCGGACGCCCGGTTCAAGACCTACCAGCCGGAGGAACTGGTGCGCTTCGGCCTGTCCAGGCCCGCACAGTTCGAGCCGGGCGAGAAATGGAGCTACTCCAACACCGGCTACACGCTGGCCCAGCTGCTGATCGAGAAGGTCACCGGCCACTCCATCGCCGAGGAGATGAAGCGGCGGATCCTGGCCCCGCTCAAGCTGCGCGGCACGATGCTGCCGGGCGCCTCGCCGGAGCTCCCCCAGCCGCACCCGCACGGCTACTTCCGCTACCAAGACGATGCCGGCCAGTGGAAGGTGATCGACGTCACCCGCCAGAACCCCTCCATGACAGCCGCCGCCGGTGACATGATCTCGACCACCCAGGATCTGGCCACGTTTTTCTCCGCGCTGAACAGCGGCAAGCTCCTGCCTGCCGAGCTGCTGGCCGAGATGCGCAAGACGCACCCGAAGAGCGCCGGCCCGTTCGGCGGCTACGGCCTCGGAACATACGTGCAGGACCTGGGCCCGAACTGCGGCACCGTCCTCCACCACAACGGCAGCACCGCGGGAGGCTACGTGTCGGTGCTGTACAGCACGCCCGACGGCAAGAGAACCCTGACCGCCTCGATCACCTACGGCGACGCCGCACCCGACCTGGCAGAGGCATTCCCGAAGGCGCGGGACAACCTGCTCAAGCAGGTGTTCTGCGACGGGCAGACCGAGTCGGCCAACGAGACCGAGCCGACTCGGTAGACGGGGCCGGCCCGTACACCTGAAGGTAGACGCCTTTGCGGTCGTGCACCG
Source organism: Nonomuraea composti (assembly GCF_012034275.1). NCBI lineage: Bacteria > Bacillati > Actinomycetota > Actinomycetes > Streptosporangiales > Streptosporangiaceae > Nonomuraea > Nonomuraea composti. The sequence goes on along the minus strand of NZ_JAATEP010000072.1, from coordinate 20,531 downwards.
GGACAGCGTGAAAGGCCACGCCGAGCTCGTCGAGCGCGGCGTGGCCGGCACGAGAGGCGCGGACGCCGAGCAGAGCAGGCACAATCGGTCGGCAGATCCCTGAGCTCAGGATTTGATCTCGGAACCAGGCGTTGATGTTGCTGAAGGATGGTATGGGCAGGCGGGTGAGGGGACCGTCCGGATAGCGGCCGAGCTGCCTGGCACCTCCATGGCCGCGGGCGCCGTGGCCGGGAGCGCGGGCAAGCCGAAGATCGGTGATGTGCAGGAAGTGCTGGAGACGGTGGCGCGGACGCCTGGTGTGGTGGGCGTCATCGGCGAGGTGGACTACGCGGCAAGCGCATCGCAAGGGCGGCAGGGTTCTGTCCGATGCCCGTCACTGGATCGGCTCGCAGACCTAGCGGTAGGCAATGCGGCAGCAACCACCCCGCACGGCCTGCGCAGACCCAGTACGCCAGCGGATTCATGATCTCCCGATGGACCGGTGGGGTACGGACGCCGAGGGACCATCGCCCGCCTTCAGGCTCACGCCCCCGACACGCTTTCAGCATGACTCGCTGACTCCTTCTCAGACACCCCCAGCATGTCATCGACGGCCTCCGCCGGGCTGGAGATAGAGGGTGATAACCCTGGGTGGTGCTTCCCGTCTGCCGGGGAGGGCGATCGGAACCATGCCGCGCCGCGTTGTGTGTCCATGTACTCGCGGACTCTCTTGATCAGGCCGGCCTCCAGTTCGAAGATGAAGCAGTACTCGTTGTCGTAATGCCCACCGTGACCGAGCGTGGCCTGCAGTCGCACCTCGACGATCACCGTGTCACCGTCGGCGTAGAAGCCGCTGAACTCAAGGAACACGTTGTCGACGAAGACCGTGGAGAACTCCTCGGTCAGGAATCGCACGATCCGGTCCCGCCCGACGAGATGATGGGTCCCGTCGATGGCACGAGAGGTCGCGTTGCCGGCCGGGGCCATCCATTCCGCGTCGGGCATGAACAGCGCGCGGACCTGGTCGGCATCGCGTGTGGCGAAGACCTTCCACGCGTCGATGACGAATTGCTTGTTCGATGCCGTACTCATGGGACGACCTCCTGCAGAACGGGGATGAAACCGCATTCTTCCGGCTCGTTGGTCAACCGATCTCGTCGTATTCGGCCACCATCGACAATCGGTCCGGATCCGTCCGGTCCACCGAACCCCGCCGGTGCCACCCTGGAGGCATGAACGCTGTCGGAGCCGTCCTGACCACCGGCATCTACTGTCGCGACGCTTGCCCAGGCCGCCCTCTTCCGGTGAACACCATCCGCTACCCGTCGGCGGCCGCGGCGGAGGCAGCGGGATACCGCGCCTGCCATCGGTGCCGCCCGTATCGGCAAGAGCTCTCGCCCGTCGCGCACATGCCCCAGCTGGTATGCCAAGGCGTCCAGCTCATCGCCGACGGGGCGCTGGACGGCGCGAAGGAGAGCGGCCTCGCCCGCCGGCTCGGCGTGTCACCGCGTCATTTGCGGCGCATATTTCTTCAGCATGCCGGCGTGACACCCGATCAGCTCGCCCGCTCCCGGCGCGCGCACTTCGCCCGCCGGCTGCTCGACGACACCGATCTGCGCATCACCGACATCGCCTTCGCCGCGGGGTTCGGCAGCGTCCGGCAGCTCAACCGAGTCCTGGCCGCCGTCTTCCGCAGCACCCCGCGTGAACTACGAGCGCGGCGACGAGCCGCCGACCGCCTGCAGGCCGACGGAGGACTGGCCATCAGGCTCGTCCACGACAAGGCGCTCGACTTCCCCACTGCCCTGAACCACCTGGCCGCATGCGCGATACCCTCCGTCGAGGCGGTCGCCGATGACGTGTATCGGCGTACCATCCTGGTCGACGACGACCCAGGCATGATCGAGATCAGCCGGCGGTCCCCCACGGAGCTGCTGCTCATCGCCCATCTTCCGCGGCTCAACGGCCTCATTCACCACGTCAGCCGGGCCCGCCGAATCTTCGCCCTCGACGATCCCGCAGTGCCGTACGGCTTCTGGGATCCGTTCGAAGCCGAGGTCTACGACATCGTGCGTCGCGGAACGCCAGACGCCAAAAGCGCTCAAGCCGCCCTCGAAGACCTTGTCGGCCGGTACGGCGCGTTCGTGCCCGGCCTCGCTCCCATCGGACTGACCAGGACCTTCCCCCGGCCCGAGACCCTCGCCGAGGCCGAACTCGGCGACCTGCACCTTCCGGACGCCACCATCGAGGCCCTGCGATCGTTGGCGCGCACGATCGCCGACCGGCCACCAGCCCCATGCCGAACCCCATCGTGACCACGCCCGGCATCAGCTCGACCCAGCCGGTCACCCTGCAGGATCCGCAACACCGTCGATTCCGGGGCGTAGAAGGCCCCAGCCGCGAGCCGTCGCGGGCCGCAAGCTTGGCGTCGTCCGGACGGCCGAGCACGACGCGGGCCATCGAGTCGACCAGCCATCTTCGGCGCACCCGCAGATGGATGAGCACATCCCGGCCCTCGACCGCGGTATCGGACGGCCGACGTCCATAGTGGGCTGCGCACCCGCCGCGACGGCGTTCCACAAGCCGGGCAAGCTGCCCTACGGTGCCGGCCCTGGCCCGGATCCGCACCGTGGTCCCCGGCGGGGCTGGGACGGCGATCGCCCCCAGCCCGGGAGACGCCCTGTCGGCCCAGCAGCCGCGACTGCTGCACGGGCTCAGCGGTCGCACATCGTGGCGATGAAGGCGTCGATCAGGTGCTGCCGATTCTTGGGGACGCCTGTGGTGTAGACGGTTGCGGCACTGCGGGCCCGGTCCCGGCCGCTGATCATCGCAGCCCCCGGCATGCCGCCGGCGGCGGGGGCGGACCGCGATCGCGGGCTCCGATGTCCGGAAAACATGGGGCATGTTAAAGGGTCCGGCGCGGATCGACTGGCATAAACCGATCATTTCGTCAGTGTGAGCGGGCTGACCAAGTCGGCGTAGATCAGCAGACCCGCCATGATCATCATCGCCAGTGCCGCCGCGTACGTCAGCGGCAGCACCTTGGCGATGTCGACGTGCTTGGGCTTCGGCCGCCGCATGATCTTCGCGTAGGCCCGTTTGAGGCCCGCCCAGAGCCCACCCGCGATGTGCCCGCCGTCGAGCGGCAGCAGCGGAATCGGGTTGAACATGCCGATCGCCAGGTTGAAGCCGGCCAGCAGGTTGACGAAGGTGGCGATCTTCTCCTCGTTGGACAGGTCGGAGGCCAGGATCTCGCCACCCAAGCGGCCCGCGCCGACCATGCCCACCGGGCCCTCGGGGTCGCGCTCCTCACCGGAGAAGGCCGCGTGCCAGACGCCGACCATCTTCTCCGGCAGGTTGAAGATCGAGCCCGCCACCCTGACCGTCACCCCGCCCATGTAGCCGATCACCTGGCCAAAGCTCTGCCGCTCCATCACCTCGGCGGGCCGCACACCGAGGAAACCGACGTTCTTGTCGGTCTTCTCGGGGCGCCGCTGCTCAGCTCGGTCAACTGGGCGCTCAGTGCTGCCTGGGCACCCTGCCACTGCTCGCCGGCGACCGGCGGCGGGCCGAGGAGATCCTGGGCGCGCAGCAGCGCGTTCGCCACCGGTGCGGCAGGCGTGGCTGCAGTACTTGGCGCCCTTCCAGCCTGCCCCTCGCCTGTGGCCCGGGGACACGCGTGTCGGTGTACAGGTGCAGGTGCAGAGCCATGTACGAGCATCATGGGTGGGCAGGAGGCGTGGGCAGCAAGGAACAGAAGTTGCGGACGATCGGGTTGGGGTCGCCGGTACGCCATGCCGCGTCCAGGGTGACGACCCGAGCGGCGGGGGAAAGTGGGCGGAAGGCGACGTCGGCCCGCCGCTGCCGGGCCAGCGACGCCGGCACGATGGACACGCCGATTCCTGCCGCCACCAGGCCGATGATGGTCTGCATCTGCACGGCCTCCTGCACGATCCGGGGCTGGAATCCCGCCGCTCTGGCCAAGGCGGTTATCTCATCGTGCAACGCGGGGCCGTGCCGTCTGGGGAACATGACGAACGGCTCGGTGGCGAGAGCGGACATCGGCAGTGACGTGCGCGTGGCCTGCTGGTGATGGGCGGGCAGAGCGGCGAGAAGCAACTCGTGAGCCACGGTACGGGTGGTCAGCACCTCGGCGGCGAGTCCCGCGAGCGGCGCGTGCAGGAGCCCGACGTCAAGCAGGCCCTGACGCAACTCCTCGGCCTGCTGGGCGGTGGACAATTCGCGCAGCTCCACCTGCACGCTCGGGTAGCGGGTCCGGAAGTGGCGCAGCACTTTCGGCAACGTGAAGTAGGTCGCCGAACCGACAAACCCGAGGACCAACCGTCCTGCCTCTCCTCTGCCCACTCGCCTGGCGGCTTCGGCGGCACGGGTGGCGTGCGCCAGACTCGCACGGGCCTCTGCCACGAACGCCTCGCCCGCAGGCGTGAGGCGCACCTGCCTGGTCGTGCGTTCGAACAACCGCACGCCCAGTTCCTCCTCCAGCTTGCCGATCTGCTGGCTGAACGGCGGCTGTCGCACGCCTTCGCGCAGCGCGGCCCGGCTGAAGTTCAGCTCCTCGGCAAGAGCCACCGCATAGCGCAGCTGGTGAAGATTCATATACGTCAGATATTAATCGAGATGTTTCTACCGATGAAGCGGGCGCAAACGCCATGCAGCCGCCAGGGTTGCGGCCATGAAGTCGATGATTTTCGGGCTTGCTCTCCTCAGCACGCTCCACCACGGCTGGGAAGACTTCAGGACCGAGCGGCCGCTGTATGTGTCCGGCACGGTGAGCGAAGTGAGATGGGGCAATCCGCACCCGCAGGTGCGGCTACGCGTGGCTGCCCCGGTACGGGTGCCGTCCGGGCTGGCGGAGCGGTCCATTCCGGCGGAGTTGGAGGAGCTGGGTGGGCGGGAGGTGCTTCAGCACACCCGGGCGTTCAACGGTCGTGACGAGGAGGTGGTGCTGATTCTCGCGCCGTTGGAGCGACTGACAGCGTGGGGCATGCCGGACCGGATACGGGAGGGCGAGCGGCTGGAGGCGGTGGGATATGCGCATCGCGAGCATGCGGATGAGTTCCGGCCGGAGCTGCTGATCAGGCAGGACGGCCGGGCGATCAGGCAGCGCTCGGTGCGGCTGCCGCAGACCCCGCCGTCGACCTCGCCGAGCTCCGCAAGTGAGTCTGAAGGGTCGCATGCCGCTTCCGCCGCCTCCGATGGAGGTGCCGGTGCGGGGCCGCTGCCGTGGATTGCGGGGGCCGCCCTTCTGGCCGGCGGCGGCATGGTCGTCGCGGTACGGATGAGGAGGAGACGGCATGGAGCCTCTGACGTGGCTTGAGGGCACGTGGCCGGCCGAATTCGTCAGGGACACTCCGTGGATGTACTCCTCCTTGGAGATCGTGCACCTGCTGGGGCTGGCGCTGCTGGTCGGTCCGGCCGCTCTGTTCGACCTACGGCTGCTTGGCGCGGGGCGGGGCACGATTTCGGTGTCGGCGGCGGCGCGGCATCTGCTGCCGGTGGCCCGCGCGGGCTTCGCCGTCGCGGCGGTGTCCGGGGCGGCGATGTTCGTGGCCGGAGCCAGGGAGATCGCGAGCACCGGCGCCGCGCCGGTCAAGCTGGCGTTGCTGGGCGTGGCCGGGATGAACGTGGCCCTGTTCCATCTTGGTGTCTATCGCCGGGTCGCGGCGTGGGACCGCGACCGCCGCGCGCCCGCGGCGGCCAGGACGGCGGGCGCCGTATCGCTGATCACATGGGTGGCAGTCGTGGCCGCCGGGCGACTGATCGCCTACACCTGACCTGTGCCGAGCGCCTGCAGGTCTTCCCTGACAACAGAAAGTGTCCGATCTGGGGTGGTCGTTAGGAGATCACCAGATGGTGCTTGAGCCCCACCTTGATGACGGCCAGGTCGTTGCGCATGATCAGCAGCTCGATCTCTTCCGTGAATCGGTGCCGGTCGATCACATCGCCGGTGCGGCCGTCGAGCTTGAGGAGCGTCTGTCGGTCTCCCCGGACGTTAGGTGACCCGGCCGTTCGTCAGTACCCCGCCACGCTTTCTGTGCGCCCCTCTCAACGATGTGCGCCAGGCGACGCCGCCGTCGGTGACGCGATAGGCGATGACTTCTTTCGAGGTGTCCACCATCAGCAGGTCGTCCGAAACGCCAAGAACGGTCGCGTCATTGGTTTCCAGCCCTTTCGAGCGCGCCAGAGAATCTTCCCATCCGCGGCTCTGCGGACGATGAGCTCTCCTCCGTCACCTATGGAATCTATGGTCACCAGACGCCCCTGACCGAGGTCACAGGTGATGAACGTCATCGTGTCAGCGTGGCCAAGGTGCTGCCACTGACGTACGCGGTGGCGCTGCTGATGATGGTCATGGCGGGGCTGCTGGTCTACGCCGACCTCGTCAACCTGCTCATACTCACATGTTGAGCCCGCTGAACCTGCGCGTGCGCCGTGTGAACGCTGGAGCGCCTGCGGAAGCCCCGCCCGGGGCATCCTCCGACCGCTGCGCGGTCGGGGTCCCGAACTGGTGGGTTCGCTCGATCACCTGTCGGCGGGGTGGCCTGGTCGGGGCATTCTGTCTGGGATGTGCTGGCGGAGGGCTGCTCCGCGGGCGGGGAGCGTTGGGATGCCGAGTTGGCGGATCTGTTTGGCGAGCCACTCGGGCCGTAACAGCTGTCCGGCCCACCGCCCGAGAAGGGCCAGGACCGAAGGAGCGGCCCGCCAGTGGCCGATGCCGCCCGGTGGGTCGGGCCGGCGGGGTTTCGGTTCGCTTTCCCGATGTGCAAACCGGGAGGAAACATCGGCCGGGCTAGAACGTGATCCGTTATCCAAGGAGAGGGATCAGTCATGAGAAGTGTGTCAAGTGTCGGCCTGGTCGGATCGGTGTGCGCGGTGCTCGCGCTGGGCGTGGCGGCCCCGACGGCGGCCATCCCCAACGCGGGCGCCGCCAGCCGACCCGTCAAGCTGGGAAGCGTTCAGCGGGCGATGGAGGCGCTGGCGAAGAACGACGGGGTGGTGGGTGCCATCGGCGAGGTGTACGTCGACGGCAAGCGGGTGGGACGGGGCTCGGCGGGCTCGCGCCTGCTCGACGGCAAGGGCGGAGGCATCCCCTCCAACGCCCGCTACCGCATCGGGTCTCAGACCAAACTGATGACGGCCACGGTGGTGCTGCAACTGGTCGAGGAGGGCAAGCTCGAGCTGGACGACAAGCTCAGCGACGTCCTGCCGGAGACGGCCCGGCAGGATCTGGTCGACCGAGCCGACGAGATCACCATACGGCAGCTGATCCAGCACACCTCGGGCATCCCCGACTTCATCGCCAGCGGGAAGTTCGACGTCTTCGACTTCACCACCAAATACAGTCTGACCGACCTGGTGAAGGCCTCGCGGAGCGTGCCGCGCCCGGTGGAGGTGGGACAGTACTTCTACTCCACCACCAACTACATCCTCCTCAGCATGATCATCGAAAAGGTGACCGGCCACGACCGGGCCGCCGAGTTCGCCCGCCGCCTGTTCGTCCCCCTCGGGATGGACCACACCTACCTGGCCACCAAGGTCGGCGACGGCATCAAAGGGCCGCACGGGCACGGCTACATCCCCGACTCCGAGGGGAAGCCGCGCGATGTCGACCGGCTCAACGCCACCAGCTGGGGGGCTGAAGGGGCGATTTCGACCGCGCGCGACATCAGCGCCTTCCACCGCGCGTTCAACCAGGGCAAGCTGCTGCCGGCGAACCTGCGGAACGTCATTTCCCAACGGCCGGCGGCAGCCTCGCAACAGCAGCAGCAGCCGCCCGCCCTGTGCGGCGGCAAGCCGGAGCTGCGGCCGGTCGCCGGCAGCGTTCCCGGGGCTTTCACCGTGACCTTCAGCTCGCCTGACGGCCGTCTGCAGTTCGCCGTATCCACCACGCTGAAGATCCCGAACCACGACGCCATGACCGCCGTATCCCCGGACATCAACAAGGCGGCCGAGGCGGTGTTCTGCCCCGGCACGTAGGGGTTCCCGCCTGCGGGGACCTTGCGCTCACAGGTGGGACCGTCGGAACTGCGCCACCAGGGTCGCGACCGTCACCACGCCGATCGCGACCTACTGGCGCGCCCCTGGCGGATCGCCAGGAAGACGAACACCAGCAGCGCCACCTGCAGCGTCATCGTGTTGTTGACCGCGCCCGTATGCGGTCAGCACCCGCTGGGCGTGATTCCCCGCAGGAGAGTCCGAGCTTGACACCGATCAGAGCCGGCGACCCAGACCAGGAGCGGGCCTCGTCCCGACGCCTTTACCGCGGCTTCGACCGGATCACCAGCGCGCTGCATCCGGAACGCACCGACCCGCGCGCCCGCTCGCCCAGCACGAGGCAGACCAGCATGCCGCTGCCTGAGACGATGACCATCACGAACATCGGAGGCCCCGATCGCCCTGCGGGTCACGATTGTTCGGGCATTCGTGGGATGAGCAACCTTCGGTTGAACGCCTCGGTGACGGCGCCCGTGCGGTCATTCACCCCCAGCTTGGCGTAGATGTTCAGCAGGTGCGACTTGATGGTGGCCTCGGTGATGAACAGCCGGGCCGCCGCCTCACGGTTGGTGCTCCCGGCCGCCACGAGTTCGAGTACCTCGAGTTCCCGCTGGCTGAGCAGTTGCGGCGCGGGCGTCCTGACCCGGTTCATCAGCCGGGCCGCAACCGAAGGGGACAGCACGCTCTCGCCCCTGGCGGCGGCCCGCGCACCTCTCAGCAGGTCCTCCCGGGGAGAATCCTTGAGCAGGTAGCCGGTCGCACCCGCCTCAATCGCCGGCAGGACGTGGGAATCGGTGTCGTAAGTCGTCAGAACCAGCACGCGCGCGGTGACGCCGAGCCTGGTCAGCTCGTTGATCGCGGTCAGCCCGTCCATGCCCGGCATGCGCAGGTCCATCAGGATCACGTCGGGCCGGAGCTCTTGGGCGAGCCGTACGGCGGCGGCGCCGTCCGCGGCCTCGGCCAGCACCTCGAATCCGGGCGCGGAGGCGAACATGCTGCTCAGCCCATCCCTGACGACGGGATGGTCGTCTGCGATCACCAACCGGATCGAGGTCTCAGCCGCGTGATCGGTCATGCGTGACTCCCGGCCGGCAGGGTGGGGATGCGGGCCGAGACCCCGGTGCCGGCGCCGGGCTCGGACTCGATCTGCAAGGTGCCGGACAGTCCCTCGACGCGCTGACGCATGATGGTCAGGCCGAATCCGCCGCTGCGGGACGGGGGCCGTGACCCGCCGTCCGTGGCCGCGCCGGCTTCGAGATCTGCGGGATCGAAGCCCTTGCCATCGTCACGTACGTCCAGTGCGACCTGGCCATCCAGGTAGGAGAGTGTCACCCCGACTCTCGTCGCGTGTGCGTGCTTGGCCACGTTGGCCAGGGCCTCCTGGGCCGTGCGCAGCAGTGCCAACTCGGCCTCCGGTGCCATTGACCGCGCCGCGCCGGTCGTCGTGACGTCAACGGCGAGCCCGTGCAGCTTCGACCAGCGGTCGGCGACCTGGGCGAGTGCGCCGCTCAGGCGCGCGCCGTCCAGCGGCTCGGGCCGCAGCGCGTTGACCGAGCGCCGGGCCTCTGACAGGGTCTCCCCGGCCAGCTTCTTGGCAGCGTCGACGTGCCGGCGCCACGGTGCCGGGACCTCGTGCATCTGCTCGGCCGCCTGGAGCTGCGCGATGATCCCGGTCAGGCCCTGCGCCAAGGTGTCGTGAATCTCGCGGGCCATCCGCTGACGCTCGTCGAGGACCCCCGCCTCCCTGGCCTGGGTGAGCAGTTGGGCGTGCAGGCCGGCGTTCTCGGCGAGTGTCGCCTCCAGCAGCCGATTCGTCCGGCTCAGCTCCGCGAGGACCTGCTCGCGCTGCTCTTTCTCCCGCTCGGCGAGCCGGAGCACCCAGGCGGTGCCGCTCATGAGGACGACGTTGGCAACGATGACGGCTCCGTACAGTGTCAGGCCGAGCCCGGTCGTACTGTCCACGCTAGAAGCCTGGGCGGCACCGGCCACCACCGCCACGGCGGCCACGCCCGGCAGCCGCCATGGCCAGCCAAGGACGGTGAAGGCGTAGATGTAGGGGGCGGGGGTGAACAGCCCGAACGCGGGATCGCGTGCCACCAGGATCGCGGTGATCGCCAGGAGCCCGGTGAAGAACACCCCCATGATCCGTGGCCGCTGCCGCCAGGCGGGGCGCAGGGTGAACATGCCGAGCATCCATGTCGCGGCCAAGGCGCACAGGCCGAGATCGATGAGCAGGGAGTCGCCGGCCGAAGGCCCCTCGATCACCTTGAAGACGACAAGGGCGGCCAGCAAGGTGTACGGCACCGCGGTGGCTAGGAGGAACGGCCGCTTCTCCCACGCCGCGGCCCAGTGCTCCGGCCGCCTCCGCCTGCTCAAGATTCCCCTCCTCCACGTCAAGCCTATTCTCCGCGCTCTATTCCCAGCGGAACCAGTGGACCGCGATGAGCGCGCACCCGGCCGCGTAGGCCGCCAGAGTCAGTAGCGGGAGGGCGGACGGGAACTGCCCCAGGTACGCCTCCTGGAAGGCCCGCATACCCGCGCCGAGCGGGGTGTAGTGGCTGATGTTCTGCAGCACCGCGGGCATCTGAGTGATCGGCACCCAGAGGCCGGCGAAGAACATCATCGGAAAGAACAACACCGTGCCGATCGCCGAGGCCGAGCTGCGTCCGGGTGCCAGTGCGGTGATCAGCAGGCCGATCGAGAGCAGCGCGGCGGACGCCAGCAGCCAGGCGACGGCGAAGCCGAAGAGGTTCTGCGGCAGGTCGACGCCGAAAGCGAGCCCGGCCACCGCGAGGAACAGGACCATCGCGACGACCGCGATGGTCAAGTTGGCCACGAGCTGGGCGCCCAGCAGGCGGGCCGGGCCGACCGGCGTGGTCTGCATGCGCCGGAGCACGCCGTTCTCCCGGTAGCCCGCCAGCGTGGCCGGCAGGGCGGTCATGGCCAGGATCGCCACGTTGAACAGGATCAGTACAGGCACGTAGAGGTCGAAGTTCGTCAAGCCGCCGTTGGCCTTCTGGGGTTCTCGCAAGGCGGGGATGCTGCCCAGGATGATCAACACAATCAGTGGGCAGCCGACGCCCCAGATCGGTGCGACCTTGTCGCGGACGCACAGCTTGCTCTCGGCTTTGATGAGCCTCCATGTCGCCGAACCGCGCTTGGCGGTGACCGGACGTGCGGCGGTGTTCAGGGCTGACACGATTATGGTTTCCTCTCGCTGTATCGGGGGCTACTTCGGGTCGGCGTCCGCGACGGCGCCGAGGCGTTTGCCGGTGAGCTCGACGAACGCGTCCTCCAAACTCGCCTGCTCGACGCGCAGCCGTTCGGCCACGATCTGGTTGCGCGCCAGGACGGTGGTGACGGCGTTGAGCGCGTTGTCGTTACCGCCCACGATGACCAGCTCACCCTGGCGGGTGACACTGGAGACGTCGGGCAGGCTCGCCAGCAGGCGATCGTCCAGCGGCCGGGACGGACGGAACTGGATCCGCTGCTCGATGCGCGCCCGTTCGGTGAGGCCTGCCGGGGTGTCCACCGTGACGACGCGGCCGGCGTCGATCAGCGCCAGCCGGTCACACAGCCGCTCGGCCTCCTCCATGAAGTGGGTGACCAGCACGATCGTCACCCCGCGAGAGCGCACGCCCTCGATCAGGTCCCAGGTGTCGCGACGAGCCTGCGGGTCGAGACCGGTGGTGAGCTCGTCGAGGATCGCCACCCGAGGACTGCCCACGAGCGCCAGCGCGATCGACAGCCGCTGCTTCTGGCCGCCGGACAGCTTGGCGTACCTGGTCTTCGCCTTGTCCGCCAGGCCCAGGCCGTGCATCAGCGCGCGCCAGTCGGCCGGGCCGGGATAGAAGGAGCTGTACAGCTCCAGCGCCTCGGCGACCTGCAGCCGCTCCGGGAGCTGGCCGGCCTGCAACTGGACGCCGAGCCTCCGGGTCAGCTCGGCGCGGTCCCGGAGAGGATCGTACCCGAGCACCTTGATCGCGCCCCGATCCGGTGTGCGAAGGCCCTCGATGCATTCCACGGTCGTCGTCTTGCCGGCGCCGTTCGGGCCGAGGATCCCGAAGATCTCACCCTCCTGAACGGTGAGCGAGACATCCTCGACCGCGACCTTGTCGTCATAGCGCTTGTGGAGGTTGCGTACCTCGATCACTGGTGGCATGCGTGCGTCCTTTCCGGGGCATTGCCCAGCGGTGGTTGACTGCGTCCAGCCTGCTACGACCGGCACTTCCGCCAACACCGGCCAGTGGACGGGATTCGGCTCCCGAACGGTGGGGCCACTGGGTCAACCGACCGGTCGGGCCGATCCACCGATCGGTGGATCGACACCCGGACGAAGGGAACACGGAGACCGGCGAGACCACCGGTCGCTCCGCGCACGCATCGCAGGTTGAGACGAGCGGGCGTGCCGGGTCAGTCTTGTCCTGGTTGGGGGTGGGGGCGTTCGGAGTTGCGGGTTTGGGCGCTGAGGACGCAGGTGACGAGGATGGCGAGGGCGGCGCCGGTCCACATGGCGGCGGCGGTCGTGTCTCCGGCGGCGCTGATGGCCAGGCCACCGATGGCGCTGCCGGCCACGACGCCCCGGGTGATTACGGAGGTGTGGACGGTGTTGACCAGTCCGCCGGCTCCGGCGACTTCGACGACGCGGGCCACGAGTACGGGTTCATCGTGACGCCGACAAGGCCGACCATGAGCACGCCGGGCAGGGCGGGCCCAGGGCAGATGGGCGAATAGGGCCAGGGCCACCAGAGGGCCGGTCAGAGCCAGGTGGCCGATGCGCAGCAGGGTCAGTACTCATCAGGTGCGTTCTCCTTGATCAGGAGTTACACCAGTGACCGGCTCTGGCCCGTAATCGGTAGTGGCGCTGGGTCCTTACCTGCCAGGCGAGTTACCCCTCATCGAGGGCACCGTGACCCGGTTGAAGGCCGAGCACCTGCCCGACGACCGGGACGCCCCACCAGTCTGGCTCTGGTCCTCCAAGACCGGCGCCACCAGCGCGGACGTGGATCGCTGCTGGCAGGTATTCCTGCGCCGGCTCGACCTGGAGCACACCTACCGCTGCTACTAGGGACATGTTCAGCGGCATCTGGATAAAGGTGGCGCTTCCCGGCGCCATGTTCGCGGTGTCCGTGCCGCTTGCGCTGATCATCGAGACAGGCGTCCACCTTCTGTGGCCCAGCGTCTATCTCGCCATCGCTCTCTTCTCCATCGGCAGGAGAATCGCGACGGCCCGCTCCCAAGTGACGGCAGAAATAGCGAATGACCGATGAAGTGTTGGCAGGCGACATGAGCATTGACCAGGTCATTCTGTCGCACGGCTACATGGCATCGCCCTCCAGCCACTGGTTCGAGTGGCTCCAGGATGAACTGACACCCCAGGGATCAAGGTCGAGATTCCGGCACTGCCGAACTCGACTGCTCCCGAGCCCGAGCCTTGGATCACGGCTGCGGCAGAAGCCCTTGGCGAGCCCGACGGCCGCACCGCCGTGGTCGGGCACAGTCTCGGGTGTGTCACGGCGCTCCACGCCCTCGACCGCCTCGACGGGGACTGGAAGCTTGACACTCTGATCGCAGTCTCCGGCTTCGTCAGCCCCACGCCCGCGCTTCCAGAGCTGGACCCGTTCACTCGCGCGGTTCCGAATGTGGCACTGCGCCTGCCGAGAATTCTATCCACGCAGTTCAAGCGGCATGTGAGTACTCGTGGAGAACCCCGCCGAGCCGATCTCGCCGACGTATGTTCAGGTCGTCGATTCGCTTCGGATCGATGATCGGATCCGGGACGGTACGCAGCGGAGCTGCTTGGTTCAGGGCCTGGTGGGCTCGGTGCTCGTTGCAGAACCCTTCGTACTCGCGCAGGGCGTGCCGCAGGTGACGTTCGTTCCAGATCAGGCAGCGGTCCAGAAGCTCTCGGCGGCACGACTGCACCCACCGCTCCATGACCGAGTTCATCCGCGGCATCCGGATACCAGTGAGCATGGTCTCGATGCCGGCCTCGGACAAGATCTCGTCCATCAGGGGCGGGAACTTCGCATCCCGGTCACAGATCAGGTAACGCGCCCGGCAGCCCGCATCCTCAAGATCCATCACCAGATTCTTGACCGCCTGGATGACCCAGCTCGCGGTCGGCTGTGCTGTGGCGCCCAGCACACGCACACGCCTGCTGGCGTGCTCAATGACCGCCAGGATGTACTGGCGCTGCCCGTTCAACGTGATAGTTTCGATGAAATCGCAGGCCAGCAGGGCATCGGCTTGCGAGCGCTGGAAGTCCGCCCACGTGGTGGACGCCCGCCCAGGAGCCGGGTCAAGCCTTTCCTGCTTGAGGATCTCCCAGACCGTGCACGGCGCAACCTTGAGGCCGAGCGTGGTGAGCTCGCCGTGCACCCGCCGATATCCCCACGCCGGATTGTCGCGAACCAGGCGCAGGCTGAGGATACGGATGGAGCGCACCGTGGGCGGGCGCCCACGCCGCTTCGGTCGGCAGTTACGGGCGTGACGCCGTCGCATCAGATCGCGGTGCCAGCGCAGCGCGGTATCCGGCCGGACAAGCAGCCGTACCCGGCCCAAGGCCTCACGCGGCAGCGAGGTCAGCAGCGCGGCCAGGAAGGCCCGATCCTCGGGCGCGAACCTCGCCCTGGCATCGGCGCCGAGCTGCCGTCCAAGCACGGTGATCTGGTGGCGCAGGGCGAGTATCTCGACGTCCTTGTCCCGATCGCCCATCGGCAGCAGCCGCAGCGCGGCGAAAGCATTCGTGACGGCGAGATAGGCCAGGCGAAGGAGCACGGTCGATCATCATTCCGCATGCCTCTCCCTCTGCTGAGGCCGGAGCTCTCGCACGCCATGCAAGGCCGACATGGCCGTGAGCTGGGCGGACGCAATTATCGGCAGGCGCAATGCTCGCCCAGGTGGCGGGTGGCCTGCTCGTCGCCGTGCCACGGGGCCGCGAGGATCGCGCGGTTCTTGCTGCCTCAGGATCAGGGTTGGACGAAGTCGACGAGCGAGGAGCAGCGATCGAGGGCGAGCCCGTTGATCTCCGCGAGCGGGCCGCCATGACGTCGGTCACCATCACCTCCCTCCAGAAGCCCAGGAAGCCTCGGCAGAACGAGCC
Source organism: Nonomuraea composti (assembly GCF_012034275.1). Classification (NCBI taxonomy): domain Bacteria; kingdom Bacillati; phylum Actinomycetota; class Actinomycetes; order Streptosporangiales; family Streptosporangiaceae; genus Nonomuraea; species Nonomuraea composti. Next base: position 5,431 of record NZ_JAATEP010000072.1, on the reverse strand, counting down.
GCGTTCCACGTTCATCAGGTGAGACACGGAAAGGTTCCAGCGAGGACCTCGGTGATGACCTCGGCCGTCGGTTCCAGAGAGACCAGAGCCGAGCGGGGTAGAAGTCGCCGAGCGCGCACCACAGCCGTTCCGGCTCGACCGCGTTGACGAACCACGCCGCCTGGACGAGGGAGCCGCCACGGCGGTGGGCTCTCGGCCCGGCGCCGATCAGGCGGAGCCGTTCGTCTCTGCGTCGCGGGGATCAGGTCGTGGTCGCCTTGCCCCGGTCTTTCACCTTGGCCGCGTACGTCCCGGATCTTTGGGAATGCGGTGGTGCCGCTCATCCACAGCGGAACGGAGCAGAGGAGAGGTCCGGTCCGAGACAGGCGCAGGTAAGGCGGTGGATGACGTGGAAGTGCGTGCGGAAAGTCTCCACCTCCCCTTGGGCGTCTGCGGAAATCGATCGATCACCTCGGAGTCGGATACCTCGTGGGTTCTTACGCCAGGCAAGCTCCAGATCAGCAGCATGGGCCGCGCCCATATCACCGGACAGGCGTCGCGCCGACCGGCGGCGGCTCGGCTCCAGCGCCTTGATCATCGGCGGGCAGGCGGTGTCCTCGCCCCGGAATCACGGCCGGCCCTCCACAAAGCTCGCGCCGATCACCGCTGGAACACCTGCGTCAGCCCCTCGTTCTGGATCGCCTGCGGCGGCGGCCTCCGTGCCGCGTCCGACATGCGGACCAGGAGCGCGACGAGCATCCAGTTGGCCAGCAACGCCGAGCCGCCCTGGGACATGAACGGGGTCACCAGACCGGTCAGCGGGATGAGGTTCGTGACACCGCCGACGATGATGAACACCTGCCAGGCCACGATGAACGACAGCCCGCCCGCCAGCAGCTTCGACAACGGGTCGTGGGCCGCGAGCGCGGTACGCAAGCCCCTCTCCACCAGCAGCATGTAGAGCATGAGCAGGGCCATCAGGCCCGTCAGGCCCAACTCCTCCCCTGTCGCGGCGAAGATGAAGTCGGAGAAGGCCAGCGGAATCAGGTCAGGGCGGCCCTGACCCAGGCCGGTGCCCAGGATGCCGCCCTCACCCAGGCCGTACAGACCCTGCATGATCTGGAAGCTCTTGCCGCACATCGGATCGCCAGGCCCGCCCGGCCCGCAGATGTCCGCGCTGCCGTAGGTGATCGGGTCGGCCGGGTGGAGCCAGGCGGCGAAGCGGGCGCCCACATGATCGAAGGCCAGCCTGGCCACGCAGGCACCACCGGCGAACAGCAGCACACCGATCAGCACCCAGGAGGTGCGCTGGGTCGCGATGTACAACATGGCGACGAACGTGCCGAACAACAGCAGCGACGTCCCCAGATCCTTCTCGAAGACCAGGACGAGCAGGCTGAGCATCCAGGTGACGAGAACGGGGCCGAGGTCCCTGGCTCTGGGCAGGTCGAGGAACAGCAGCCGGCGCCCGGTCAGCGCCAGCACCTCGCGCTTGGCCACCAGGTAGCCGGCGAAGAAGACGACCAGCAGCAACTTGGCGAACTCGCCCGGCTGGATCGAGGCGACGTCGCCGAACCGGATCCAGATCTTCGCACCCTGGACCTCGCTGATGCTGCCCGGCAGCACCGCCGGCAGGGCGAGCAGGACCAGGCCGCCCGCGCCGGCGGTGTAGGTGAGCCGCTGGAGCGCGCGGTGGTCGCGCAGCACGATCAGGGTCAGCGCGAACATCGCCACTCCGACGGCCGTCCACATGATCTGGTTCGCCGCCGACGCCGGCCGCATGCCGCCGGACTCCAGCCGGTAGATCATCACCAGTCCCAGCCCGTTGATCAGCGTCACCAACGGCAGGATCAGCGGGTCCGCCCACGGGGCGAACCTCGCCAGCACCAGATAGGCGCCCAGCATCAGCCCACCGAGGCCCAGCCCATACGTCAACGTGCCCGCGGGCACCCTGCCGTCGAGGGCCAGGCCCACGTTGACGTAGGCGCCCATCACGACCAGCACCGCGAACGCGAGCATGACGAGCTGGACTCCGCGCCGCCTGGCGGGCATCGAGATGGGGGCTACCGCAACTTCGCTCATGCACCTGCTCTTTCGCCTGGGTCGCGGCGGCGGACGCCGACGGTGCTCCGACTTCGGTGCGCGGCGTGTGCGCTCATCAGGGAGGAGCACCGACCTTAGAGCGGCCCATGGCGCGGGGAATCTGTCCGATGACCGGTGGCATGCTCGGCCAGGTCGTGACATGCGCCGTGAGCGGCGTCCCTCCTGGCGCCGCCGGGTCCAGGCACCTGCCCGGGCTGCTCTGACTCCCTCGGCAGGTCCGTTCCCGGCCCAGGACGCGTGCGAGACCGCCCCTGAAGAGCGATCCGGACTGCGCCAAGCCACCCCGAGATCGCCAGGTATTCCGGCTCTTCGCCACCGGCTGACGGTGCGGAGGCGGACGGAGTGCGCTGCGGGCCGGGGTCCTGGCCCTTCCGGGCTGCTTCGTGTCCGAGGTGTTCGGCGTGCCCGACCTCCTGCCGATGGCCCCGCACGTGGCCGGGTGTTCGGGCCGGCGCCGGGCCTTCAATGCGGACGCCAAGCTCGCCCTCTCCCCCTGAGCTCCTGGGGATCCGCTCGTGCACTGCCGCGGGCACCGCCCTCGTCTCGCTCTGGGCCGGCGCGTTCCTGCTCGCCGAACCGGACATCACCAGTCGGGTGACTGATTCGAGGGAGGACGAGGCCCCATAACATCGGGAGACGACTTCGCGAGAAGGACACGTCTCGCTGTCACATCGGACGTCTCCCGCAATCTGCAAACAGAGCCTCACCACATCGGAGTGCAAGGTCTTGGATTCTCCTGTCGACGAGCTGCGACACCTGCTGTTCTTCACCGGTACGTGGGAAGGCACAGGCGCCTTCGAAGCCACGGAACTCACTCCGCCCTTCTCTCAGCCGGTCATACGCGTGGAGGGCAGCATCCGCCTTGGCGGGCAGTGGCTGGAGCAACGATTCGCGTGGATCGAGCAGCCGGATTCCGGTGGCCCGAGAATGGCCGAGGCCCTGCGGCTTTGGGGATACAGCCCTGGCCGCCGGTTGTTCGTCTCGGAATGGTTCGACAGCATGGGGCGTCGTGGCACCGTCACGTCGCCGGGCTGGCGAGGAGACGAACTCGTGGCCGACACCACGATCTCGCACGCCGGACGGCAGATTCGGGCGCGAGAGATATTTACTCGGCACGGCGACAGCAGCTGGCGTCACGCGGCCGAGATGGATTTCGGGCGTGGCTGGGTGCCGACGGATGAGCAGGTCTTCCACAAGCTGTAGCGCCGTAGAGGAAGAGGGGCCATGCACATCAAGGCGGCCGTGCTGCGGGCACATGACGCCCCCCATCGCATCGAAGACCTCGATCTCGGCGATCCGGGGATGGGAGAAGTCCGGGTCAGGATCGCCGGCGCCGGGCTGTGCCACACCGATCTCCTGCCGCGCGTGCCCGACTATCCGGCTCAGCGGCCGCTCATCCTCGGACACGAAGGCTCGGGCGTCGTCGAAGAGGTGGGCCCGGCGGTGACGGGGTTGCGTTCTGGGGACCATGTCGTGCTGTCCTACGATTCCTGCCGCTCCTGTGCCACCTGCCTGGCCGGGCACCCCGCCTACTGCGCCACGTTCTTCCCGCGTAACCTCACCGGCGGCGGAGTCGACGGGCCGAGTCCCGTACGCGATCGTGAAGGGCAGCAGGTCGCCGCGCGCTGGTTCGGGCAGTCGTCGTTCGCCACTCACGCACTCGTCGCGAGCCGCAATGTGGTGAAGGTGGCCAAGGACCTGCCGCTGGAGCTGCTCGGCCCGCTGGGCTGCGGGATCCAAACCGGTGCGGGAACAGTGCTGCTCGCGCTCCAGGTGGCCGCAGGGTCAAGTGTGATCGTTTTTGGTACGGGAGCGGTGGGCCTGAGTGCGATCATGGCCGCACATCTCGCGGGCGCCGCCACGATCGTCGCCGTCGACGTCAATCCGGCACGCCTCGATCTGGCGCGCGAACTGGGCGCGACCCACGCCTTCGACGGTGCCCACGACGGCTTGCCGGCGATGCTGGAGAAGGTGAGCGGCGGAGCCCACTACACGATCGACACCACGGGATCGCCCGCGGTCATCGCCACGGCGGTCGGCGCGCTGCGTCCGACCGGCACCTGCGGCCTGGTCGGCGCGCCGCAGGGGGACGTGGTGCTCGATTCCCGGGTCTTGATGGCCGGCCGGAACCTGAGGGGGATCTCCGAGGGCGACGCCGTCCCCCAGGTCTTCATCCCCATGCTGATCGGACTCTGGCGCCAGGGACGCTTCCCGTTCGACAAGCTGATCAAGACCTTCCCTCTGGACCGCATCAACGAAGCCGAGCGGGCCACCGTCACAGGCGAGGTCGTCAAACCCGTTCTGCTGCCCTGAACGGCAACGGGCTCGGGCCAGTCCGAGGGCGGAGGCGCCGCAGGACCTTCATTCCTGGTATCGAAGGTACTCGGACCCGAGGAGAGGCATGCCACCACCGCCCCCCACCATCCGACGGCTTCCCCGCCGGCCCAGGCGACCTGCCGCCTTGGAGCGGCGGTTCGCAGAAGAGCGGATCGATCCTTCCTGTCACCCTGCCCGGCGGTGACGTGGTCTGGCTGGTGAGCGGACACGCGAACGCGCAAGCCGTCCTGTCGAACTCGCAGACCAGCTCCGCCCATTCGCATCCCGGCTTCCGGCCGGTCATGCCGGGCTGCGGCGAGCCGTTCCGGGCAACCTTCTCTGCCGTGGGCGCGCCGCAGCACCTCGTTCACCTGCAGCTGGCCGCCGCTGAGTTCACCACCGAACGAGTCGCGGCCATGAGGCCACGTGTGCAGGACATCGTGGATGACCAGATCGAGGCCCTGCTGGAGATGGAGCGCCCTGTCGACCTCGTCCAGGAGCTCGCCCTGCCGGTGGCGACCCTGGTGATGCGCGAACTGCTCGGGGTGCCGTACGCCGGCAGGATTCGTCTCCACGGCTGGTTCCGGCAGCTGGCGAGCAGAACAGCCACCGCCGAGCGGCGGACGATCCTGATGGGCGAGCTTGAACGGCTGGCCGGGGATCTGATCGAGGCCAAGCACCGCCATCCCGCCGGCGACCTGCTGAGCCGGTGGGTGATCCGGCACCAGGAGGCGGGCCTGTACGACCGGGAAGGGCTGTCCAGGCTGGCGCTGGCCTTCCTCACCGCTGGCCACGAAACCACCGCGGGCATGATCACCCTCGGGATGCGCGGACTCCTGGAGAACCCGATCCACCTCGCGGCTCTTCGGGACGACCCCTCACTCGTCGCCGGCGCGGCGGAGGCGATGGTGCGCCTCTGCGCGCTCGCCGACACGGCCACCCTGCGACGGGCCACCGACGACATCGAGATCGGCGACGTGGTCATCCGGCGCGGTGAGAGCATCCTCATGCCCGCTGCCGCGGACACCGAGGA
>NZ_JAATEP010000071.1:0-47976 GCF_012034275.1 Nonomuraea composti | reverse complement strand
TAGCGGCCACGTCTGGGTCGACTGGTGCGGCAACAACAACAGATGACCGCTGGCGCCGATGAGGGGCCCGGAGGACCTGGCGGTCCTCCGGGCCCCGGTCATCGGGGATCAGCACTCGCCGCTCCACCGGGCCCGCACGATTGCTGGCCACGGCGGGACGCGACGGCACGGCCCGGATGTGGCGGATCGCCGACCGGCACCGTCCCGAGCCGCAGCTCGGCCGGCTTCACCGGCGCCACCCGGTGCGGTCCACCGCCCGGTGCCCAGCCCCAGCACGTACGAGGTGCGATCCAGCGCCTGCTCCGTCCCGGTGCCCGACAGCCTGGTCACCGCCGTACGCATCCACTCCAGAGTGGAGACCTTCCTGCCATCCGGCACCTGCAGGGTCGCCTCCAGTTCGGCCCGGCGCACCTCGGTGTCCAGCTGGGACAAGGTGGTGATGCCAGGCAGCAGCACCCGGTTGATGATCAGCCACAGCACCGCCCGGTCGAACAGCTCCCGGCGCGAGTCCCGGCTCTTGCGCACCCGAGAGGTGATGAACGTCGCCACCTTCTCCTCTGCGGCTGAGAGCTCGCGATAGCAGAGCATGGTCCCGATCTTGGAGGCATGCTCGTACGGCGTCTGCGGGCGGTCGCCGTACGACTTCGCCACCGAGACGTCGGAGATCCCCAACGGCTCGGCCACGTACTCCACCACCACCCGCGGCACGTCGGCCGGCCCGGAGTCGGTCAGGAACGTGCCGAGCATGCGCCCCGTGCCCCACTGGGGGGATCAGCCCAGGCGGTTGTGCGAGCGCCGTTTGTCCCGCGCTTCCTTCAGCGCGGCGGCGTCCAGGAAGAGGAAACCGCTCCAGTTCTTCCGGCGTCGGGTCCGCCACGAACCGGCAATACCGGTCAACTTGTGCGGCGGACAAATCCTCCGGCGCCCACAAGCCGTTACACTGCGCGCATTCTGGATTACTATCAGCTGGTTCGTCCAGATCGAGCCGGGCTCGCTCGATGCTCTCCCGCCATGATCCCGACGCCCTCCATGGCCCGCATACCAGGCGCTCGGAGGCTTCGCGAGATTTCCGGCCGAATATGACCAGGACCGCATCCCGGCGTCGGGGGCGTGGTCAGCGTCCTCGGCCTCTTCTGGCCAAAGGACCGGCGCCTGGCGGCCTATGCGGATCGACCACCGGGGAGGGCCGCATCACCGCTACGTCTGCTCTCGCACCATCGGTCCCTGACCTGGGCCCCCGGAAGCACGGCCGTATCGATGCCGCCACTCGCCTCGCCCCCGACTCATCACCCGAGCCGAGCCGGCGGAGAATCCCGGCAGCTAACGAGCTGTATCAACGAACCCATTCCTGACCTGGGGTGACGTAGGGTCCGATGCTGAAGGTTGTCACTTCAAAGGTCACCCCTTCCCGCAGTGAGCCGGCCACGGCTGTCCCCTCCGCAGGATCCAGCCGGGCCGCGCCGAGCGGTGCGGCCGAACCCGGTTAAGCAATTGTCGCCGAGGCCGAAGACGAGGCGGCATCGCCATGCTTGATGGACGCACGCGGCAGCGCAGTACTCGAAGCCGCAGGACGAGCGAGGAGTCCCCATCACCATGGACAGAACCATCAACGTGGCTGTCATCTACTATTCCGCTACAGGAACCGTCTTCCAGCTTGCCAAGGCCGCCGCCACCGCCGCAGAGAAGGCCGGGGCCGACGTCCGGCTGCGAAAGGTGGCCGAGCTGGCCCCCGAGGAGGCGATCGCCACCAACCAGGGATGGTCCGACCACGCCATGGCCACCCAGCACATCGTGACCGCGGCCTTGAACGATCTGGAGTGGGCGGACGTGGTCCTCCTCGGTGCGCCGACGCGCTACGGCCTGCCGGCCGCGCAGATGAAGCAGTTCATCGACACCACCGGCCCGCTGTGGAGTCAGGGGCGGCTGGTGAACAAGGTCTGCTCGTCCTTCACCGCCAGCGCCACGGCGCACGGCGGCCAGGAGAGCACCATTCTCGCCATGAACAACACGTTCTACCACTGGGGCTGCGTCATCGTTCCGCCAGGCTACGCCGACCCCGTCCAGTTCCAGGCCGGTAACCCGTACGGCACCAGCCACGTCTCCCAGAATGGCGAGATTCCGCCCGGTGAGATCCAGCTCTCGGCGATGGAATTCCAGACGCGCAGGACCATCGAGATCGCTCAAGCACTCGTGCGCTGAGGGCATCTCGCGTCCGCAACCACCATGAGCACCTCCACGCCGCTGGTCGTGCTCGGGCTGGGCGGTTTGTACGCGTTCATCGGCATCATCAATTCCGTGGTGATCGCCGGGTCGGAGCGGCGGAGCGAGTTCGCGGCGGCGCGGGCGGCCGGTCTGACACGGCGCCAGGTCGTCCGGATGGCACTGATGGAGAGCTGGGCGGTGGCCGTGGCCGGGCTGTTGCTGGGTTGCTTGGCCGCCACTGGGACGCTCACGGCGGCGCTGGCCGTCACGAGCGGCGTCACCGGGGTTGCGACGGTGGCTGTTCCCCGACCGCTCGCGGGCGGCGTGCTGGCAGGCGTGCTGCTGGCGACCGGGGTGACGAACGTGCTCACGACCCGTGCCGCTCCGCGTCCCGCTCTGGTGTCGCTGCTGCGGACCCGTGAGTGACGCTGCCGTCGCGCACCTCGGCCGGCGCGGCTCGAGCGTTGTCCTGGTCTTCGTCGAGGCGGAGTTGTTCGGCGTCCAGCCGGGCCTGCAGGTGGCGCAGGACGATGTCGTCGATGTGCCGGTGGTCGCGGAGCCGGATCAGGGTGGCGCGCTGTACTTGGAGCAGGGCCAGGCGCAGCCGCCGGGCATGCTCGGCCGTCTCCGCCTGGCCGTGGCGTCCGGAATCCGCGAGCTCGCGGGCGAGCGCGTCGGCGACGGGCGCGGGGGTGCCGAGGCGGGCGGCCTGCTCGGGGAGGGCGGTCAGGGCGGCGCGGGTGATCTCACGTACGGCCAGGCGCTCCTCCTCGGCCTGGGTGGGGTCGGCGGGCAGGCGGGCCCAGCGGATGAGGGCGGGCAGCGGCGGTCCGAGCAGGACCAGGCTGATCAGGATGACGACGGTGGTGATGAACACGATGACGTCGCGATCGTGGACGGGCAGCCCCTGCGCGGTCAGGGCGGGCACGGACAGGGCCGCGGCCAGGGAGATGGCGCCGCGCATGCCGGCCCAGGCGAGCGGCAGCCGGTGCCGGGCCGCGATGCGCCGGTCGCGCTGGCCGGGCCGCCGGTCAAGGAGCCGCACCAGGTAGGGGACGGTGTAGAACCACAGCAGGCGCACGCCGATGACGACAGCGCTCACCCCCGACGCGAGCAGCAGCGCGTGCGGCAACGCGAAGGACGCCAGGCCGCGCACCGCGGCCGGGAGCTGCATACCGACCAGGACGAACAGTGCTCCGTTGAGCAGGAACGTGGTGACCTCCCAGAAGGAGACGGCCTGCAGACGGGCGGTCGGCGGGATGAGCCGGGGGCCGGCCTGGCTGAGGGCCAGGCCGCAGGTGACGACCGCCAGGACGCCGGAGGCGTGCAGCAGTTCGGCGGGCAGGAAGGCGGCGTAGGGGGTCAGGACGCTCAGGCCGCTGTTGAGCATGGGGTCGCGCCAGCGGCGGCGGATGAGGACGATGATCCCGGCGGCGGCGAGCCCGGTGGCGATGCCGCCGGCGTAGGAGAGGGTGACGCGCAGCGTGGTGCCGCTCCAGGAGAATGGCACGCCCTCCACGGCCGCTTCGAGCGCGACCGCGAGCAGCACCAGCGCGGTGGCGTCGTTGATCAGGGATTCGGCGCGCAGCATGGTGACGGTACGGCGGGGCAGGCCGCCGGCCACCGCGGCCACGGCCACCGCGTCGGTGGGGCCGAGCACGGCGCCCAGCACGAAAGCCAGGGGCCAGGACAGCCCGGCCGCGTGGGCCAGGACCGCTACCGCCGCCGTGGTGAGCACGACCAGGCCGGTGGCTTGCAGGGTGATGGAGCGCAGGTTGGCCCGGATCTCGCGTAGCGAGGTCGTCAGGGACTCGTAGTACAGCAGAGCCGGCAGGAAGAGGAACAGCACGACCTCGGGCGGCAGCGGGATGTCGCCGAAGCGGGGCAGCAGCCCGATCAGGGCCCCGCCGGCCAGCAGCAGCATGGGCTCGCTGAGCCGGAATCTCCTGGCGAGCCAGGTCAGGGCCAGCACGGCCGTCACCACGACGACCACGATCTCGATGCTTCGGTGGCTCATCGGCGGGGTTTCCTCGAAGGGTCGTCACTGGTGGGGCACAAGGCGGATGAGACGGCCGGGGGCGGCGTCCTCGACGTACCAGACGGTGCCGTCGTCGGCCACGGCGACGTCCCGGGTGCGGCTGCCCATGTCCCAGCGTTCGGCTTCGCGGGCGCGGCCTGCGGCATCGATGGTGACGCGGACCAGGGACTCGGAGGCCAGACCGGCGAGCAGGAGGGAGCCGTCCCAGGCGGGGAAGGCGTCCCCGTAGGAGAAGGCCATGCCGCCGGGACGCAGCAGGTTGAGCTCGTCGCCGCCCTGCGGGCCCATCTCGCTCTGCCACAGGCTCCCGTCCGGGGCGTGTGCCAGGCCGTAGCTGGTGCGGTGGCCGCTGGTCCAGACCTGGCCGCGCACGCCGCCCGCGGCGGCGTCGGGGTTGTCGGCGGGGGTGGAGCCGTCAGAGTTGAGGCGCAGCACCTTGCCCAGGGAACGGTCGCCGTCCTGGGCGCCGGACGGGTCGGTGGAGTTGCGGGCGGAGTCACGGACGGCCAGGAACAGGTGGCGGCCGTCCGGGGAGAAGGTGATGACGCCGCCCCAGAAGCTGCCGTTGTTCCTCTCCTGCCGCCAGATGATGTCGATCGCGGTCAGGCGCGCGGTGGCGCCGCTCTCGTCCAGCCGGGCCCGGGCCAGGCGCAGACCGCCGTCGGGGCCGGGCGCGGAGTAGGTGAAGTAGAGCAGGTGGTCGGTGGCGTGGCCGGGCGAGACGGCGATGTCGAGCAGGCCGTTCTGGATTCCGGCGGAGACGGGCGGGATCCCGTCGACCGGTTGGACGAAGCCGCCTGTGGTGATCAGGAGGAGTCTCCCGGCTCTCTCGGTGACCAGGACGCGGCGGTCGGGCAGGAAAGCGAGAGCCCAGGGCGTGTTCAGGGTGGCGATGGTGACCGGTTCGAACGGACGGCTCTGGCCGGTATCGTTCTGATCGGTGGTGCTGGGGACGGCGATGGCGGGGGTGGTGACGCCGGGACCGGCGGGTGCCGCGGTGCCGGCGCAACCGACGATCATGATGAGGGCCAGGGCCGCACCCGCCAGGACGGTCGGCACGGTTCGTGGCATGGTTTGTTCCTTCTCCAGGTGGGGTGCGCGGGTGCGGGGTGCGCCTCCCGCCGGTGGCCGCCGCCGATGGCGAGGGTGGGGAGCGGCCGGCGGCGGGATCGTCGAGCCCGCCGGGCTGGGCCGAGGGTCAGAGCCAGGGACGCAACAGGCGGGTGGTGGCCTGGCGCAGCGCGTCCTGCGCGGTGTGATCGCGGGCCTGGCGGCCCGGCCGGGCGGGCTCGCCGTCGTCCAGATAGGTGCCGGCGGGCAGGCTGGGGGCGGTGGCGGCCTGGACGACGTTGCGGGCGCCGTGGCCGGTGGGGGCGCCGCCGGCGCCGTACATGGCGTGCAACAGGCCGGTGCTGATGACGCCGGGACTGATGGCCACGATCGCCGGGCCGGGGTGGCGGGCCTGCCACAGGGCGTGCATCACCATGGCGAGCTTGGAGCGGGCATAGGCGATGGTCGGGCTGTAGGGGTGGCGTTCCAGGCCGAGGTCGTCGGCGTCGAGACTGGCGGACAGGTGGGTCGCCGAGGCCACGTGCACCACCCGGCCGCCCCGCAGGAGCGGCGCGAGCCGCTCGGTGAGCAGCACCGCGGCCAGATAGTTGACCTGGAAAGTGATCTCGTGACCGTCGCGGCTGAGCGACCGGGCGGGCGGCCCCGGCCGGCCCGCGTTGTTGATCAGCACATCGACGTGGCCGGTCAGCTCGCCGACGCGGTCGGCGAGCGCGGCGGCCTGGCCGAGGTCGCCGAAGTCGCCGGGCACGTAGTCGATCGGGGCCGGTGCGGGCAGCTCCGCCAGCAGGGGCTCGACGGCCGGGCGGGGCTCGGGACCATGCAGGATGAGCCGGTGACCGGAGCGGGCGAGCAGCCGGGCGGTGGCCAGGCCGATGCCGCTGGTCGCGCCGGTCAGGACGATCGTGCGGGCGGTCATGACCGGTGGCCCGCGGCGTGCAGGACACGGTCGCGGGAGGCGCGCACGTCCTCGCGCAGCGCGGCCGGATCGACGTCCAGGACGGTCCCGGCCCACTTGCGGACCCGGCCGGCGATGAAAACGGCGTCGATGTTGCGCGCGTCAGAGCCGAGGACGAGGGTGCCGATGGGGTCGTTGAGCGGCATGTTGTTGAGGTCCTCGGCGTGTACGACGAGCACGTCGGCCTGCTTGCCCGGAGTGAGGGAGCCGGTGACGTCACCCAGGCCGATGCTCCTGGCGCCCTGCAAGGTGGCGAAGTCGAGCACGTCGGCCACGCCGATCCGGGCGGGCTGCTCGCCGGTGCCGTAGGCGGCGTGGGCGGCGCGCATGCGCTGGATGGCGTGCAGGGCGCGCATCTGGGTGAACATGTCGCTGGCGAGGGCGACTTCGACGTCGATGCTCAGGCCGGGGCGGATGCCGGCGGCGAGTGCCTCGTCGATGGCGGGGATCGCGCTTTCCAGGCCGATCTGGGCGTCGGAGGTGGGGGCGAGCGCGACGCCGGCGCCGGTGTCGGCCATCGCCTGCCAGGCCTGGGGGGTCAGGCCGGTGCAGTGGATGAGGCAGACGTCCGGGCCGAGCAGGCCCTGCCTGGCCCAGCCGAGGATGGCCTGGGAGGAGGCCGGGCCGAAGACGGCGTCGATGCTGACGCCGATGCCGAGGTCGCGGGCGGTGCGGGCGAGATGCTCTCCGTAGGCGAGGTCGGGGCCGGCGACCTCGTCGGTGGCCAGGGCGGCCAGGCGCAGGGTGAGCAGGGGGTTGCCGGCGATGTGGGTGTCGTGCAGGCGGGTCAGGTCGGCGGGCCACTGCCCGTCCCAGTCACCGAAGTGCGGGCGCATGGAGGCGTGCACGCCGCGGATGCCGGTGTCGGCCAGCGCACGGACGGCGGCGTCGGAGTGGGCGGCGGTTCGGGAGTTGTGGGAGAAGTCCAGCATGGTGGTGATGCCGCTGTCGATGGCGGTCAGCGCGGCCAGGCGGGTGCCGACGTACATGTCCTGCGGCTGGTAGGCGGGGGCGAGGCCGGCCAGGGTGGAGGTGACGTACTCGCCGAGGTCGTTGACGTCCGGCATGATGCGGCGCAGTTGCGCCTCCCAGGCGTGGCGGTGGGTGTCGACGAAGCCGGGGGCCAGGACGGCGCCGGTGACGTCGATGACCAGCGCGTCGCCTGCCGGCAGGTCCGCGCCGACGGCGGCGATCCGGTCGCCGTCGATGAGCAGGTCGCCCCGGGGCAGGACGCCCAGCTCCGGGTCCATGGTGACGACGGCGGCTCCGGTGAGCAGGATGCGGCGGCCGGGACGGCGCAGTTCGTCCAGGGTGGGGGTCACGGCGTTGTCTCCTTCAGGGCTGGGTGAGGTACTGCCACTTGGTCATGCGGTGGCGCAGGTCAACGGTGGCGGCGTTGGCGGAGAAGGTGCCGTCGCCGCGGTGGTGGAACTCGCCCGCGCCGCGCCGGTCCGGGTCGATCCAGGCCCGATCGGCGCGCAGGATCCACAGGTGGTGGTCGCCGGCGAGCCGGTCGTCGGCCACCGTGCACTCGAGGTTGGCGAAGCACTCGGCCACCAGCGGCGCCTCCACGGTGGCGGCGGGAACGGGCGTGAAGCCGAAGCGCCGCCACTTGTCGGTGTCGCGGCCGCAGGTGTTGCCGACGTCGACCACCCGCTCGGCCAGGTCGACGGACGGGATCGCCAGGACGCACTGCCCGCGCTCGCGCAGGGCGGCGTAACTGTGGTCCCACGGGCCGACGATGAGGCCGATGAGCGGCGGCTCGTGCGAGACGGGCATGTTGAAGCCGTTGGTCATCAGGTTGGCCCGGCGGCCGTCGAAGGTGGACACGAGCAGGACGGGCCCGGGTTCGATGAGCCGGTGCACGTGCTCCAGCGGGTAGGGGATGAATCCGGCGGGATCCATGAGGTGCTCCTTGGTCCGGCCGGCCCGGCTCTCCGAACGGAGCCGGGCGGGAGGCGGGGTCAGACGGCCTGCGCGGTGGGCAGGATGGTGATCTCGGTGAGGTTGACGTGGCGGGGTGCGGCGGCGATGAAGGCCACCGTCTCGGCCACGTCAGCCGATCGCAGCGGGTCGATCTCGGTGAGCAGCCCTTCCATGAGGGCGCTGGCGTCGGGGTCGGTGACGTGGCTGGGCAGTTCGGTGTCGACCATGCCGGGCTCGATCGTGGCCACCCGGATGTTCTTCGGACCGAGTTCGACGCGCAGCAGCCGGGTGAGGTGGCTGATGTAGGCCTTGGTGCCGGAGTAGACGGAGAACTTCTCCAGGATGCGGGTGGCCGCGATCGAGGAGGTGGTGATCAGGTCCGCCGGACGGCCGGAGCCGGCGGCGGCGGTCAGGTGCGGCAGGAAGGCGCCGATGACGTTCATGACGCCGGTGATGTTGAGGTCGATCTGGCGCTGCCAATCATCCTGGCGAAGGTCGGTGATCGGCGAGATGAGCTGGACACCGGCGTTGTTGACCACCAGGTCGGCGGTGCCCAGCCGCTCGGCCACCTCGGCTGCGGCGTCGTTGACGGATTCCCGGCCGGTGACGTCCACGGGAAGGGCGATCGCGGTGCCGCCGGCGGCCTGGACGGTGGCGACCAGGTCGTCGAGCCGATCCTTGCGCCGGGCCATGACGGCGACCTTGGCGCCGAGTCCGGCCAGGCGCAGAGCGGTGGCGGCGCCGATGCCGCTGGACGCGCCGGTGATCACGGCGACGCGGCCGGCGAGCGGGGTTCCGGTGAGTACGGTCATGACGAAGTCCTCCTGAGAATGAGTGCGATCAGTTCTGCGCGGACGGCGAGGTCACGCCTGTCCGCCGCTTTCGGGGAAGTCGGCCGCGTGGGTGGTGCTCTCCCACGCTTCGAATTCCGCGCGCAGGGCCGAGAGCTTGGCCATCGCCGTGTCGTACGCCTCGTTGCCGAGCAGCAGGTGCAGCGGTGGCCTGGGTGAGTGCACGGCGGCCACTACAGCGCGGGCCGCACGGTCAGGATCGCCCGCCTGGCGGCCGACCGAGGCGTGATACGCGCGCCGGGCCGCGCCGGCGGTCGCGTCGTAGTCGTCGATGACGATGGGAGACTCCTGGGAGGAGCCGGCCCATGCGGTGCGGAAGGCGCTGGGCTCGACGAGCATGACGTTGATGCCCAGGGGTTCGACCTCGTGCCGCAGGCTCTCGGACAGCCCTTCCACGGCGAACTTGGTGGCCGAGTAGTAGCCGACCGCGGTGAACCCGGCCAGCCCGCCGATGGAGGTCAGGTTGACGATGAACCCCTTTCCGCGCCGGCGCATGCCGGGCAGGACGGCGTGGATCGTCCGGGAGACGCCGTGGAAGTTGACCTCGAACAGCCGCCGCACGGCGGCTTCCTCACTCTCCTCGACGGCGGCGAAGTAGCCGATGCCGGCGTTGTTGACCAGCACGTCGATCCCGCCGAAATGCTCCTCGGCCCGCTCGACGGCGGCCTGCACGCTGCCGGGGTCGGTGACGTCGAGGGGCAGGATGAGGGCGTCGCCGCGCTCGCTCAGATCGCTGATCCGGCCGGTGTCCCGGGCGGTCACCGCCACGCGGTGACCGGTGTCGAGAAGGTGCTCGGCCAGGCTGCGTCCGAACCCGGTCGAGCAGCCCGTGACGAACCAGGTGTCGTAGTCCCTGCTCATGTCCTGTCCCGGTCAGGCTGCGTCGTCGTGGGCGGTGGCGGCGGACTTCTCGCGCCAGGGGGCCACGTCCTGCTCGATCTGGTCGAGCTTGACCTGGAGCCGCTCCAGGGTGTCCGGTCCCAGATACAGGTGCGTGGGCAGGCTGTCCTGGCGGGTGACCTCGTAGATCAGGGCCGCGCCCTTGACCGGGTCGCCGAGCTGGGCGTGGTTGGCGGTGCCGGCCCAGTCGAGGGTGACGTGCGCGGGCGTGCCGTCGTAGTCGGCGATCCGGTGCGCGGCCACCGACAGGGAACTGGCGTCCAGGAAGTCGGTACGCAGCACGCCCGGCTCCACCACCATCGACTGGATGCCGAACGGCGCCAGTTCCTTTGACAGCGCCTCACTGATGCCCGCCACCGCGAACTTCGAGGCGGAGTACAGGCTGACCCCGGGCTCGCCCTCGAAGCCCGATCGCGAGCCGATGTGCACGAGCTTGCCGGAGCCCTGGCGGCGCATGACGGGCAGCACGGCGCGGGTCATGTCGATGAGGGCGAAGACGTTGAGGTCGAACAGGGAGCGGGCCTCGGCGTCGGTGATCTCCTCCAGCGCGCCGAGCAGGCCGCGGCCGGCGTTGTTGACGAGCACGTCGATCCGGCCGAACCGGTCCACGGCGGCCTGGACGGCGGCCGGGATGGCGGCGCTGTCGGTGACGTCCAGGGCGACGGTGAGCACGTTGCCGGCCTTGGCGAGGTCGTCCGGGACGCGGGCCGGGTTGCGGACCGCGATGACGACGTCGTCGCCCTGGGCGTGGGCGGTGCGGGCGATCTCGGCGCCGAGCCCGCGGGATGCTCCGGTGATGAACCAGGTGGCCATGACGGTGTCCTTCGCTTCCGTTCCGATTGGCTGACATTTGTGAGTTTGCCCAGGTCAGCGAGGCGGAAGAAGGTCGGGAGTTTCCTGGGAGTGATGTACCTAGGAACTGGGCCGCGATAGCCGTAGCGCACCGAGATTCTCATGCCGGACCATGAGCGCTCCGCTACCGGGCCGGTGAGAGCATTGAGGATCTGCGTGAGGCCACAGAGCTGACCAGCCGGGCGAGCGGTGCCGGCAGACCAGGTGCCGGGCGGGGGCGTGGTGGGCCGCGACGATCTCGTCGGCGGGGCCGCCGGCGATCTCCTGGGTGTCCGGGCCGTCGTGCCCGATGGCGGTGAACAACCGGGTCTCCTCGGCGGTCGTGGCCACCAGCAGCGGCACCTGCGCGGGGTTCCGGCCGCCGAGCGCCGCGACGGCCGCCGCCGTCCAGGCGCGGGCGCGGCCGGGGGTGAGGAGGCCGTACGGTGCGGGGCTCATGGCCGCGGCCCTGGCGAACAGCCCGGGAGCGCAGGTCATGAGGGCCGGCACGCAGGTGCTCCCGGCGGAGTGCCCGGCCAGGGTGACCCGGCCGGGATCGCCTCCGAACGCCGCCACGTTCTGTCGCACCCACCGCAGGGCGGCGATCTGGTCGCGCAGGGCGAGGTTGGCGGGCACGCCGTCGCCGTACCGGAGCCCGGGCAGCCCGAGCCGGTCGTTGACGGTCACCACGACGATCCCGTGGTCACGGGCGAGGGCGGTGCCGTCGTACCGTCATCGGGCGAGCCCGAGGAAGGCCGTGGCGTTGCCGCCGAGGACGGCGGCGCGGGCGGCGTCGTCCAGTTCGGGGCAGGCTTTGACGACCGCGCCGGGCTCCAGCTCGCCCAGCGGGAACGGGAAATCGGTGCCCAGCAGCACCCGCTCGGCCCCCATCACCTCCACCAGCAGCCGCAGGGCGCGCGGGTCGAACACGGCCGAGTCGACGAAGAACCGGTCGGTGTACGCCGACGGCGGCCGGGGCGAGTGCGCGCGGACGAGGTCGCGGTTGTGCCAGGCGTTGTCGGCGCGTCCGAGCAGGAAGGCGAAGCTGCCCCCGCCGTGGCAGAAGCACAGCCGCAACGAGCGCGGCAGCCGTTCGAACGCGCCGGAGAGCATCAGTGACAGGATGCCCAGCTGCGTCTCGGCGGCCATGCCGACCAGCCACGGCAGCATGTGGCCGGCCATGCGGTCGGCGCCCAGCATGTCCCAGGGGTGCACGAGCACCGGCATGTCCTGCTCGGCGCAGTGCGCGAGGAACGCCACGATGTCGGGGTCGTCCAGGTTGCGCGGGCCGACGTGGTTGCCGATGTGCACGCCGCGGTGCCCGGCGGCCTTGGCCTCGGTGACGGTTCTGGCGGCCAGGTCCGCGTCCTGCAACGGCACCTGGCACAGCGGCAGCAGCCGGTCGGGGGCCTGCGCGCAGTAGGCCAGGATGCGGTCGTTGACCATGGCGCACCACTCGGCCGCGCGGGATGCGTCGGCGGCGTAGCCGAACAGCAGCGGCGTCGAGGAGACCACCTGCACGTCCACGCCGGTTTTGTCCATGGCGGCCACGCGGGCCCCGGCGTCCCACAGCTCCGGCGTGACGGGGCGGTAGTCGTCCTCGCCGCTCATCATCATGTCGTCGCGCAGCCAGGGCTCGCCCGCTCCGGCGAGCGTCCTGGCCTCCTCGCGGGAGATCCGCGGGAAGACGTGCGTGTGGACGTCGATCACCGGCACCGGACCAGTCACCGGGCCACCGGCCGCAACTCGTCGGGCCAGTCCTTGCCGGGGTGCTCGGCGCCGCAGTGCGGGCAGGTGCGCTCGTCGATCCAGTTCTGGAGGTTGAAGGGGGGCATCATGGCCGGCTCCTTTGCGGCAGGGGGGGCGATGCAGGAGATCTCGATGAGCAGGCGGGGGTGCGGAAGCTGGTGGACGGCGACCGCGAAGCCGCCGTCGGGGCGGCGCGAGCTGGTGCCGGAGCCGAACACGACCTCACCCGCCCGTCTGCGTGCGGGAACCGGTCACGGGGGCGGGCCTTGCCCTCGACCAGCAGAGCGTCGTTCGTCATCGGGTGGTCACCTCCACGTGGCCGAGCCCGCAGGTCGCGCAGGTTCGGCACCCGCCAGATCGACGGCGCGCTGTGCGCGCTCGGCGCGGGAGCCGGCAACTCTTTCACCGAGGTGCCGGTGGCGACCTTCGAACGGCTCGGCATCCCCACCGGCGTGGACGTGCAAGGTGCGCTGGCCGCCGCCGAGGACATCGTCAAGCCGTTTCTGCACCGCCTGCCGTTCGCCGACCGCTCGGCGATCACCCAGGGCTGTGCCGGGGTGTACTCCAGCTCCCTGCTGCACGGCGAACGCGCCGCCGAGCGGGACGGCGTCCCCGCCCACGAGATCCTCCAGCGGGTGGGCGAAGCCGGATACGTCGGCGGCCAGGAAGACTTGATCATCGACGTCGCCCTCCAGCTCGTTTCCGAACGCGACCGAGCCACCTGACGGAACGGAGAGAGGGCCCCCGGGACGCTCTGGGCCTTGGGAGCCCTCTCGCCGGGGGATCACCGGAACACGGCGCGGACGCCTACGGTCGAAGGTCCTGTCGAAGGTCGGTCGTCGCGGGACCGGCTGAGGCGGCGCGGGTCCGGGGCCAGGTCCAGGCGGAGCGCAGGATGAAGGCCAGGAGCAGCACCTCGATCCCGATGGAGAGGCCGTAGAAGGGGGCCCAGTTCCAGGACTCGCCTGCCGCGTTGAACACCGAGTAGGGGATGGAGAGCGCTGCGACGACGAGGTTCGTGGCGCGGTTCACCCGGGCGGGCAGCGTCATGGAGAGCATCACCATCAGGGACGGGATCGCCACGGACGCGAGCATCATGGTCAACAACGTCGGGCTGATGTCGAACTCGAAGACGACGCCGGCGCGGAGGTTGTCGATGACGCCGGGCTTGTGGAGGTGGAAGTAGTCGACGTAGATGTAGAGGAACATGAAGCTGGCCCATGCGGCGGCGAGCTTGGCCTGCACGGGGACCGGCGGGTTGTCGAGCAGGTCCGGGGTTTTCGTTCGGATGGTCATCGGTTCTTCTTTCGAGAGGAGCGGTCCCTCCGCCGGAGTGGCGGCAGGGATGTACCGAGGCCGCGCCCACCTGCACGAGCCCATCGCCTCGACCGGGCAGCGGTAGCCCGGACCTCGGACGGATCGAGCGCTGAGGGCAGGCCGTAGCGGTGCCGGTCGGCGGCCCGCGTCGTCGTCGCCCCGGCGGGACTCGCCCCCGGCGCCAGGCGTCCTTCGGCATCCGCTCGCTGTTGGATTCCCACAGAAGCCTCCGCACGTCCGAGCTGCGACTCTCGCTGGTTCGTACATCGTACGTCGTACGATGTACGATGACTGGAGGTCGAACGACTGTCAAGCCGTTCGAAGGACCGAGGAGACCCGTTGTCGGCAAGGGAACGACGCCAGGCCGCGTCAGATGCGGGGCTGAGCAAGCAGCGGGTGGTGGCCGAGGCGGTCCGGCTCGCCGACCGCGAGGGGGTCGGCGAGCTGAGCATGCGCGGGCTGGCGCGCGCGCTCGGCGCGGGCGCGATGTCGCTCTACTACTACGTGGCGAGCAAGGAGGAGTTGCTGGACGCCATGATCGACGTCGTGTTCGAGGAGATCGAGCTCCCGCCTGAAGGGACCGACTGGCGGTCAGCGATGCGACGTCGGGCGATATCCGCCCGGCAGGTTCTCGCACGCCACCCGTGGGCGATCGGCCTCATGGAGTCGCGGACATCGCCGGGGCCCGCGAACCTCCACCACCGCGAAGCGGTCACCGCCTGCCTGCGGAGGGCCGGCTTCCCGGTCTTGATGGCGACGCACGCCAACTGGTTGCTCGACAGCTATGTCTACGGTTTCGCTCTGCAGGAAGCCGGCCTGCCGTTCGACACCGCCGACGAGTTCGCGGACATGGCCGAGCACGTCTTCCTGCCCCGGCTTCCTCCTGACGAGTTCCCCTACCTCAACGAGTCCGCCTCGGTGCTCGCCGCTGCCGGCTACGACCCGGCGGAGGAGTTCACCTTCGGCCTCGACCTCGTCCTGGCCGCCCTCGAGTCCCTGAGAGTGCCTACGTGAGCCTCCATCCGTGATGTCGTCAGGTGATCGGGTGGATGTTGTCGTGTTACTCCAGGTCGCCGCCCGGGCCGAGGCGATCATCCGCGCCCGCGACGCCGGGCCGGGCCTTGAGGGGGAGCGGCTGCGGGGACGTTCATGCACGTGCACGGGTTGAGACCAGGGCCGTGCGATAGCCCTGGGCCGTCACCTCCAGGTCACCCCGGCGGCGCTGCCCGCGCGGGCAGGTGATGGTGATGTCCCGTCGCTCGCCGGGCAGGAGCCACAGGAAGTTGCCGGAATAGGTGGCAGGGAGCACCCGATCGCCCGATCGGTGGTCGCGCAGGGACATCCGTACCATGGGCGCGATCACGTCGCCGCTGTTGCGGAGGTTCACGGTGATCTGCAGCCGGCCGTCCCGCTCGGAAGTGCGTCCGCCGGTCAGGTGCAGCCGCGCGCCGGACAGCCGGTTCAGGGCGAGCAGGTCCTGTGGTTCGCCGTAGCGCCAGTAGGTGTTCTCCGACAGGGTCCTGCCGCCGGGGCCGAGCAGGCGCAGCCGGACCAGGTGCAGCGGGGGAGCGGCCGGCGGCCGTTCGAGGGTGAAGGCCGGGGCGGTGGCGGACGCGGCCAGGTCGATCACGGCGCGCTTGCGTCCGGCCAGCGGCCTGCCCGTGAGGTCGAGCACGTCGCCCTCGACGACCGCGCCCCGCAGCGGGTCGCGGGTGTGGTTGACGGCGAGGACTTCCCAGGTGCGGGGGTCGGCTTGCACGTGGTACGGCTCGCAGCCGGCTCGGGCGCCGTAGTAGGCGCCGTTGACGTCGAGGTCGTAGTCGTAGGTCTGCCAGACCGTGCTGTGCCAGGCGGGGTTCGACATCCACAGCAGCAGGCCGCTCGCGTCGCTCCACAGGTGGGCGTTCCAGGCTTCGAACATGGCGCGCATGCTCTCGAAGTTCACGAACTGGGCCTTGGCGCAGAACTCTTCGAGAGAGCCCGACTCGCCCAGCCGTTCGTCGATCGCCGCCTTGTAGCTCTGCGGATGCTGGCCGCCGCGCGTGGCCCAGTCATGGTGGTTCCACACCGTGCTGATCGGCCAGCCCTCCTCGTCCCCGACGAGGTTGCGCATGCTTTCGACCACCGGCACCGTCGGGATGCCGATCTCGGTGTGGAAGCCGAACGTGCCGTGCGCGTAGGTGGCGGCCGAGAAGTACTGCCGCGGGTCGATCCAGGCGTACGGCCCGCTGCCGCTGACGATGCCGGAGGCGGAGTTGCTGATGTAGAGGACGTCGGGGTGCTCCTCGGCGACGGCCCGCCGCCCGCCCTCGTCGATCTCACCCGACGGCGTGCCCTCGTTGGCGCCGCACCAGACCACGATGCACGGGTGGGACCGGTAGCGGCGGACGGTGTCGCGCACGTGCTCCAGGTACAGGGCGTGGTCCGGCGGGTCGAGGAACCAGGCGTTCCAGAAGTCGTTCCACACCAGCAGCCCGTTCTCGTCGCAGCGGGCGTAGAACTCCTCCCGGTTGCTGCTGCCGAGCCAGTTGCGGATCATCGTGAAGTTCATGTCGCGGTGCAGCTCGATGACCGCTTCCATGCGGCCGTTCTGCATGCGGCGCAGCAGTTCGTCCCAGCCCCAGTTGCCGCCGCGGCACAGGACGGGCACGCCGTTCACGGAGATCTTCAACTGCTGCGGGCGTTGCTGACGGGTGTGACGTCGGTCCAGCTCTGGCCGTCCTGGGAGACCTGGACGGTGAAGGTCAAGGCGTAGGCGGTTTCCCACAGCAGCGTGATCCGGTCGAAGTCCGTCTCCTTGCCCAGGTCGAGCTGGATGTACTGGTTGTCGGAGTACGCCGACGACCAGCGGGTGTCGGGATCGCCGTCCACGGCGTTTCCCGCCGCGTTGGCCGGAGAGTCCGTCGACGAGGCGGTGGCCACGGCGTTCAGCGCGAGGTCCACGCCGGGGTTCCGCCGGTCGACGACCGACAGGGTCCACAACGACACGCCCCAGTTCGTGGCGCGCTTACCGGCCTGGATACGGACATGGCGGGCGCGCTGACGCGGGAGGTCGACGTGCTGCTGCACGCGGTTGGCGCCCGGCTCGAACCTGATGGGATTCTCGGACTCGTAACGTACGTCGCGCAGCCCCACACGGCGCGTGCGCCGGTCGCTGATCGCCTCGCCGGCCAGGACGGTCAGGTCGAGGTCGTGCAGCGCCGGCTCGCCGTACCCGTTGGGCCACCACAGTCGCGGGTCCGCCACGCGCAGGGCGGGGAAATCCTCAGG
This sequence comes from Nonomuraea composti, assembly GCF_012034275.1. Taxonomy (NCBI): domain Bacteria; kingdom Bacillati; phylum Actinomycetota; class Actinomycetes; order Streptosporangiales; family Streptosporangiaceae; genus Nonomuraea; species Nonomuraea composti. The sequence goes on along the minus strand of NZ_JAATEP010000071.1, from coordinate 30,866 downwards.
TGCGAAGACCACGTCGACGCTCGCGCCGCCGCCGACCTGAACGGTGCGCTCCACGTGGATGCCGCCGAGCCTGGCCCGCACCTTGACGGTCTGCGCCGCCGGCGCCACGTTGCGCACCGGGACGGTGAGCGTGACCTCGGCCCTGGAGCGGTCGGGCAGGCCGGGAAGGGACGTCTTGACGTGCGGGTCGCCCAGGAGCACCGGGCCGGTGGAGCGCAGGCGGACGTGGTTCCAGATGCCCATCACCCGGTCGCGCACCGCCGGCATCCAGTCCCAGCCGGACACGGCCAGGTAGGTCGGGCCGTTGCGCATCATGATGTCCGACCCGGCGTCGGCGTAGGCGTTGCCGTCCGATCCTCTGTCGCCGGGGCTGCCGGGGAAGGGCATCGGGTCGATCCGTACGGCGAGAACGTGCTCGCGGTCGTCGGCCAGCTGCCGGGTCACGTCGAAGGCGCCGCGCGCGGACGGGTGCGTCAGCTCTCCCACCTTCGTGCCGTCGAGCCAGATCTCGGCGTGGTGGTTGATGCCGTCCAGCTCCAGCCAGACGCGGCCACGAGCCGGGAAACGCCTCGGCAGTGTGAAAGCCCGCCGGTACCACCAGGAGTTGCGGCTGAGCGCTTCCGGGCAGCGCAGGTTGTCGAAGCCCCGCACGGGGTCCGGGAGGTGGCCCTCCGCGACGAGCGAGGCGAGGATGGTGCCGGGCACCTGCGCGCGCAGCCACCGCGAGGTGTCCACGCCGGGCGCGGAGAGCGCGGCGCCGTCTTCGGTGCCGGCGAACTCCTGGAGGGTCACGTTCCAGCCCGACTCGATCGGGACGGTGCCGTCGGCCTCCACCCGCAAGGCGGGAACGGGCCTGGCGCCGCTGGTCCAGTCGGTCCACCCCGTCGCCGCGGGCCTGGTGCCGAGAGCCGTGCCGTGGACCTGGAAGGAGTTGAGGCCGAGCGGATGGGGGTGGGAGCGCGAGAGGCCCACCATGCGTACCCAGCGGGTCGTCACGGGCTGGGCGAGGGTGATCTCGACGGTGCCGCCGGTGTTCGTGCTCGCCTCGTGGACCGGCGTCCACTGCTGTCCGTCCGGCGAGGACTCGATGCGGAAGGCCGTGGCGTAGCTGGACAGGACCTCCCATCCGGTGGTGCCGTTGCGGGGGTTGTTGACGTCGCCGGACGGCTGGTAGACCTGGTCGCCTTCCGCCGTCTCGAAGACGAGCGTGATCGCTTCGACGCGGCAGGGTCCTTGGAGATCGACGGCGATCCACTGCGCATCGCCGTCTTCGGCCCGCCAGCCGCTGCCGTACACGTTGCGGCGGGCCATGCGGTCGACGACGAAGTGGGCGGGGGTGGGCGCGTAGGCGGTCGAGGAGGCTCGTACCGGCCGGTAGAGGGCGAGGTCGGAGGCCTCGCCGGCCGCCGCCGCGGGTCGCGGCGGCGCGCCGGTCAGGCTCACGGCGGCGAGCACGGCCGCGCCCGATCGCAGGAACGTCCGCCGGGACGGGCCGCCGGAGTCGGCGATGGTGGGATCATCACGCACGAGGGGCTCCTTGGGGTTTTGTTCAAAGGCCGGGGCGCTGTTCGGAAAGCCGAGGGGGTGGCGGGTCAGCCGGTGGTCTCCAGGCGGACTCCCGCCAGCCAGCCGCCCCAGCCGTCCTGCGGGAGACTGTCGGAGATCTTCAGATACAGGTTCGATCCGTCGCCGCCCGCCTGCTCGCGCAGCCGCGCCAGGTCGACGGCCCGCTGGTCGCGGTTGCCCTGGAAGATGACGGGGTTCGGCTCCCGCAGGACGGTCGTCCAGGTCCGGCCGTCGGCGGAGGCCTCGACGAGGAACTGGTTGGCGAGGTCCAGGGTCACCGTGCCTGTGGTCACCCCGGCCGGCACCGGCAGCCGGTAGGTGAAGGATCGCCGCTCGTCGGCATAACGGGCCTGCCCGCCGGCGCCGTCGCCGGTCAGCTGCGAGCCGTTGTCGTCGACCAGCACACCCTCCTCCGAGGCGGTGCCTGGCTCGATCTCGGTGACGTCGCCGACGACCCGGGCCGTGCCCTCGCCGGCCACGGCCCAGCCGTTCCAGCGGGCGGTGACCCGGATCGGCTGAGCGCCGGGAGCGGCGTCGGCGGCGGCCGTCACCTCGACGGTGACCGTGGCCGATGCGCCGGGGGCCAGGCCGGGCACCCTGGTGCTGCCCGGCCGGGCGGACCAGGACGCGGGCACGGCGACGGTCAGATCCGGCGCGAGCGTGGAGTCCCCGGTGTTGGTGAGCGTCACCTCGACCGGCCCGGTCGTTCCCGGGCGGAGCGCGACGTCGGCCACGCGCACCTGGAGCGGGGAGGACGGGATGGCGTCACGGGTCAGCAACTCGATCTCCGCCAGGGAGAGCGCCGCCTGCCCGGCGGCGCCGGTGAAGCGGAACCGGTACTGCCGCATCTTCGCCGGATGCCTGATCTGGAAGGGTCTGGTCTGGTTGCGCCAGCGGAACCGCTCCCCGTCCCGCTCGTCCAGCTTCTTCCATCGCCTGCCGTCCCGCGAGCCTTCCAGAACCCAGTGGCCGGGGTCCTGCTCGGCGGAGGTGGTGCCGGAGGTGAACGTGTAGAACTCCACGCGGGTGGCGTCGCCGCCGTTGACGCTGTACCGCACGGTGGTGCCGGGTCCGTCGAGCACGGCGGCCGTGCGGGAATCGTCGTCGAACAGCTTGCCGACGTCGCCGCCCACCGCCAGACCGCGGTTCTGCCCGGTCACGTCGTGCAGCGGGCGGGGGCGCTCGCCGACCCGGGTCATCGAGTCCGGCACGTCGCGCGCGCCGGTGCCCCAGCGGGACGGCTCCGGCCCCATGGTGAAGCGGAGCCGCCCGCCGTCGGCCAGCTCCCGGTGGGAGATGGACGTGGACGTGTGAGGCCTGCCGTCCACCGTGAGCGCCTGCACGTAGCCGTTCCCGCGGCTGGTGCCGGGCGCCTCGATCACCAGATCGCCGCCGGGCAGGTGGAGGGTCGCCTGCTCGAACAGGGGCGAGCCGATGGCGTACTGGCCGGTGCCGATCTGCAGCGGGTACAGGCCCAGGGCGCTGAAGACCCACCACGCCGAGGTGGCGCCGTTGTCCTCGTCGCCGGGGTAGCCCTGCCCGATCTCCGAGCCGAGCCAGCCACGCTCCACGGCCTGCCGGACCTGCTCCTGCGTCTTCCACGGCTGCTGGGTGTAGGCGTACATCCACGGGATGTGGTGGGAGACCTGGTTGGGGATGCTCCACTGGCCGAGCCGCAGGTCCCGGGTCTCGCGCATCTCGTGGATCACCCAGCCGTAGGAGCCGGGGAGCTTGGCCGTCTCGGGGGTGGCGAAGAACGTGTCGAGCTTGGCCGCCAGGCCGTCGCGGCCGCCGTACAGCTCGGCCAAGCCCTGGCCGTCGTGCGGCGCAGGGAACGCCTCGTTCCAGCCGTTGGCCTCGGTGTAGTCGTGATCGTTGCCCCACACGCGCGGGTCGTACTCTTGCGGTGGGGTCGTCCACGTCCCGTCGGCGGACCGGCCCTGGAAGAAGCCGGCCGACGGGTCGAAGACGTCGACGTAGCCCTGGGACCGGTTGCGGAAGTACGCCGCCTCCTCGCGCAGGCGCCTGCGCTCGGGACCCGGCGTGCCGCGCTTGCCCGCCATGGACTCGGCCATGGCGGCGATCCCGAAGTCGTTGACGTATCCGTCCAGGGACCAGGAGAAGCCGGAGGCGAGGTCATTGGGGACGTAGCCGAGGAAGGCCGAGCGGGCCAGCCCGTCACGGCCGACGCTGCCGTCCTCCGGCCGCACGGTCGCGTTCTTCAGGGCCGCGGCGTACGTGTCGGCCGCGTCGATGCCCGGCACGCCCTTGACGTAGGCGTCGGCGAAGGCGGCATCGGAGTTCGTGCCGGTCATCACCCGCGCGTAGCCGGGGGAGGACCACGGTGAGATCCAGCCGCCGTCACGGTACTGCTGGACGAAGCCGTCCACGAGCTCGCCAGCCGTCTCCGGCGCCAGCAGGTAGTACGCGGGCCAGGCCGCCCGGAAGGTGTCCCAGAAGCCGGTGTTGACGTACGCCTTGCCGTCGGCGATCCTGGCGCCCGTCCGCGTCGGCGAGCTCGGCGGGGGGCTCCAGGAGCCGGAGGACTGGACGGCGTGCCGGTAGCGCGGGCGCTCGCGGGTGCCGGTGTTCTCATGGGCCGAGTTCGGATACAGGAACAGCCGGTACAGGTTGGAGTAGAGCGTGATCAGCTGATCGTCACGGGCTCCGCGCACCTCGACGACGCCGAGGCGGTCGTCCCACGCGGACCGGGCGCGGGCGGCGACGTCCTCGAAGCGGTCCGCGGCGGCGATCTCCAGGTCGAGGTTCTTCCTCGCCTGGTCCACGCCGATCAGCGACGTGGCGATCCGCATGGTCACGACGTCCTGGCCGAACGACACGTAGCCGGTCGAGGGCCGCTGCCCCTGGGTGAGCAGGCCACTGCCGGTGATGGGCGCGTCGAAGGTCGCGTACATGTACATGCGGGTCATGCCCGCCGAGATGACCCGGGTCTCCGACCAGCCGGAGACGGTCCCGGCGTTCGCGTCGATCGTGAGCCCGGCCCGGTCGTCGACGTTGTCGAAGATCAGGTGCCGTCCGCCCCCCGCGGGGAACGCGAAACGGAACATCGCGGCATGGTCGGCAGGCGCGATGTCGGTCCGCAGGCCGTTCCGGAACGTGACGGCGTAGTGGTGCGGTGACGCCCGCTCGTCCTGATGGCGGAAGGGCAGCGCCCTGGCCTCGCGGCCCGGATCCGGCACACCGGCGGCGGCCGACGGCATCACCTGGAACGTCTGGCGGTCGCCCATCCAGATGCTCGTCTGGTGGCTGGCCGAGAACGCCTGGATCTCGGGCAGGTTCGCCGCGTTGTTGCCGTCGTGGTAGCGGTACAGCGTGCCCAGGGAGCCGGCGTCGGTCACCGGGGTCCAGAAATTGAACCCGTTGGGCACCGCCGTCGCCGGGAAGGTGTTGCCGCGCGAGTAGTCGCCGTTGGAGTGCGTGCCCCGGGTGGTGATCACCCAGTCTGACGGCCGGGACCGGACGGGCTGGTCACGGCTGCTGTCGATGGCCAGGTCGTCGATCCAGCCGCCGAGGTCCGCCGGTCCCGCAGGGCCGTCGTAGGTGAGCAGGATCTTGTCGATGGTCTTGCCGGCCGCCGCCTTGCCGATGACGGCCGAGCGGCGGTTCCACTGCAACGGGGCCAGGGTCTTGGCGTCACCCTGAGCGCGGGCGGTCAGCCGCACGCCGTGCTGGTCGTCAACGGCCAGCTCGCTGAGCCGCGAGCCGTCGGTGAAGGCCAGGTCGACGGCCACGTACGTGCCGGCGTAGTCCACCGCCGCCTCGTCGAAATCGGGCAGCACCAGGTAGGACAGCTCCGTCTCCGGGCCCACCGGGACGTCGACGTCGGTCAGGACGTGCGTCGCGTGCGCGGGTCCCTGAGGCGTGTGCCGTCCGGTGTAGTGCAGGGCGTGCAGCCCGGTGAACCCGACGTCGGTCTTCGCCGCGTAGGCGCGGTCCGGCCCGTCGTCGACGATCGTGCGAAGGCCCGGTTCCGCGGAGCCCGGGCGGAGCACACCTGAGACGTCGGGTCGGCCACCGGGACCGGTGGCGAGCGTGCCGTCGAGGGACACGTCGCCTTCGAACGAGGTGCTCCAGTCGCCGGGGGCACTCGCCGCCCCGGCGGTGTGCGGCGGCATGATCGCCGGCCCGGCGAGGAGGGACAGAGCGAGGGCGACGGCCAGGGTTGCGGAGGGGCGAAGGGCGGACCAGCACAGACGTAAGGGGGACAGAGTCATGCAGACTCCCGTGCTGAGGGGGTGCGCGGTCGTGCGTGCCGGGATGACATCGTTGTCATCGGATGTGTCATCGAATATGAACGGGGGTGGCGGGTCGCGTCAAGGGCGGACCGCTGCGAAGTGTGGTGCCGCTGGGCCGAGCGAGGCTGCTGGGCGGGGGCGGGGCTGCTCGGCGGGGCGAGGTGGCGAAGGACGTCGGGATCGTGGTGCCGCGGCCCTGGGCGGTCTGTCCTGGGGCCGGCCACCGCCCCCGGCCTCGCGCAAGCCTGAACCCGGCGGACCTACCACCGATATACCGCACATCCACACCGATGACTGGTTCCGCGGCAGGGTCAGCGCCTCCTGCGAGCCGGACGGTTCGCACGACCTGATCAAGAAGATCCAGTGACAACGTCACGCCGGGCAAGTGGCACACCCACTACCCCTACCGAAAGGTGGAGTACAAGAAGAAGTGGCACGTCGATGCCATGTTCGTGGTGCTCCTGACCGGCTGCGGCACCGCGACCGATCAGCCGTCGCCGGTGACCGAGCGCCCGCTGGAGATCGTGGCGGTGTCCGCGGAGGGCGTCGTGGTGGCCGATGACCGGGCACGGGCGTTCTACGGGATGGATCGGTCGGGCAGGGAGGTGTGGCGGGATCCCGAGCCACGTTCGCTCGCGGGCGCGTTCGCGCGATCCGGCGCCCGGATCAGGCGGGTGCCGACCGCACGTAACGCCTCGGACGCCGTGATCATTGAGAGCGACGGCGCGGAAGCGGGCAGCCTGCGGCTGCTCCGCCCCGCGCGGCCCGCGGGCGAGGACGCGCGCATCCGGTTGAAAGGGGCCATGTCCTGGGCGGAGCGCGCCTATATGCTGACCGGCGCGGACAAGCCGGTACCGATCACCACGACCCTCCCGGTTCTCGCTGGATGCGCCGCCGGAACGCAGGGCCTCGTCGTCTGCACCTACTGGCGCGACGGCGACGGCAGGCGCTTCACCGGCCTCCGGGGCGTCGACTCCGCCGGCAGGCAGACGTGGTCACGCGAGATCGCCGCCGAGGCTCAGATCCGCCCATCCGTGTCAGTTGGTTGCCGGATTCGGCATGCTGAGGTGGACCCGCAGGTCACGGGGTATCGCTTAACCTTCTGAGGTCTTCCGCGGGCGGGCGGCGGCCACGCCCTCTTCGGTGGCCGCCGCGTTTCCCCGTACCGCCGCGACCGCCGCGAGGACCAGGTCTTCCAGCGGTGTGGTGCCGTTGCCGCGGGTCCAGGCCTCGCCGGCGACGTCGAGGCAGGTCAGGACGCAGGCTACGATGGCCTCGGCGCGCAGGTCGTGCTCGTCGTCCGGGGCGACCCCGAGGCGGCGGCGGATGTCCGGAGTGAGCAGTGTCTGCCATTGGAGGTGTTTCTCCAGGCTGCGGGCCCGCAGGGACGGGGTGTTGTAGAGCATCTTCGAGATCTCCAACGTGGTCCCGTCGTCCTGGCCGGGCCGTGGCGAGTGGCGCAAGGCGTTGAGCAGGGCCGTCCAGGCGTCCTCGGCGGCGGGCCTGGCCTCCAGTTCCTTGCGGATCGCCTCGCCGTGGGCGGCGAGGTCGCCGAGCACGATGTCCTCCTTGGTGCCGAAGTAGCGGAAGAAGGAGCGCCGGGAGATGCCCGCTGCCGCGGCGATGTCGTCGATCGTCGTCGCCTCGAAGCCACGCTCCAGGAACAGGCTCATCGCGGTCCGGGCGACCTGCGCGTGGACGGCCTGGCGGGTGCGGGCCCAGAGCTTCTGGTCAGGACTGGCTGGCATGCCCGCAGTCTAGCACCTCAGTGACAAATTGACACTCAGTGCCAGCCTGGCTTACGGTGCCATCGTTGTTCCCGACCGGACTCCTGGAGGAGCCATGACACCCGTGGACTACCACGGTCAGACCACCCTCATCACCGGCGCCAGCGCGGGCATCGGCGCCGAGTTCGCCCGGCAACTCGCCGCGCGGGGCTCCGACGTCGTGCTCGTCGCCCGGCGGCTGGACCGCCTCGAACACCTCGCGGACGAGCTCGCGAGGGCGTACCGAATCACCGCGACCCCGATCGCCATGGACCTGGCCGCCCCGGGCGTCGCCGCGGCGCTCGACGCCGCGCTCACCGAGCGCGGCCTCACCGTCACCAGCCTGATCAACAACGCCGGCTTCGCCACCAACGCGGCATTCCACCAGGAAGACCCGCAGCGGCTGGAGGCGGAGATCGCCGTCAACGTCACGAGCCTGGTCGGCCTCAGCCGCCAGTTCGTCGGACGGCTGCGCGCCCACGGCCGCGGCGTGCTCGTCAACGTCGCGAGCATGGCCGCCTACCAGGCCACCCCGACCATGGCCGTCTACGGCGCGACCAAGGCGTTCGTGCTCAGCTTCACCGAGGCACTCTGGTACGAGTCGCGCGGCACCGGGCTGCGCGTGATGGCGCTGTCGCCGGGCGCCACCGAGACCGAGTTCTTCGACGTCGCGGGCGCCCAGGCCGACGGCGGTACCGGCCGGATGCGCCCCGAGGAGGTCGTCACCATCGCGCTGAAGGCCCTCGACCGGCCTGCCCCGCCGCCCAGCGTGATCACAGGCACCAGGAACCGGCTGATGGCGCACGCGGGACGCCTGGCAGGCCGCCGCCGGATGACCATGACGATCGGCTCGATGATGGACCGGGCGCGAGCAGGTCGCTGAGCCCTGCCTCCCGATCGGCCCCGGCATCGGTCCCTTCACCTGGCCGCACTCCGCTGGGTGACGCTCCGAGCGGTCTCGAACTCGCGACCATGCGCGGGGCGCTACCGGAGGCCGCCCAACAACGTCCGCTACCGCGCCCCGCTCACCGACGAAGAAACCAGCATCTTGCTGGCCGCTCACGTCCTCCAGGGCCACGGTGAATAGGACAGCTGGCGCCAGGACCACCTTGACGCCGAACGAGCACTCAAGGACAGCGGCCTGCTCCACAGCCAGAACGGGCCGTACCGCGTCGGCCTGGACGACGATGTTCGTACCAGTCTTCGATCACCGGCCCAGCGCGCCGGCCGGCACCCACGCACCGCGAGACGGCTTCCAGGCGGGGAGCGTGCCTGGGCCGGCAGCGGCGCTCGGTGGCAGCGGTCTATCGGGAGGTAGGACGCCGGTGCCGTCCCGGCGGGCTGCCGTCCCGGCGCGCAACACGCCGGCACGGAGGATCGAGGCGCTGGATCCGGCGGCGGCCGCCGCCGACGCAGGAGGGCGCAGACGGGGGGCGCCGTCTGCGGCCGGCCGCTATCGCGTGGTGCTGTCTTTGGTCATGGCGCCGGTGATGTTGAGGAGTTTGAGCCGGTCGGCGGCGTCGCTGCCGGGGGCGGCCGTGAAGGCGACGATGCGCAGGTCGCTGCCAGGGGCGGTGAGGATGTCGCAGTCGAGGGTGAGCGTGCCGGCGTCGGGGTGGTGGAAGGTCGTGGTGTGGGGTTCGTGGACGCCCACGGCTCCGGTGTCCCACAGGTGCGCGAAGTTGGGGCTGACGGCCCGTAAGTCCTCGACCAAGGAGCGCAGGCGGGCATCGGCGGGGTAGCGGGCGGTCGCCGCGCGAAGATCGGCGACGAGGGCCGTCTCGAACCGGCTCGCCTGCTCGGGGACGTGGCTGATCCCGGTGAAGAGCCGCCAGGCGACGTTGCGCTCGCGTCTGCGCCAGGTGGACGCGTCCCCGCACAAGGCGGCCCACAACGGGTTCCACAGGATGATGTTCCAGCTCGCGTCGCACACGTTCAGCGCCGTGCCGTCGAGTTGGTCGAGCAGCCTTCTGACGCTCGGCGGGATGTGGGTCGGCACCTTTCCGGGGCCTGGTGGCGGCTGGCCCGCGAGGAGAAAGAGGTGTTCGCGCTCGGCCTCCGACAGCCGCAGCGCGCGGGCCAGCGCGGACAGCACCTGCGCTGAAGGGGAGGTGGCCCGGCCCTGTTCCAGGCGGACGATGTAGTCCACCGACAGGCCGGCCAACTGCGCCAGTTCCTCGCGCCGTAACCCGGCGGCCCGCCGTACCCCCTTGGCGGTCACTCCTAGCGCGGCGGGAGAGATGCGGTCGCGCCAGCCGCGTAGCGCCTTGCCTAGTTCCCTGGATCCGCCCATATATCCCAGTATGTGCTGCTGCGACATCTGAGACAGCCTGGTACTGACAGTCCATAGGCCGCACAATGCACTTTCTGTCGCCTGGCGATGCGACGAGGGTGGAGATCAGCACCGATGCACTCGTTTCCACCGCATGAATCTCACCTGCAAAGGAGAAGTCCATGAAACGCATCGCCAAACGCGCGGGCCTGGCCACTCTGGCGTCCGTCGCGGTGACGGCCTCTCTTGCCGTCGCGCTCCCGACGGCGGCGTACGCGATCAATGAGGTCGCGTGCGGCAACCGGACCGACCTCGTGCGCGCCACAATCCACGCAACCAACGGCTCGTCGGTCGACTACTGTTACGCCAACGCCGGGGAGGACATGTACGCCCTGAACATCTGGTGGGTCACCCGGATCTCGACCGGTAACAACCGCGTCCAGTGGTACGGGGACGGAAGGTGGCAGCCGGCTCAGCCGATCCCGAAGTGGACCGTGTTCACCTGGCCGAACCATCCCGGTGGGGTCCGCATCCAGGGGATCAGGATCCTCTGAACTGCCGGCGATTTCGGGGCGGCGGTCCTGCCCGATCGCCGCTCCGGCCGGCAGGGCCCCGGGGCACAGCCCTGGGAAAGCCGGGCCTTCACATCGAGGTCGCGAGTTCGCGTCACCGCCACTGACATCAACGGGCTCTGGCTCACTCGCGATGATCGGCTACTCAGGGTGAGCTCGGCGAGAGGATCCCGGTGCTGTCTCCCGTTATCGCGATCTTGTAACGGACCCCATACGGAGACGGCCGCTCGTCAACGATCTGGTTCGTCGAGAACCTGATCACCAACGAGCGGCCATGGGGTTCGTTGTGCTGCACGCTTCGGCAGGCGAGAACGCCTGCAGCCTTCGTTTGTTCTGCCCGCGCCGCGGAGATGGACGTCCTCGATGTCGAGGACCTCGGTGACACCATGCTGATCGCAGCGCGCACCGTGGCGAGCCAAGCCCCATGTCCGAAGTCTGGGCTGCCCTCGACCCGGGCGCACGATCGCCGGACCGGATGGGATCTGGCGACGGGCCGGCGGCCGGTCAAGGTCGAGCTGGAGGTGCGCCGCTTCTTCTGCGGCGAACCCTCTTGCGACCGAGAGATCTTCGCCGAGCAGGTCGGCGGGCTGACCCAGCGGCATGCCCGTCGCAGCACCGCCCGGCCGCCACCTGCGGATGCGGGGTGTAGCCGATGCGCGTGCCGATCGCCACCGTCGTGATGATCTCGGTGCCGCGCATGAATCGGCTCCTGTCCAGTGTGGTTGGAGTGACAGGCAGGGAAATCCAGGGACGCGCGGTATGCCGTAGGCATGTCGCCGGGGACCTTGGATGTTGAGCGCAGATCCCACGTCTGCAGCACCTGCTCCAGCCGGGCGTCGGCCGGATCCAGGGCATCGGGGAACGAATTGTCAGCGTGCGCATCCATTCCCGCCGCATGTCGTGAGATCCGACAACCCCCGATCAAGATCGGATGCAGGTTTCTACAGGTTCAAGGCGACCGCGGGCGGGTCACAGCGCTGATGTGCCCTTGGGGGCCCGAACGAGTTCGTCGAAGGCGGGCTGGGACGAAACCCCGGCGCCGGCCCGGCAGGGTCAGGTGCCGGCGCTCAAGCTGCGCCGGCTCCGGTAGGCCGCGACGCTGGCCCGGTGTGCGCAGGTTCGGGTGCAGTACTGCTTCGAGCCGTTGCGCGAGAGGTCCACGAACGTGGCCCGGCAGGTCGGCCCGGCGCATACGCCGAGACGAGCGGGACCGAGTGTGGCGATCACGGAGGCCAGCGCGCTGAGCGTGGTCGCGGCAAGGTGCGCCGAGCAGCGGTCGGTGTCGGAGGTCACCTCGGTCCACCAGTGGTCGTCCTCGTGGCGCAGTACCGGGGTGGCGCGGCTGCGACGCAGACCGTCGTTGATCAGAGCCGCAGCTTCGTCCGCGTCCGCGTTCGCCCGTTCGAGCACCTTACGCACCGTCTCGCGCAACGCACGGACTTCCGCCAGGTCGGCGCGGGTGAGATGCCGCGGACCGGTCCCTTGGTTCGCGGCCGGACTCGGAGGCTCGGCTGCGGGATGGTCGTCAAGGAAGTCCCGGAGCTGCTCCACGGTCTCGAGCGCGTCCTCTCCCTTGATCGGCCTCAAGGTGTTGGCCAGGTCGACGGCCGTCTGGACGAGGCTGTAATACGCATCCTTCATTTGACGTGTCTCCTCACTGCTCCGTAATGTTACACACAAAGGAGCTTTCACATGTCACAACATACGCGGCAGGGGACGACATCGCAGACGATCACGCCTGGAGGGACGCCGGCATCGGAGCGAACCGAGGCCCTGGACGGCCGTCGGCTGGGGCTGATTTTGGGGATGCTGGTGCTGCCGATGTACGTGGCGCTGGGAGCGCCGTCGGTGGCCCTGCCGGCCATCGGCCGCGCACTCGCGGTGCCGTTCGGGGCCACCGCATGGATTCTCGCCGGGTGGTCGCTGACCTCCGCGCTCGCGATGCCGGTCGCGGGTCGGCTGCTGGTCCGTTGGAGCCCCTTCCAGGTCCTCGTCGCCGGGGTCGTGGCGCTCGCCGCGGGCTCCGTGCTCGCCGGAGCCGGGCCGACATTGTCCGTCGTGATCGTCGGCCGGCTGATCGGGGGTGCCGGGGCGGGCGCGACCGTGATCGCCGTCTTCGCCGCGGCCACCGCCCTTCCCGGGCGGCAACGGATCCGTGCGCTGGGAATCATCGCGGCCGCCAGCGCGACGGCGTCGGGGTGCGGGACACTGCTGGGCGGGGCGGTGACCGCATGGCTCGGGTGGCGTGCCGTGCTCGCGATCCCGGTCCTCGCGCTGCCCCTCTTGCTGGCCGCATTGCCGAGCAGGCGCGCGCTGACGGGGAGCGGTAGCGGCGAGCGGAACGGCTCGACCGGGCGACTCGATATCGTCGGCGCGGCCGTGCTGTCGGTACTCGCCGGCTCCTTGATCACGTTGCTGCAGGCGCACTCGGTCGGCCTGCCCGCTCCGGTCACGCTCGTCGTGGCTGCCGCCGGGGCGCTCGCCGCCGGGGGACTGTGGTGGCGCGTGCGAAGCACGCCCGACGGCTTCGTGCCTCGGCGGGTGATCGCATCCCGCGGCTTCCTGGCGGCCGGGCTCATCGGCGGGACGGTCTTCGCCGGCTACTACGGGGTGCTGTTCCGCGCCCCGTCCCTGATCGAGCAGGCCACGGGCGGTGGCCCCCTGGAAGCGGGCGTGCTCTTGGCCCCGGCCGCCGCGTGCTCGGTGCTGGCCGGGCGGCTGGTCGGCACCTTGACCGACCGGTTCGCCGGCTGGCAGGTGTCGGCCGGGCTGGCGGCACTCACCGTCGTCGGCGTGCTCGTGGTCGCGGTCTTCACCGGGCCGATCCCGATTGTCGCCGGCACGGCGTTGACCGTGTGCGGGTTCGCCGGCGCCCAAGCCGTACTGGTGAGCCTCGCGCCGGACCTGGTCGCCACGGGCGACCGCGACATCGCACAGGGCCTGCTCAACTTCATGAACGCCCTGGGTGGCGGGATCGGTCCGGCCGCTGTCGCGGGTCTGTCCGGCATCGTGCCGGTGCCGGTGGCCCTCGCCGTGCTCGCGGCACTCCCGTCGGCCGGACTCGTTGTCAGCCTGACCTGGCGCCCTGCCGCCGGCCGCCGCCCCGAACCCGGCGCCACGCGGGGGAGCCCGCGATGACGGCCTGCCTGCCTCTGATCCGATAACACCTTGACCAGTAAGGAGCCATGCCATGTCCGCCGAGCCGTTCGAGGTCAGCATCACCGAAGCCGAGATCGCGGACCTGCGTGAACGATTGCGACGGACACGGTGGCCCGAGCGCGAGCCGGTGGACGACTGGTCACAGGGTTTGCCGCTGGCGTATGCGCAGGAGCTGTGCCGTAGCTGGGCCGAGGACTACGACTTCGGGTTCGCCGCGCGGCTGAACGTCTTCCCGCAGTACCGCGACACGATCGACGGGCTGGGCATCCACTTCCTGCACGTCCGCTCGCCGGAGCCGGACGCGTTCCCGCTCGTGCTCACGCACGGGTGGCCGGGTTCGGTGCTCGAGTTCCTGGAGGTCCTCGGCCCGCTGACCGACCCGCGCGCGCACGGCGGTGACCCGGCGGACGCCTTCCACGTGGTCGCGCCGTCCTTGCCCGGGTACGGCTGGAGTGACAAGCCGTCGACGACCGGGTGGGGCATCACTCGCATCGCGCGCGCCTGGGACACCTTGATGGTCTCGCTGGGTTACCAACGGTACGGCGCGCAGGGCGGTGACTGGGGTTCGGCGGTGTCCGGGGCGCTGGGCGAGGTGGCGCCCGAGCGGGTCGCCGGCGTGCACGTGAATCTGGGATCCGTGGCGGCGGGCACGTTCGACGACCCGACGCCCGGGGAGCTGGCGAATCTCGAGGCCGAGAAGGAGATGCAGCGCACCGGCCGGGGGTACTCGGCGATCCAGGCCACCCGGCCGCAGACGCTCGGCTACGGCCTCACCGACTCCCCGGCGGGGCAGGCCACCTGGATCGCCGAGAAGTTCTGGGCGTGGACGGACAACGACGGCCATCCCGAGGACGCGTTGTCGCGGCAGACGATCCTCGACGAGATCTCGGTCTATTGGTTCACCGCGTCGGCCACGTCGTCGGCACGCCTGTACTGGGAGAGCTTCGCCAACTTCCGGGACAAGGTGACCGCGCCGTCCGGGCTGTCGGTCTACCCGCGCGACATAACCCGCCCGTCGAGGCGGGAGGCCGAGCTGCGGTTCACCGACCTGCGCTGGTTCGAGGAACTGCCGCATGGTGGCCACTTCGCCGCGCTGGAGCAGCCGGAGTCGCTGGTCGAGCAGGTGCGCGGATTCTTCCGCCTGATCCGCTGATCGTCCGTACCATCCCCTGGAAAGCCCTCCCGCACCCAGGGGAATCGAGCCACCGGCCGGACCTATACCGGTCTTGACGACTTCCGAGCCAACAACGACCTGCTCAGCTCAGACGACATCATCCTGGCGCCGCGCAACATCACCGCCGTGCCGGGCGAGGGCGAGATCGTCACAGTGTGGGGCAAGGAGTAAGTGAGCTTGCTCCGCTTCGACGGACACCATCGTTGTGGTGGCCAGGCCGCCGCGACCGCCTCGTAGCCGGCGGGGCTACGGTAGCCCGAGCTGCTGTGCGGGCGATGCCGGTTGTAGCAGCCCTCGATGACCCTGTCGCCAATTGCGCGACCAGTTGGGGTTGCTGTTTGCCGATGAGGAATTCGCCTCCGCGTTCGGGCGCCGAGGGCGTCCAGGAGTATCGCGTGGTCTCGCCTGCCGGCAGATCCTGAAGCGGCTCGATGACCCTGTGGCTCGCGATGGGGTGTGCCGGTGCGCCCTGAGGGCCTACCACGATCCGGCAATGCGCGCTGTTGGGCCGGGGTGGACCGCTGGGTGGCCCAGGAGGATTGCCGCGCATGTCTCGGCGTCGTCGTAGGACGTGTATCCCCACGTCACCGACTCTGACAGGAGCCGCAGCAGGAGACCGACCCGAGCGGCGGCTCACGGCCTGGGAAGCGCAGGCTCACCAGCCCGGTCACGGCCAGGCCCGTCAGGCCCAAGGCCATGCCGATCCAGGCCGGTGCCGCGTATCCATGTCCGGCCTCGACAGTGAGTCCGGCGAGCACGGAGCCGAGGGTGTTGGCCAGGTTGAACGCGCCGATGTTGGCCGCCGAGGCCAGGGCGGGCGCCTGCGAGGCGCTGTCGAGCACCCAGGTCTGCAGGGGCGGGATCGTCGCGAAGGCGGCCATCCCGAACAGGACGATCGCGGCGATGAAGGCCGGCTGGTTGCCCGCCGCCACGGCGACGATCGCGGACAGGACGGTGAGGGTGCCGACGGAGAGGTAGACCGCGGGGAGTACGGCCCGGTCGGCCAGGCGGCCCCCGAGGAGGTTACCCGCGACCAGGCCGATTCCCAGGACTCCCATGACGACGGGAACCGTACCGGGGGAGAAACCGCCCACGTCGGTCATCATCGGTGCGATGAAGGTGATCACCGTGAACACGGGCGCGAATCCGAACACGGTCATGGCCAGCGCCAGCCACACGCCGCCCTGCCGGAAGACGCTCAGCTCGCGCAGGAGGCTCTGCTCCTGGGGGCGAGGGCGGGAGGGGACCAGCGCCGCCACCCCGGCGAGGCCGACCACCCCGATGGCGACGACGGCCCAGAAGGTGGCGCGCCAGCCGAGCGCCTGCCCGATCGCGGTGCCGGCGGGCACGCCGAGGACGTTCGCCAGGCTCAGGCCGGAGAACATGATTGACAGCGCGCGGGCGCGCTTGGCCGGTTCCACCAGGTCGGCCGCGACGACGGCGCCGACGCCGAAGAAGGCACCGTGGGCGAAGGCCGCGGTGATCCGCCCGGCCATCAGCACGCCGTAGGTGGGGGCCAGCGCGGAGAGCAGGTTCCCGGCCAGGAAGAGGATCATGAGAGTGAGCAGCATGGCCTTGCGGGGCAGGCGCGCCCCCGCCATGGTGAGCAGGGGCGCGCCGATGACCACACCGGCTGCGTATCCCGAGACCAGCAGCCCGGCGGCCGGGATGCTGACGTCGAAGTCGGCGGCCAGCTCGGGCAGCAGGCCGTTGATGATGAATTCGGTGGTTCCGATGCCGAACGCGCTGATCGCGAGGGCGAGCAGGGCCACGGGCATGAGGGGCTCCTGTCAGCGAAGAGGGACAGGTCAGCGCGGGTAGGCGCCGCCGTCCAGGCTCAGCACTTGATTGGTGAGATATCCGTTGCGCAGGACGGCCAGCGCCAGGTCGGCGACCTCCTCGGGCCGGCCGAACCGGCCGACGGGCAGGGCACGGGGATCGGCGTTGCCGGGCAGCATGCGCGTGTCGTCGATCAGAGCGGGCGCCAGGGCGTTGACCGTCACGCCGCGGGAGGCGACGCGGGCGGCCAGGAAGTGGGTCAGGCCGTGCAGCCCGGCCTTGGAGGCGGCGTAGTCCGCGCCGATGACGCCGCCGGTGAAGGCGGCGACCGAGGACATGAACAGCACGCGCCCGTACCCGCGCGCGGCCATGCCCGGCAGGGCGTGCTGGGCCAGCAGGAAGGGGGCGCGCAGGTTGAC
Organism: Nonomuraea composti; assembly: GCF_012034275.1. Lineage (NCBI taxonomy): Bacteria > Bacillati > Actinomycetota > Actinomycetes > Streptosporangiales > Streptosporangiaceae > Nonomuraea > Nonomuraea composti. The sequence continues at coordinate 13,903 of NZ_JAATEP010000071.1, read as the reverse complement.
CGCGAGCGTGCGGTCCCACGCCTGGAGGTCGAGCGTGGTGTAGTCCTGCTGGCGCGCATGGCCGGCGTTGGGGATCAGGAGGTCCACGGGGCCGCCGAGCGCGTCGGCGGCCTCGTCCAGCAGCCTGGCCGGGACATGCGGGTCGGCGAGGTCGCCGGCGAGCGCCACCGCGCCGACTCCCGCGTTCTGAGCCTGGGTGACCAGTTCGTGGGCCGGGCCGGCGTGTGAGCCGTAGACGAAGGCGGTCTTCACGCCGGCGGCGATGAGGCGCCGGCCCAGTGCCTGGCCGATGCCGCCCGACGCCCCGGTGAGCAAGGCGACCCTGCCGGACAGGTTGTGATCGTTCATTGTTTGTCCTTTCCCGCGCACTTCGCGGTCGTACGGCTGGCCTCCTCGCCGGAGGTACGGGACGAGATCCGCTCGTACGGGCTGACGCCCGCCGAGCGGAATCCCATCGTCCCTGTCGGAGTCGTCACGCCCGCGCCAGGGTGAAGCCGATGCCCGCGCCCATCCCGCGCCCGTACGCGAGCTGGATCAGCAGCTCCACGGCCGGCTCCAGGTAGCGGGCGTTGGCCAGCGGGCCGGCGTCCACGGCGTCGAAGCCGAGCTGCGTGCCCAGCTCCAGCACGGTCTTCCTGGCGGCCTCGTCGTCGGAGGCCACCGGCAGGAACAGGCCGGGGGTGTCCAGGGTGGCGGCGAACACGGTGTTGAACGCCTTGACCACCCGGGCGCCGGGCAGGGCGGCGGCGACCTGCTCGCCCGCCGAGGTGGTGTGCCCGATGGTCAGCGACATGAAGTCGGCCGCCAGCGGGTTGGTGACATCGATCACGACCTTGTCCCGCAGGGCCGTCTTGACCTGGGCGTCGAGCTGGGCGATGGCGGTGAACGGCACGGCCAGCACGGTGACCTCGGCCTCGGCGGCCTGCGCCGCGACCTGGTCGGCGGCGGTGGAGGAGTTCGCCGTGGTGACCGTGTGCCCGACCGCGACAAGACGGCGCGCCAGCGCCGAGCCGACGTTGCCGTGGCCGATGATGCTGATCTTCATGAGAGAGCCTTTCGCGATGGGATGCGACGACACCCAGATGCGTCGAATTCGACGCATTGGGGCAACGGTGATGATCGTACGGTTGCGTCGAATTCGACGCAACTCCGGTAGGCTCTCCCCATGAGTGAACCGCGGTGGTTGAACGAGACACAGATGCGCGCCTGGACCGGCTTCCTGGAAGCCTCGGGCCTGATCCAGCGCCACGTGGAGCGGCAGCTTCGCCAGGATGCCGGGCTCACCATGATCCAGTACGAGATCCTGCACTGGGCCAACGAGTGCGCCCCCCAGCGCCGGTGCATCACCGACCTCGCCGACCTGATGATCACCTCCCGCAGCGGTCTGAGCTACCAGGTGGCCCAGCTGGAGAAGGCCGGCCTGCTGCGCCGCGAAACCGACGCCGACGACGAGCGCAGGGCCATGGTCGTCATCACCGACGACGGCCGGCGACTCCTGGAGAAGACCGCGCCCGGACATGTCGAGGCGGTCCGCGACGGCCTGGTCGACCTCCTGACCGACGAGCAGATCGCCCAGCTCGCCGACATCATGGACGAGGTGCGCACCCGCCTGCGTCCCCGCGTACTGCCGACCGCCCGCCGCAAGAGAGCCATGTGATCGGCACGCTGCCCCACGGCCGTTCGCTGTTTCGCTTGTGTCCTGCCCGGACGAATCACGACTCCTGGGCGGCTGTGGGGGTCTATCGGCGTTCGCCGGGCTTGCCGTCGACGAAGAGGACGCCAGGGCGACCAGGTGGGCGCCGTTGGCCGCGACACGCCAGGCCGAAGCGGTCCGGTTCGGGGGTCAAGGCTGGATGCGGCCCCGGGAAACGTTCAGGTCCGCGCAGTGCCCTGAATCGCGGCCGGTTCCGGCGCGGCCACCGCATCCGCGTCCAGGTCTCCAGCGGCGCCTTCCCGCGCTACGACCGCAACCCCGGCACCGGCGAACCCCGTACCACCGCCACCTCCCCGCGCGCCGCCGATCAGCAGGTCTTCCACGATCCCCGGCACCCCTCCGCCGTCATCCTCCCGAGCGCCCTACCAGCCGAGCTTGCATGAACTCGAAGTTTCGGCCGCCGCCCCGGTCTCGCAGCACTGACTGCCGGCGATCCTGCCGTGGTCGGCCGCATCCGCCATGCCCGGGCGACGCTACGCCCAGGCGCGCCGTCAGCTGGGGCTTTCGTAGCGCGAGAGGTCGGAAGAGGTGTCACGGTCGCGGCAGCAGGGCGTCGAGGTGGTCGGTCCGCAAGGTTCTCGACATTCCATGACTGCTGTATGAATCATCGATTCAGAAATCTACAATGTAAAGGCGCTCGGTTGATATAAAATTCAGTCAACATGAAAGGCACGGGCTTCGCCCGTACTCATCAACCAAAACCGGCGTGATCGCCGATCGCCGTTGAGTGGTCCCGGCGACGGTGTCCTTCTCGATCCGCGGTCGGGCATGCCGGTCCCGAGGTTTAGCCGGACGGGATGCGTTCGCGAGCCCGTCATCCGGCGGCGACCGGCCCGTCGAGGCCGCGTCCAGCCGGTCCATGGCCGCCCCGGCCCGCTCGGTCGCCGGCAGCTTTCGCCCGACGTCCAGCAGTCGCAGTTCGTCCGCGACCTCGCCACGGTGGTGACGCAGGCGGCGTTTGCCGCTGGGCGGCCACGCGGGCGCGCTGCTCGGCCGCCTGCGGCAGGTCATGCGCCAGCCGGTCATCTTCCCGGATCAGGTGGTCTCTCCGCGCCATGACTTCCTGATTCGGCCGCGTCCGGACACCCGCACAAGCTCGAACTGATGCGTCCGCTCAGGCGTCGCAGGCAGGACAGAGTCTCCTCACCTAAGCGATACATCAACACACGGTTACAGATGACTACGCTGTGTGTTCGCTTGTCCGGCGGATAAGCGGCCACCGAATCTTCAGCAGCCCCGAATACCGAGATCGGCCATGCGTTCACGTTCGTCCACGCGCCCGAAGGCCCGACTCAGAAGGCGTTTCCCGCCCACAGTGAAGGAGCAGCAGTGAGCGCTACCAGCCCGCAGCATCCCCGCAGTGTCCCCGCCGCTTCCCGCCGGCTGCGCCGTGCCGGGCCTGCCGGCCGGGTCCTGGCACTCCTGGCGCTGAGCGCGACGGCTCTGGCCGTTCCCGTGCCCGCGGGGGCGGAGGCCAGGGCTGAGCAGGTGGCGGTGTCCCTGGGGGACAGCTTCATCTCCGGTGAGGCGGGCCGATGGTGGGGCAACAGCACGGTGACCGCCGCTGCGGGTTGCACTCGCGGCGGAACCGACCGGGCCGCCTATCGCCAGCGTCTGATCTGCCACTACGACGCCGAACGGGTGTACGGCGACACGGCCGTGCACGGAGCGGGCACCGGGTGTCATCGCTCCGACGTGGCCGAGATCACCGGGCTGCGCCAGGCCGGGCTCACCCCGGTCAATCTGGCCTGTTCGGGGGCGGAGACCCGGCACATCATCGACGAGGCGTTCAAGGAGAACACCACTTCCCAGGCCGACCTGCTGGCCCGGGTCGCCGCCACCCGGCAGGTCGAGGTGGTCGTGCTGTCGATCGGCGGCAACGACCTGAACCTGTCCGGGATGCTGCGCCGCTGCGCCGCCCTGTACATGGCGTCGGACGAACGCTCCTGCGCCGCCACGGGCGAGGGTGATCGGTTCCTCAGCGCGCTGCCGGAGGTGGAGCAGCAGGTGACGCGGGCGGTGCAGAAGATCCGCCAGGTGATGCGCCAGGCACCGGCCCGTTCCGCCGGCTACCGGCTGATCCTGCAGTCCTATCCCTCCCCGGTGCCCTCCTCGTCGCAGGTGCGCTACAGCGAGGGCAGCGGCGGCAAGACCGCCACGCGGACGCTCGTGGGCGGCTGCCCGCTGTGGGACGCCGACTTCGACCTGATGCACGACACCCTGGCCCCCGAGATCGACGCCATGCTGCGCCGGGTCGCCACCGCGACCGGCGCGGAGTTCTTGAGCATGCTGGGCGCCGTGGAAGGCCACGCGTTGTGCGAGCGGGGCACCCGCCAATCCGGCACGCTGGACGACGCCGCCGAACTCGGCGACACGATGGAGTGGGTCCGGTACGGCACCGTCGGCGCGAAGATCAGCCAGGGGCATCAGCAGGAGGCCATGCACCCCAACGCGTTCGGCCAGCAGGCACTCGGCCGCTGCCTGCTGTCCCTCTACCGCGACCCCCGCAGCCGGGCCTGCGACGCGACGGCCCGTACATAATCGCTCGACGACACCATCAACGAACGTATGTGGCGCGCGCGCTGTTCGGCGATGCCCAGAAGAAGCCATGCCGGACGCATACTGCAGGTATGCGCTTACGTCCGCTGCTCGTGAGCCGGTTCGCGAACGCCTTCGGCGGGGCCGCGATGCCGTACATCGTCCTCGCCGTGCTGGCCGGGGGATGGGATCCCCCCGATGACACCACCGCGACGGCGATCGTTGTGGCGTTCGCGGCCGTGGCGCTGGTGCTGGCGGTCCGGGGGTTCAGACTCGGCGTGGTATGCGGGCCGGCGACCATCACCGTGCGGGGGTACTCGCGGAGCCGGACCATCCCGATCGCGGAGATCTCGGAGGTTCAGGACGTCTTGCTGGCGTCCGTCCGATGGCGGGACGGGCGCGGGCGCGTACGGAAGACGCCCATGCTCGCCTTCAGCACGCCGATGCGTGTGCATTCCTCCGTGGCCGCGCACGCCGAGAGCTCACTCCAGCAACTGCAGCACTGGATCGAGCGCCACCGGTGACGAGAGCGGAGCAGGGGGCGCGGCGCACGATCCCGGCAGCCGACCCGGCTCGTCTCGACACACGCCCTGGTCAGGGCTAGCGGGACCAGCGCCGGTGCGAGGTGGCGGGATCGCACACCCGTCACGGCCCAGGGCTGATACCACCAGTAGAGTCCCGGCCTCGGGATGCAGCACGTAGGTGGTCACCGAGACTGTCGAGATGGAGTACTTCCTGAGGAGGGTCTTGCCCATGGTGGGCTGCAGCGGGGCTTCGGCCTCGCCGAGGCGGGTCACGTAGTCCCGAACAGCCGGTCCAGGTGCGCGTCGATCGCGGCGAGCGCGTCCTGGGGCTGGATCACGTCGAGTTCGATCAGGGAGGTGAAGCCGGTGAGGGCGAGGAGCAGGTTGGTCTCGGTCGCCGGGTCGCGGCCGGGGTCGATGTGGCCGTCGGCGATCGCCTGGCGGACCAGCTGCTCGACGCGGGCCCGCCCTTGGACGAGGCCGCGTCGTGCCTGCTCGTGCACGGCCTCGTTGTGCAGCGCCTCCAGGACGTAGGCGGCGCTCATCCGGCTGGTGGCGCGGGCGTCGGCGTGCAGGGGGAGCATTTCCGCGAGCGTCAGTCGCAGCACGTCGCGGGGGTGCGGGCGGTCGCCGAGCTTTTCGAGGCCCTGGTGTACGCGCGCCGCGGTCTGCTCGGAGGCGAAGTCCATGGCGAAGGAGAGCATGGCGGTCCGGGAGGCGAAGTAGTGCTGCAGCTGCCCGAGTGACATGCCCGCCTCCTGCGCCACCACGCGCATCGTCAGCTGGGTGACGCCGCGCTGCTCCACCACCCGCCACAGCGCGCGGGCGATCGCTTCACGGCGTCGCCGGTGATCCACCTGTTTCGGCATCGCCGGCCCCTCCCTCGTAACCCCTGAACTGTTCCCATACAGTTGACATAATACACCTGACCCATAATCCTGGGGTGCATTCGAGGGAAGGAATCTTCATGTCCGAACAGCCCAAGGTACGGACCACGGAAGGCGTGGTGCAGGGGCGCCGGCGGCAGGGGCACGCGGTGTTCCGCGGCATCCCCTACGCCCGGCCCCCGGTCGGCGCGCTCCGCTTCGCCGCGCCCGCGCCGCCGCACCGCTGGGAGGGGACGAGGCAGGCGGTCGAGTTCGGCCCCGTGGTGCCGCTGTCCCTGCCGATCGAGGTGCCCCCGCAGGGCACCGACTGGCTGACGCTCAACGTCGGCACCCCGGATCCCGGCGCGGCGGGACTGCCGGTGCTGGTGTGGATCCCCGTGGGCGGCTACCTCGCGGTGGCGTCGAGCGACCCGATGTTCGACCCGGCAGCGCTGGCCGAGGCGGGAGTGGTCGTGGTGACCATCAACTGCCGCGTGGGCGCGGAGGGATTCGCGTTCCTCGACGACGCGCCGCCCAACCGCGGATTCCTCGACCAGATCGCGGCGCTGGAGTGGGTGCAGCGCAACATCGCCGCCTTCGGAGGCGACCCCGGCCGGGTCACCGTGGGCGGACAGTCCGCCGGGGCGGGCTCGGTCGCCGCCCTGCTGACGATGAAGCCCGCGCGTGGCCTGTTCCGGCGGGCCATCGCCCATTCGGTGCCGGGGCTGTACAGCACCCCCGCGCTGGCACGGCAGGTCACCGCCGCGTTCGCGGACCGGCTCGGCGCGGCGGCCCCCACCGCCGAGGCTCTGCGCGACATCGACCCGTGGCACCTGGCCGCCGAGCTCACCTCCTTCAACGCCGGCCTCCACGCGCACCGGGACAGCTGGGGACGCCTCACGGAGACCGGCACCGCGCTGTGCCCCGTCGTCGACGGCGAGGTCCTCCCGGAAACGCCCTGGCCCGCGCTGACCGGCACACGCGCGAACGGGACCGAACTGCTCGTCGGCCACGCCCGGGACGAATTCCGGTACTTCAGCGTCATGAGCAGACGGTACGGCACCTTCACCGAGCAGGACGCCCACGCGGCCCTGGAACTGCTCGCCCCGCAGCCGGACGGCGCGCGGGCCTACCGAGCCGCGTTCCCGCAGGCAGGCCCGGAGGAACTGGTGGAGACGGTGTACTCCGACGCCCTCTTCCGCATGCCGTCACAGAAGCTGGCCGAGGCGAACGCAGGAGCCGGCGGCACCTCGTACCTGTTCGAACAGTGCTGGGCCGCTCCGGCCCTCGGCGGCATCCTGGGCGCCTGCCACAGCCTCGACGTGCCCCTGGCGTTCGGCACCCTCGACAGCCCCGTCGGCACCCAGCTCATCGGCGAGCAGCCCCCTCCCGAGGCCGTCACGCTCTCGCGCGAACTCCAGGAGGCATGGGTCCGCTTCGTCACCACCGGCGACGCTGGCTGGCCCGCCCACCGGCCCGGCGAGCACCTCACCCGCGTCCTGGACACCGAGCCGAAGACTCTGCCTTACCCTGAACAGGCCTCCCGCCAGATCTGGGAAGGCCGCTTTCCCGCTCCTTTCGATCTCTCATGATCGGCTCCCGGCCGGAGGCGGCCTCGACCTGCGGTCACTCGCTCTTGTAGCAGGTCAGGCAGCCACGGGTGATCGGTGTGTCGTCCATCCCCTGCGGGATGCGCGCGTCCGATGCCGAACGCAAGGGCCCTCGCGGTGAAGGTTCTTCGGGCAGGGTGCGGTGGCCGCGCCGGCGCCGGAACGCATCGCCGGCAGCGCCTGAGAGGGCCAGAGTGGAAGGGTGATCACGTCTTGGTTCGTGCTGTACGGCGAGGTGTCCGGGTCGATGTGCGGCGCGAGGTCCGGCGTGTTGCGGTCCGGGACCGCGGGGTGGCTGACGGCCCTGTCGCCCGCCCGAGCGCGAGCCGGTGGCCGTCGCCGAACACGGGGTTCACCTCGGCGAGGACGTGGGCGAGTGGCAGATCCGCCCCTTCGAGTGCTCGGTCATGGATCGATCCTGCGATGAGAGGCGGGGACGGCTCATCGGGCCACCGGCCCGACCTGCGCCCGCCCCTCGGCCGACCGCGATCTCGTACTTTCCGCCAGGCCCAGGGCACCCGGCCTCCTCGTCCTATGCCAGAAGGACGATCTTGCCGCGGGCGTGCTCCCGCTCCAGGAGCCGGAGGGCGTCGGCGGCCTCGCTGAGCGGATACGTGCGTTCGATCACCGGTGTCACCTTGCCGTCGGCGACGAAGCCGGCGAGCGTCCGCAGGTCCTCGGCGGTGCTCCGGGAGGTCAGGACGCGGAGCCGCTGCCGGACGAACGGCGTCTGCGCGACCGTGGCCAGCAGCCGGGGAATGGGCCCGAGCACCGGCCCACCCGCGCTGTTGGAGGCGATGTAGATGCCGCCGGGGGCGAGGAGCCGGCGCAGCGCCGAGATCGGGTGGTTGCCGACCATGTCGATCAGGACGTCGAAGCGTCGTGTGTCCCGGGTGAAATCCTCGCGGGTGTAGTCGATCACGTGGTCGGCGCCGAGCGAGCGCACCAGCTCGGCGTTGCGGGTGCTGCACACGCCGGTGACCTCGGCGCCGAGCGCCTTGGCGAGTTGCACGGTGAACGTGCCGACCCCGCCGGAGGCGCCGTTGACCAGCACCGTCGTGCCGGGGCGCGCGGTGCCGAGCCGCAGCGCCTGCAAGGCTGTGGTGCCGGCGACGGGTAAGGTGGCCGCCTGCTCGAACGTCACCTGCTCCGGCTTCCTGGCCAGGCGTTTCGCCGGGATCGCGACGTATTCGGCGAAGCCGTGCTGGGCCGTCTCGCCGAAGACCTCGTCGCCGACCTGGAGGTCCTTGACGTCCGGGCCGATCTCCGCCACCGTGCCCGCGACGGCGCGTCCCAGGACGGTGGCCTTCGGCCGCCGCACCCCGAACGCCAGGCGCAGCAGGAGCGGCGTGCCGCGCAGGGTGAGCAGGTCGGCGTGGTTGAGTGCGGCGGCGTGCACCCGGATCAGCACCTCACCCGCGGCCGGGGCGGGACGGTCGACGTCGGCGTGACGCACGACGTCGGGCGAGCCGTATTCCTGATAAACGATCGCTTTCATGCCGGTCTCCTGGTTCGTGTGGGTTCAGCGACGCGTGGCTCGGGCGATGCCGTCGATGACGGCGAAGACGATCGTGAGGGCGGACACGACGATGAGTGCGGTGTTGACCCAGGTGGTCGCGCTCTGCGGCCAGGCGGCGGCCTGGGTGAAGCCGGGGTTGAGCACCCGGTCACCGGCGGCGAGCCAGAGCAGCGCGATCGGGCAGGCGATCTCGACCAGTGTCCCGGCCACGGCGAGCGGAACGCTCCACCGGGCGTAGTGCTTGGCGTAGGCGACGGCGAGGTTCAGGGTCACCAGGGCGATGAACGCGTACACGAAGCCGGTCTGCCACAGCCACGGCGCCAACACGCCGATGGGGGCGCCGTGCGCGTCGGTCTCGGTGCTAATCACCGGGGAAAGTAGGACGAAGGTGGTGAACAGCACCATCGCCACGGTGTAGATGATCAGCTCGCCGTAGCGGGCGCGGCGGGTGGGCGGCTCGGGGAGCGCGTCGGGCGTCCAGCGCCTGGCGGGCGTGCGGGGTCCTGCGGCGCCTGCGGTGACGCGTCCGGCGACGCGTTCGATGGTCGCGAACAGCAGCGTGGTCCAGCAGACCAGGTGCGCGGCGGTGGTGAGCGCCGCACCGAGGGTGTCGCCGATCAGGTCGAACGCGCCCGCCCCGCGCAATCCCTGCACGAGCCCCACCGCCACGGCCACGGCGGGCACGATGGTCACGAGCAGGGCGGTCAGTAATCGCGTGTAGTCGAGGTAGAGCGCGGGGCCGATGAGCTGGAGCGGACGGTCCGCGTAACCGGCCGCCAGCCGCGCCGGGTCGCCGAGCTCGGTGAGCACCGCGAACTCGGCCTCGGCCCGGTCGGCGCCGGCCTCCACCCGGCCGTCGACGGCGTCGGCGATGGAGGCCCGCAGCTCGCGTTCGATGTCGATGTCGGGCCGCTGGTCCTCGGATCGCCGGCTCCCGCTCCGCCGGCTTCCGGGCAGGTGGCGCAGGACCGCCGCGACATAGCGGTCGGTGAGTGTGTCGGTGGTGGCAGGAGTGGTCATGACGCGCCTTTCAGGGAGCGGAGTACGGTGTCGAGCTCGTCCCAGTCGCGACTGAGCGCGGCGGCGAGCGCCGCGCCCCTGTCGCTGGTGCGGTAGAACTTGCGCGGCCGGGATTCCTCGGTGTTCCAGTCGCTGGTCACCAGACCCTGTTTCTCCAGGCGGCGCAGCAGGGGGTAGAGGGTGTTGGCGTCAACGGCGAGGCCCGCCCGGGTGAGGCGGTCGAGCAGCGCGTAGCCGTAGTCGGGGCGGTCGAGCATGAGCAGGCAGGCCAGGACGACGGTGCCCCGCCGCAGCTCCTGGAGATGGGTGGCGAGCAGCTCATCGTCATCGTGCACATGCCACACGATACTGTGTGGCACACACTATTGCAACGAGCACGGCATAGCTGGACCGTTCAGGGTGGCGCGACAGCGCTGGAAGGGCGCGACAAGGGCTCGACAGGACCCCGTCACCGCAAGCCACGTAGCCCACAAACACGGCTTGGGAGTTCGGCGCGGACCTGGCTGACCGGCTTCGACGGCACCCCAGATCACTTCGCTCGCCTGCGTACCGGAGTCGAAGCGCGGCACGGGGGAGGTGCGGGTCTCGACGGCGCGCGCGTCGGCGGCGCTGAGCAGTCCGGTCGTCGGCGCGCCCCGGACCGCCAGGAGCGTGGTGCCGTCGTGGCAACCGGCCCAGCGCACACCCGGCGCCGGGGAAGCGGGCGATGCTGTGGCGTCGGCCTCTCTTCGCGGGATGGGGACTTTCCTCTTGTGCCCGCCCGGCGGTGCGGTCACTGGTTCGGTGCTCAGCGCGCTTACAGCGGACGGCACGATCCGCCACCACGGTTGGGCGATGGCCTCGATCTGGGCCTCGAAGGTGGCCGCCGTGCGCCGGGCTTCAGGCAGGGCCTGACGCGAGGGTGCAGTTGTCGGCGCCGAGCTGGCCGTTCCACATGAATGTCCAGCCGCAGTCGTACGTACCGGCCGCGGAGCCGAAGCGGATGGTGACGCTCGTGCCGCTGTGGCCGTCGCACCCGATCGCCGACACCTCGTAGTACCCATCGCCGGTCGGCGTCCGGGTCCCCGAGAAGCAGACGGCGTCACTGGCCGCCGCCGCGTGGGCAGGAGCTGCCCCCAGCGAGACGGCGAGAACCGCCGTGCTCAAGGCGACCGCCGTCCTGATCGTTGTCATGGTGGCTCCTTCCGCATGGTCGTCGATCACTCCAACAGCCACGGTAATCGGCGGGGGAGGGCCCGCCCATGAGCATCTGTCACCGATCAGATGTGCATTCCTCCCCGCGCGCACCGCACCGCCGGTCACGGTGCGGCCGTCGCCCCGTCCGTCGCCCCGTCCGTGGTGATCGCCGGCGGCGGTCGTGCCGCCCTGATCGCCGCGCCCGCGTCAGGCCCGCACCCGGCCTCCAGCCAGTGGTTCCCGATCGCGACGTCGACGGCGTGCGCGACAGGGTCGCCGGTCTCGTCCAGCTGCTGGCAGTTCTGCCCTTTCTCTCTAATGAAGTGATGAGCTTCTACTGCTGCTGAGGGTGGCAACGAACAGTGCGAGGAGCAGGTCGCTGAGAGCCACGAGCACCTCTTGTTCGCCGCGGTGCGGGATCAGACCATGACGCCGGGGACGCCCTCACCCCCGCTCTATCAAAAATCTACAATGTAAAGGCGCTTGCTCGATACAAGATCAAAAACACCGTAAAAGGCACGGGCTTCGCCCGTACTCACCAAGCAGAACAAGACGTGCCGCCGACCGCCGTTGAGTGGCGTGACGCCGCCATCCGCCGACTACGAAGCCCGCCACAGCGGCCTGACCACCACAACGATGGTGGATGGGCGTGGTGACCGGGCCGGGATGGAGGAGAGGGGTCTCAGCGCGGGGTGGTCGGGGGGGCGTCGAAGTAGTGGCCCTGGCCGAGGTCGTCGATGAGGCTGGGCTGGGTGGGCTTCCAGCCCAGGAGGTGGCGGGTCAGCGTGCTGGAGGACGGGTTGTCGGCCTGGGCGTGGGCGCTCAGGAAGCCCGAAGTGGGCTTCGGCCTGGGTCGGCGGGATGCTGACCGCGGGAGGTTCAGCCCGCGGCCGATGCCCTCGATGAAGCCGTTGTGGTCGAGCGGGCTGTGCACGGTCGGGGGGAGCCGGACGGCGGACGAGCGGATGCCGCGCTCGGTGAGGGCGGCATCCGCGTTCTCGGCGTCGATTCGCGGTCCTGCGTCGAGCGTGTCGTCCTCGGTGAGCGTGTCGTCCTCGGTGAGGGTGTCGTGCAGTCCTGCGAAGGCGAACAGCACGGTTCCGGACGTGGTCACCAACGGCTTGCCGGTGTCGGCGAGGGCGTCCCCGAGCGCCTGGATGGCGCGCAGATCGGCCGCAACCGCGCCGTCGAAGTCGCCGGCGAACATGGCGTCGTGCTTGAAGGCCAGGTGAATGACGCCGTCGGCTGCGGCGGCGGCCGCGGCGAGACCGTCGAGATCGCCTCGGTGCACCTCGGCGCCGGCGGGACGTCACCGAAGCGGAATCAATATCGTCTCGATACCGCTGATTCCCGTTCCGATACTCCCCAAGGGCCTGTCCGTCGAAGCGGAGCGAGCTCAGCACGCAGTGTGACCGCCGAGCGTACGTGGTCGTCGGCGCAGCAGCGGGGAGGCCCGTTCACCGAGCCGATCGGGAACGATGCGGTCGCTGGTCGTCATCCGTGTGAGCGGGGGACAGGGCCGGCTGCCTGGGCGAGTCGGTAGGTGTCGGCGATGACGCCGGTGGCCTTGGCGGGCTCGGGGATTGTGTGGCCGATTGCCACCCATACGACCAGGAGCCAGGCGTAGCCCACTGCCAAGGGGGTGCGGATCTCTCGCACGCCGGGTAACAGCGTCGTCGGCATGCCCTCATTGTGCGGCGCGGGCTCCTCCAGGAATATGCCTGTGACGGCGCGTTCCTGGCGGTCGTGGCTGGGATCGCCTCCTGCGGTGTTCTGTGCGGGTGCTGCCGGAGTGGGCGGGTTGGCGGGCTTGATGCGGCTCGGCTACGTGGCGGGAGTTCGCTCATGGCGCGCCGGCGGTCCGTCGGCCACCGGCGCGATGGAGCCGCGCCGGATCAAGGTGGCGGGAAGGGGTTGCAGGGGCGGGGGGTTCGTGGCGCCGCCGATGAGTGCGGCCAGGCGGGCTCCGGCCGCGTATCCGATGTCGTACGTCGGTTGCGCCACCACCGTGATCGGCGGTGTGACCAGCCGGGCCCAGGGCTGGTCGTCGTACATGAGGACTGAGACGTCGTCGGGTATCCGCAGGCCCTGCTCCTGCAGCGCTCCGACGACGACCTGGCCGATGAGGCTGTCGGAGGCGATGAGGGCCGTGGCCGGGCTGGGGCTGTGGACGAGGTCCAGCACGGCCTTGCGGATGGCGGCTTCGTCGTGCCGGCAGGGCCGCAGCAGGTCGGGATCCCAGGTCAGGCCGCGTTCGGTGAATCCGGCGACGAGGCCGGCGACGCGGGCGGCCACGGGGGACGGCAGCGGGTGGGGGCCGTCCGGGCGGACGTCGCTGCCGTCGGCGGTGGTGATGTAGCCGATCCGGCGATGTCCCAGGTCCAGCAGGTGGTCGGCCGCTTCGCGGGCGGCGGGCTCGATGTCGGCCCGGGCGGCGTCGACGGCGAGCCCGGGGACGGTGCGGTCGAGCAGGACGAGTGGGCGCCCGGCGTCGACGACGGCTCGCAGGTGGGGTGAGTCGCCGGTGGAGGCCGGGGCGACGATGAGGCCGTCGACTCGTTTGTCCATCAGCATGTTGACTGCGGCGCGTTCGGCCATCACGCGTTCGCTGGTGTTGGTGAGCACCACGGTGAAGCCGGACCGCTCGACCGCGTCGGAGATGCCTCGGGTGGCCAGGGAGAAGTAGGGGTTTTCGATGTCGCCGACGACGACGCCGATGCTGTGGGAGCGGCCGGTGTTCAGCGTCTTGGCCAGTTGGTTGGGGCGATAGCTCAGCCGGGAGGCGGCGGCCAGCACGCGTTCGCGTACGGCGTCGCTGACGGCGCCGTACGCGCCGAGCGCGCGAGCCGCCTGTGCTTTGGAGACGCCGGCTTCGCGGGCGACGTCGGCGACGGTGATCTCGCGGTGGTTGCCTGCCTTGGCCATGGATCCTGCCT
>NZ_JAATEP010000070.1:0-50878 GCF_012034275.1 Nonomuraea composti | reverse complement strand
CCTGCGCCGCTTCAAGTAGCGCGGCTCAGCGGGCCTCGGTCGTACCGTAGGCGCGCCACCCCAGGTCGCGGAAACCGGCGGCCTCGGCCACCGCGGCCGAGGCCCGGTTGTCGGGCGCGTGCATGTAGGTGGGCAGGGCGCCTTCGTCGAGCACCCGCCTGGCCGCCTGCGCGACGAGCCGTCGTGCGAGCCCCTGGCCGCGGGCCTCGGGGGCGGTCACGACGGCCAGCTCGTGCCCGTAGGCGTCGTGCCGCTTCACCCCCACCCCTGCCAGGTGCGCGCCGGTCGCGGGGTCCGTGGCGACCAGGACCTCGCCGCCGAAGGGCCACAACCACTCCGGTACGCCGGGCGCGTCGGCCGGCACCCAGGCTCCGGCGTCCGGCAGGGGCGCCGGGTCGGTGGTCCAGCGGTAGACGGCGGTGAACCAGCCACGCTCGGGAAAGCCGACCAGGGCGGGGATCTGCGGCCCCAGTACGGCGAGGTCCTTGTCCTCGGCGTACCGCTCCGCCACGGCCACGGCGGCGTGCGGCGGCACGGACAACACGCCGGCCTCGGGGCTCGACACGCCCAGGGCGGGGTGGATCCGGCCGTCCCAGCCGGGCTTCTCGCGCTGGGGGGCGCCGATGACGTCCAGCCCGGAGGCCGGGAGCCGGCCGCCGAGCCAGCGGGACAGGTGCTCGGTGAGCAGTCGTTCCATGACCTTCCTCCACAGTACGGTAGGGGGGTATGGTACATCTCATCCTGGAGGAGGACATATGAGACGTCTCGCCCCGCTTGAGCCCGATGAGGCGCCGGGCAAGTCCCAAGAACTGCTGAACGACATCGTCAGCAGGAGAGGCGGCGTGGGGGAGATGGTCGCCACCATGGCGCACTCGCCGGCGCTGCTGGAGGGCTACCTGAGCCTCTCCAGGGCGATGAAACGGGTCAAACTGCCGCGCGCTCTCAGCGAGAAGATCTCCCTCGCCGTCCAGGAATGGATCGGCTGCGGCACCTGCCTCCAGGCCCACATCGAGGCCGCGCGCGCGGCCGGGCTCAGCGAGGCCGACATCGCGCTCGCCCGGCAGGGCACCTCCACCGACGCCAGGGAGGCGGCCCTGATCGCCGTGGCCGTACGGGTGCTGGTGGAGCCGTCCACCATCACGGACGCGGACGTCGCCGACCTCCGGGCGCACGGCTGGAGCGACCGGATCATCGCCGAGCTGGTGGGCGTGGTCACGCTCAACCTGCTGACCGGAGCGTTCAACCTGCTGGCCGGCCTGCAACCGACCGAATGAAACGGCAGCGCCATGCTCTGCCTCCACGCGGATCGCCCTGACGCCGGCTCACCACCCGAACACGACCGCACGGCGACACCTCGCGTCACCAGGCGGCCGTCCGATGCTCGATGGTAGGAGGGTCATGGCTGCGACCGCATCGGTGAAGTCGCCGGTCCCGGCGAGCAACGGTGCTCCTCCGCCGGTCGCGGCCGGCAGGTTTGAGCCGGGGCCCGGCGGGGCCGCCCGTTCTGAGCCCCTGCTGGGCATGACCGACGAGCTGCGGCGCTCGTTCCTGGCCAGGGTCCGGGCACGGCACGCCGCAGCTTACCTCGCCTTGGACGATCTCATCGTGGCCGCCGGGGAGCGGGGCCGGGGGTCGGGGAGCGGCTGATGCGGGCGGTCGCCGAGGCCGCGGAAGGCAGGGTGATCCGCTGGGAGGTGGCCGCGGCGAACGAGGCGGCGCAGCGGTTCTACCGGCGGATCGGGGCCGGGCTGATCCCCAAGGTGATCTGCCGGTGGCAGGTGGGGGCCACCTGACGCGTACGGAATGGGTCTAGGATCTTCGGCGGCCCGTTCTGAGGAGGATTGACCCGTATGGAGCGCAGACGTTTCCTGGCCCTGGCAGGCGCCGCCGGTCTCGGTGCCGCGACCGGACACGTCACCCCGGCCCTGGCCGCGAGCTACCCCTACTACGACGGCGGCGTGCCGGACGAGGCGCACACCAAGCTGGGGGAGCTGGCGCCGTACGGGGTGTCGGCGCTCGCGTTCACCCCTTCGGGCGGCTGGGTCGTCGTCACCCAGGACGGCCGGTACTTCGCCCGGGGCATCCCCGACGCCTGCTTCGCCGAGATCGGGCAGCTCAGCGCGGCCGGGCGGAAGATCAACTGTGTGGCGTTCCCGCCCGAGGGCGGCGACCGCTGGGTGATCACCACGGATCGGGGCGTGACGGCGCGCGGCATCCCCGAGGCGTGCGAGCAGCGCATCGACGCCTTCTACGAGGCCGGGCAGCAGGTCGTGGACGTGGCGTTCCCGCCCGCCGGCGGCGACCGGTGGGTGGTGACGGCCTCCGCCGGCTACTACGCCAAGGGCGTGGACGACGAGTGCTACCAGATGATGCGCAACCTCACGCAGGGCGGGCGCCGCATCACCCGGGTCGCCTTCCCCCGCGCCGGCGGCTGGACGGTGGTGGCGCAGGACGAGTTCCACGCCCGCGGCGTCCCCGACGCCTGCTTCGAGCGCATGAACACCCTGGCCGGCGGCGGCTGGCAGCTGCACAACGTGGCCTTCTCGCCGTCCGGCGGCTGGGCTCTGGCCTCGCGCGGCAAGGTGCCCGCGCTGCCCGCCGACAAGGTCCGCCAGGTCGAGAACGCCGTCGGCGGCGCCACGATCTGGCAGCGGATGAACGCGTACCGGACGCCCGGGGTCGCGGTCGCGGTGGTCGTCGGCAACAAGATCGCCTGGTCGACCGGCTACGGCTGGCTGGAGGCCGGCAGCGGCGCGGCGGCCCACCCCGAGACGGCGTTCCAGGCGGCGTCCATCAGCAAGGCCGTCACCGCGGTCGGCGTCCTGCGCCTGCTCCAGACCCGCAAGATCGCGCTCGGCGCGGACATCCGGCCCTACCTCGGCTGGTCCCTGCCCCGCCGCTCCTGCGTGACGTCCACGGCGGTGCCCACGATCGACCGCGTGCTGACCCACCGGGCCGGCGTGATCGGCCGCGGCTCCACCACCCCGGCGGACGCCTGCACCGGGTTCGCGGCGGGCGGCGGCGGCTTCCCCGGGTACGGCCCCGACGCGACCGTCCCCACGCTGCTCCAGGTCATGAACGGCGCGGGCAACACCCCGAAGATCGAGCTGACCACCGCGCCCGGCGCCGAGTACCACTACTCGGGCGCCGGGTTCGTGCTCCTGCAGCGGATGGTGGAGCAGCAGACCGGCATGACGCTGGCCCAGTACATGCAGAAGGAGGTGTTCGCGCCGCTCGGCATGACCACCAGCTCGTACGCCCTCACGCCCGCCTTCGAGCTGGCCGCCGGCCACACCACCACCGGCGCCGTCATCCCCGGCAAGCGCAACCGCTATCCGGAGTCGGCCGCCGCCGGCCTCTACACCAATGTGCTGGACCTGTGCCGGCTCGTGTCGTACCTCAACCGGGCCTACACCGCCTCCGCCGACATCGCCGGGCCGCTCACCCGGGCCTCGGTCCGTACGCTGCTCACGCAGGGTCCCCAGCCCGGCATGGGGCGGGGCCTGTTCATCGCCGGGGCGGGCACCGACGGCTTCTCCTACAGCCACGACGGCTCCAACTACGGCTTCAAGTCGCTGTTCACCGGCTACCCGAAGCTGGGCGCCGGCTTCGCCGTGCTGGCCAACGGCAGCAACACGAGCCTGGTCACCGAGATCGCCGCCGCCGTCAAGAAGGTGTACGGCTGGCCCTGACCGGCGCGGGCGGCCCGCCCTTCAAGGGTGGGTCACCAGTCAGGGGCGGGTCACGAGGATGCCGTCGTCGTCGCTGAACAGCTCCGCCCCCGGGTGGAACGTGACGCCGCCGAACGACACCGGCACGTCCCGCTCGCCGGTGCCCGACTTGCCGCTCTTGCGGGGGTTCGAGCCGAGGGCCTTGACGCCCAGGTCCAGCTCCCGCAGGGCGGTGACGTCCCGTACGGCGCCGTTGATCACCACGCCCGCCCAGCCGTTGCCGGCCGCCATGCCGGCGATCACGTCGCCCATCAGCGCCGTGTGCAGCGAGCCGCCGCCGTCCACGACGAGCACACGGCCCTCGCCCGGCTCGCCCAGGATGGACTTGAGCAGGGCGTTGTCCTGGTGGCAGCGGACGGTGGCGATCGTGCCGGAGAAGGCGCGGCGGCCGCCGTACTGGCGCAGCTGCAGGTCGCACGAGTCGAGGCGGTCGCCGTGCTCGTCGTACAGGTCGGCGGTGACGATGGTCATGATCGGAAGCCTCTCACGTCACCAGCTCGGTACGCAGCTCGTGGCTGTCGTCCGGCAGCCGGGCCTCGTAGAAGAGCCGGTGGGTGCCGTCGGGGAGGGGCAGCACGTCGAGGTAACGCACGTCCGCGACCGGCGCTCCCGGCACCAGCGCCCCGCTTCGGGGGGTGGCCAGGCCGGTGCGTTCGCGCCAGTTCTCCGAGGCGGAGGCGCGGCCGTCGTAGGAGGCGCGGCCGTCGGGCAGGACGCTCGTCACGCGGGCGCCGCGGGCGTCCCACGCGCCGGGCCGGCCGGTCAGGACCGTGCCGCGCGGGCGCCAGCTCAGGCCGTCGTCGCTGGTCGCGTACGCGGTGCTCATGCGGTCCTCCGCGCCCGGCACGTCCAGCGGGTGGCAGCAGAGCCACGCCCGCCACTCGCGCCCGTCGTGACGGATCACCGGGTCCTTGACGCCGGTACGCGCGTCGCCGGGGAAGACCGGCCGCACCTCGGACACCGCCAGCCCCTCCGGCGTCGCCGCCTCGGTGACCCCGATCCACCAGTGCTTGGTGCCCGGCGTCGCGCAGCTCACGTACAGCCGCCATCGCCCCGACGGCGTGCGGACCAGCGCGGGGCGCTCCACCATCGCCGCGCCGAAGCGGTCGCGCGGCAGCACGGCGACCGTCGTGAACCGCTCGCCGTCCGGGGAGCGGGCCACGACGTTGTGGTCCTCGCCGCCCGCGCGGACGCGGTAGGCCAGGACGAACGTGCCGTCGGCGGCGAGCGCGGCGCTCGGCGCCCCGGCCCACTGCTGCGGCCCGGCGCCGGGCGCGGGCACGGCGACCGCGACGCGGCCCTGCCCGGGGAGGGGGAAAGACGTCATGGCCCGAGTCTGGGAGGAGGGCGCCTCGGGCGGGAGTGGCAGCACTGCCCTGGTACGGGAATTTCCTGCCATACTCGTGGCCGTGATCCGCAACGTCGCCGCCGTGGTCGGCGATCAGGTCGCCGCGTTCGAGCTCGGGATCGTCTGCCAGGTGTTCGGCCTCGACCGCTCCGACGACGGGCTGCCCGTGCACGACTTCGCGGTCTGCGCGCCACGGCCCGGCCCGATCCCGACCACCTCCGGGTTCCCCGTGCAGGTCGAGCACGGGCTGGAGCGCGTCGCCGAGGCCGACCTCGTGGCCGTGCCCGCCTGGCCGCCGCTCGACGCGCCGGCTCCCGAGCCGCTGCTGGCGGCGCTGCGGGAGGCCGCCGGGCGCGGCGCGCGGGTGCTCACCATCTGCACGGGCGCCTTCCTGGCGGCCGCCGCCGGGCTGCTCGACGGCAGGCGGGCCACCACCCACTGGCAGTTCGCCGGGCTGCTCGCCCGCCGCCACCCCCGCGTCCGCGTCGATCCCGGCATCCTGTACGTCGAGGACGGCCCCGTCCTCAGCAGCGCCGGAGCCGCGGCCGGGATCGACGCCTGCCTGCACCTCGTCCGCCTCGAACACGGTGCCGCCACGGCCAACGCCCTGGCCCGGCGCCTGGTCGTGCCCGCCCATCGGTCGGGCGGGCAGGCCCAGTACGTCGAGGCGCCCATGCCGCCGCCGCGCACGCCGTACGAGCTGGCGGAGCTGCTCGACTGGATGCAGCAGCACCTCGACCGGCCCCTCACGGTGGAGACGCTGGCGGCGCGGGCGGCCATGTCACCGCGCACGTTCGCCCGGCGGTTCAAGGCGCTGACCGGCACGACGCCGCACCGCTGGCTGCTCGAACGGCGGCTCCAGCTCGCCGAGGAGCTGCTGGAGGGCACCGAGCTGAGCGTGGAGGCGGTGGCCGTGCGGGCGGGGTTCGGCGGCGCCGACGGTCTGCGGCACCACTTCGCCGCCAGGCGCGGGGTCGCCCCCGCGGCCTACCGCCGCGCCTTCCGCCGTCATCCGCCGTGATCCCCGCCCGCACGGTGCTTGTGTCCCGTGGCCTCTCATGGGCCACTCACGGGAATGTCCTGAAGCCTCTCGGCGGGTCGGGCAGAGCCCGCCGAGAGGCCGCTTGGACGCCGACGGGCGGTCAGCCGCCGTTCGACGGGCCGCCGGCCTGCGTGGCGACCCGCTCGATGGCCTCGACGGCGACCTCGGGCTGGTCGACGTAGATGTAGTGCTCGCTCTTCTCCGCCGTGCTCAGCTTGCTGTTGCTGGACAGCGCCAGCCACGCGCGCTGGCCGGCCGCCCACGCCTTCTCCAGGCGCGGCCCGTACTCGGGCAGGGCCGCGAGGTACGGCTTGCCGTGCTGGACGACCTCGACCGGGATGTCACCGGCGGAGCGGACCTTGCCGTCGGTGATGGTGAGCTTCTCGGGGTTCTGGCCCTGGAAGACGGCGAGGTTCTGGGCGCGCAGCTGGGCCGCCGGGCCCTTGGCGGACTCGGGGATCGCCTTGGAGATGTCGGCGAGCATCGTGGAAGGAGTGGCGTCGAGCAGGACCAGGCCCTTGACGCGGTCCTGGTGCTCGGGGGCGTAGCGGGCGGCGATCAGGCCGCCGAGCGAGTGGCCGGCCAGGACGACCGGGTTGTCGGCGGCGACCCGGTCGAGCACGCCGGTGAGGATCTTGCCGGTGGCCGCCATGTCCTGCGGGCCGTCGGGCTGGTCGCTGGCGCCGGAGCCGAGGCGGTCGTAGGAGCAGACGCGGTTCTTCGCGCTGAGCGTCTTCTGGATGCCGGCCAGCTTGTCGAGCCCGTCGCCGGCGCCGTGCAGGAGCACGATGACCGGCCGGCCGTCCGCCGCCTCGCCCGAGCAGGACACGTTCACCGAGTGCCCGTCGACCTTGATCTTCGTGGTGCCGGAGATCACGGCGTCGTCGGGCTTCGGCTCGCTCTTGGTCTTGGTCGTGCTCTTGGGGGAGCTGCTGGAGGCGAGGGGATCCCAGTTCTCCAGGGAGTCGCCGTCACAGCCGGTGACTGCAGCGCCGATCATGGTGCAGCACAGTGCGGCCACTGCGGTTGCCTTGATCCTGCGGAGCATGGTGTTCCTCCATCGAGAGTACGAGAGCGGGCCGGAGGGCGATGGCCGCGCGATAACGCTACGGAGCCGGCAGTGCCGGGATCGTCACCACACGGTGGACATTCGCCGGTAGCTCGCATGGGGGACAAACGCCGCGCAACCGTTAAGCTCACCCGGTGCTCGATCTACGACGCGCCAAGGATCTGTGGCAGCGGTGTGACGTCACGGTGCGGGACCTTCCGCTCGCGCTGCTGCTGACCGTCCTGTCCCTCCTGCCGGGCTTCCAGGGCCACGGCACGCAGATCGGCCAGTTCCCGTCCCGGCCGTACGATCTGGTGGCCGTCGCGGTGATCGCCCTGGAGGCGATGCCGCTCGCCGTGCGGCGGCGGTGGCCGGGCTGGTCGGTCGCGCTGGTGGCGCTCGGCTTCGCCCTCGACCAGTTCCTCGCCTGCCACGCGCTGGCGGGCATCGCCCTGCCCATCGCGCTGGTCAGCGCCGGCGCCCACGTGCGGCGCCGCCGGCCCCTCACGATCGTCCTGCTGTCGGTCGCGTACGTGGTGTTCATCGCCGCGCTCCAAGGGCTCGGCGCGAACGAGACCCCGCTGGACATCGCGCTGCTCTACCTGGCGCTGGCCCTCTCGTGGGCCATCGGCGCCTGGCTGCGTTCCACCCGGGCCGCCGAGGCCGAGCGCCGCCGCCACGTCGCCGAGGCCACCCGCGTCGCCGAGCGCACCCGCATCGCCCGCGAGCTGCACGACGTCGTGACGCACCACGTGACGGCGATGGTCGTGCAGGCCGAGGCGGCCCGCTACCTGACCGCCGTGCCCGACCGCCTCGACACGACCCTGACCGCCGTCACCGACACCGGCCGCCGGGCCATCGCCGACCTGCGGAACCTGCTCGACCTGCTCAACCCCGACCACGACGCCGAGGTCAGCACGCCGTCCGCCGCCGACCTGCCCGCCCTCGCCGAGCAGACCCGCCAGGCCGGGCAGCCGGTGGAGCTCGTTCAGGAGGGCGAACCTTCGCGATCGTCCGGCGCCGCCGAGTTCGTGGCCTATAGGGTCGTCCAGGAAGCCCTGACGAACGCGCTCAAATACGCCCACGGCAGCCGCACCGTGGTGCACGTGCGCTACGGCGAGAAGGAGATCAGCGTGGCGGTGAGCACCGACGGCCCCAGCACGGCGGCCGGCTCTCCCGGCGAAGGCGGGCCCGGCCCGTCCGGCTCGCCCGGCGGGAGCGAGCACGGCCCGGCCGGTCCTCCCGGCCGGCGCGGCTCGTCCCGCTCGCTCGGCGGGAGCGGGCGCGGCCTGGCCGGGCTGCGGGAGCGGGTCGGCGCTCTGGGCGGTGCGTTCAGTGCGGGGCCGCAGGAGGACGGCGGCTTCCTCGTACGGGCGCGCATCCCCCTGGAGAGCGCGTCGTGACCGCGCCCGTCCGGGTCCTGGTCGCCGACGACCAGGCGCTGATCCGCACCGGCTTCGCCACGATCATCGACGCGCAGCCCGACCTGGAGGTGGTGGGCGAGTGCGGTGACGGCCGCACCGCCGTCGACCTCGCCCGCCGGCTGCGCCCCGACATCGTCGTCATGGACGTGCGCATGCCGGTGCTCGACGGCATCGGGGCCACCCGCGAGCTGGCGGGCGCCGGGGTGACGGACCCGGTCAAGGTGCTCGTGGTGACCACGTTCAACCTCGACGAGTACGTGTACGAGGCGCTGCGGGCGGGCGCGAGCGGGTTCCTGCTCAAGGACGCCCCGCCGGCGCAGCTCCTCCAGGGCATCCGCACCGTGGCGTCGGGCGCCGCGCTGCTGGCGCCGGAGGTGACCCGGCAGCTCGTCGGCCGGTACGCGGCCCGCATCCGCCCCCAGGAAGGCGGGGCCGAGGACGTCCCGCTGACCCGGCGGGAGCTGGAGGTGCTGCGCCTCATCGCCGACGGCCTGTCCAACAGCGAGATCGCCGGCACGCTGGTGATCAGCCAGGAGACCGTCAAGACGTACGTGTCCCGCATCCTGACCAAGCTCGACCTGCGTGACCGCGTCCAGGCGGTCGTGTACGCGTACCGCAGGGGCCTGGTGGCTTAAGGAGCGGCGGGTCAGACGCGTACGACGGCGGTGTGGCCGTGGCCACGGCTGCCGCCGACCTCCACCTTGAGCGCCCGCTTGGCCCGGCGCACGCCGCGATCGCCCTTCTTGACCGACCGCACCGGCCACGGCAGCGTGATCTTCACCTCGTCGGCGGTCCTGGACGGGTCGGACACCGCGAGCCGCACCTCCTTCCGGCCGGGGTCGCGGCGCACCAGCAGCGTGCACGGCCCGTCGGCGGTCAGCGGCCCGTCGGGGGTCTGCACCGTGCCGGCCCGCCAGAAGACGGCGGCGAGCAGGTCGCCGCGCGAGATGGCCTGCGCCGTGCCCGAGTTGGCGAGGATGCGGACGCGCAGCCCGTAGGACGCGGTCTGCGCGGCGGACGCCCCGGGCAGCACCGCGTAGGCGTAGCGGGCCTTGCGCGGGTCGGTGCCGTGGTCGATCACGATCGTCGTGTAATGCCTGGTGACGGGGGTGTCGTCGCCGCCGGTGGTGGCGCCCGTGTCGATGTCGCGCCAGCGGCCGGTGCGCTCCTCGCGGATCACCTTGGCGCCGTCGCCGTCCAGCAGCGCGTAGCCGGCCACGCCCGGCAGGTGGATCCAGCGGTCGCCCTGTTCGAGCGGCGGGTGGCGGTCGTGGGTGTTGCGGTTCTCGACGATGGTCTCGACGCGGCGGCCGTCGGAGGCCGTGATGCCGGCGCCGAGGGCGATCACGGCGTCGTCGAGCAGGAACCACGCCTTCTTGGCCCGCAGCGAGGAGCCCTCGGCGATCAGCTTCATGGCGGCGACGCCGTACTCGCCGTCGAGCGCCACGCCGCCCGCCCACGGCGTGGGCGGCAGCCGGCGGTGCCCGTGGGGGAGGTCGGCCCGCCTGCGGGTGTCGACCGTCGTGCCGGGCAGCCGGTACGGGTCGATCGTCGGCCACAGCTCGTCGTTCCAGTGGGTGAGGTCGTCCGTGTAGAGGTAGGTCATGCCGTCGCCGGTGTACCAGCCGTGCAGGTTCTCCCGGTTCATGGCCTCGGCGGCGCCGATCCGCCGCGAGCTCATCGCGATCGCGAACGCCCACGTGGGGCGGCGGTGCACGACCCGGTCCATGTCGGCGAACACCCACGTCCCGGTCGTACGCGGGCCGACCGGGACCTCCGGGTCGTCCAGCAGGGCCCTGGCCTTGGCGACGCTCGGCAGCGGCGCGACCGTCTCGTACGGCACCGCCGTGTTGCGCGTGAGCCATCCCTTCACCAGCGGGCGCCAGCGCCGCGCGTGCCGCTCGGGCGCCGCGTCCAGCAGGGCCAGCATGGTCTCGACCGTCTTCTGCCCGGAGTGATAGTCGCGGTGGCCCTGCCGGGAGACGGACCGGCCGCGCACGCAGTCCATCATCAGCCCGTCGAAGACGAACGGGACGAAGGAGCGGTCCACGATGTCGCAGACCTTCCCGATGCCGGGGATCTCCCACGGCGAGCGCGCGAGCATGACGATCAGCTTGGCCACGCTCTCCAGGTAGTCCACGCCGTAGGCGCCCGTGTAGGGGTACACGTCGTGCTGGATGAACGACCCGTCGCGGTAGAAGCCGTCGCCCGGCCCGCGCGTCGGCCGCAGCAGGTCGGCCACCGCCTCCCTGGCCCGCTTGACCAGCCGCGCGTCGTGGGTGAGCAGCCCGCGCACGGCCACCGCCATCGCCTTGCCGGCCCGGTTCGCGCCGGTCTCGACGACGCCGGGGTGGCTGACGCGCCGCTCCGGGTCGGGGCACCACCGGCGCAGCGGGCGCAGCCAGCGCTTGAGCCCGTCCTTCGGCAGGCCGTCGTACAGCAGGGCGCACGTGTCGGTCAGCGAGCGGGGGACGCCGATCTCCCACCAGTACCAGTTGCTGCCGCGCGGGTCGAGGCCCTCGTGGTAGGCGTGCTCGTACAGGAAGTCCAGCGCCCTGGCCGCCGTCCGCGCGACCCCGTCGTCCCGGTACATCGAGGTGCCCGGCGTGGCCCAGCCCAGCGCCAGCGTGCGCATCCGGTTGTAGGCGCGGTTGAAGTTGCCCGTACGGGGGTCGCCGAGCGGCAGGTCGGGCCAGAGGCTCGGGCCCCTGGGGGAGAACTCCAGCTTGCGCAGCACCGCGTTGGCCGAGCCCTCGACCGCCTCGGTCCTGTCGGCGTGGGCGGTGCCGTGGTCACCGCCGGCCAATAAGCTCACCCACCGCTCCCGGGCGGCGTCGAACGCGGCGGCGCCGACCGCCTCGGCCGGTCGTTCCCACAGGGCAAGACCGGCCGCCTCGGCCGGTCGCTCCCACAAGGCGAGACCGGCCGCGGCGGCGGCGCCCAGCAGGGCGGAACGCCGGGTAAGGGGGTGGATCACCATGCGTAATAGGATATGGACCGCCGATATTCGCGCATCCCCGCATTTCCCCCGCCATCGGCGTCAGTCGGCCGGGGCCATGGAGATCTCCCAGTAGGCGGCGTACCGCCCGCCGAGCCGCAGCAGCTCGTCATGCGTCCCCGCCTCCACGATCCGCCCGCCGTCCAGGAAGGCGATGCGGTCGGCGTGGCGGATCGTGCTCAGGCGGTGGGCCACCATCACGACGGTCCGGCCCGCCATCAGCCGCTCGATCCCGGCGTGCACGGCCGCCTCGTTGACCGGGTCGAGGGCGGAGGTGACCTCGTCCAGCAGGACGACGGGGGCGTCCTTGAGGAGGGCGCGGGCGATGGAGACGCGCTGGCGCTCGCCGCCCGACAGCAGGGCGCCGCCCTCGCCGACGGGAGTGGCCCAGCCGTCGGGGAGCCGGGCGATCACCTCGTCGAGGCGGGCGGCGCTCGCCGCCGCGCGGACCTCGGCCTCGGTGGCGCCGGGGCGACCGAGGCGGATGTTGTCCTCGATGGTGCCGTCGAAGAGGTAGACGTCCTGGAAGACGATGGCGAACCGGGACATCAGCTCCTGGGTGTCCACGTCCCGCACGTCCACGCCGCCGATGCGGACCGCGCCGGCGTCCACGTCGTGGAAGCGGGCCAGGAGCTGCAGCAGCGTGCTCTTGCCCGCCCCCGACGGGCCGACGACGGCGAGCCTGCGCCCCTCCGGCACCGCCAGCGACAGGCCGTCGAGGACGAGGCGGTCGCCGTGGCGGAAGGACACCGCGTCGAGCTCCAGGTCGTGCCGTTCCGGACGGACCGGGCCGCGGGGCTCGGGCAGCGGCGGGGTGCGCAGCACCGTGTCCAGCTTGGCCAGCTCGGCCCGGGCGCCGCGCGCCTGGCCGCCGATCTCGCCCAGCGACAGCAGCGGGTCGGCGCAGCGGGCGGCCAGGACGAGGATCGCGAGCAGCTCGGCCGCCCCGATGGCGCCGCCCAGCGCCAGGTACGTGCCCAGCACCAGCAGCGCGGTGAGGACCGCCTGCACCGTGAGCGACAGGCCCAGGACGCCCGGCAGCGCCGACACCATCGTGCGGCGGGAGGAGCGCCGCAGCTCGTCCAGCGCGTCGTCGAGCAGGCCGAAGCGCTCCGCGGTCCGGCCGCCGGTCCGCAGCACCGGCTGGGCCTGGAGGTATTCGATGACGCGGGCCGTGGCGTCCTGGTCGCGGCGGTGGCGTTCGGCGTCGGCGGCGGCCGTGGCGCGTCCCGTCCAGAGCTGGATCGCGGCCACGAGGGGCGCGGCGAGCAGCGCGGCCAGCCCCATCCGCCAGTCGAAGGCGAGCATCACCGCGACGATGGCCAGAGGGGTGACGGCGGCGGAGACGTACGGGGACAGCAAGTGCGCGATCACGCTCATCGCCTGCTGCACGCCCCGGCCGGCCAGCAGCGACACCTCGCCGACGCGGGCGGGGGCGTACCAGCCGATGGGCAGCCGGGCGAGATGGTCGCCGAGCCGGCGGTACGTGCCGCGCAGCAGCGTGGTGCCGGCGCGGAAGCCGGACAGGTCGCTGACGTAGCGCAGCGCCGCGTAGATCGCGACCCCCGCCGCGAACGCGGCCAGCCACGGGCGGGCGCCGGCGACGTCGCCGCCGAACAGGGCCCGCAGCACGGGCACGAGCAGGGCGTAGGACAGGCCCTCGACGATGGCGGTCGCCGTCATCAGGGCCACGGTGCGGCGGACGGGGCCGGCGTACTGGTGCCCCAGGACGCGCAGCAGCATACGGATCATCGGGCCTCGTCTCCTCGCTGGGATCGCCAGAACGCGGCGAACCTGCCGTTGCGGCGCAGCAGCTCGGCGGGCGTGCCGCGCTCGATGACGGATCCGTCGTCCAGCATGACGACGGTGTCGGCGTCGGCGATCGTCTCCATCCGGTGCGCGATGACGACGATCGTCCGGCCGGCGCGCAGCGTGGCCAGCGCGTGCCGGACCGCCTGCTCGGTCTGCGGGTCGGCGAACGCGGTGGCCTCGTCCAGCACCAGCACGGGGGTGTCGGCGAGCAGCGCGCGGGCGATGGCGATGCGTTGCGCCTCGCCGCGCGACAGCCGGGCCTCCTCGTCGAGCACCGTGTCGTAGCCGCGCGGCAGCCGCAGGACGCGGTCATGGATGTTCGCCAGGCGGGCGGCGCGTTCCACCTGGTCGGGGTGGGCGCCGGGGACGGCCAGCGCGATGTTGTCGGTGACCGAGGCGCGCAGCAGGCGGATGTCCTGGAAGACGAAGGAGACCGTCCGGTAGAGCCGGTCGCCGCCGAGCTCGCGCAGGTCGACGCCGCCGAGGGTGATCGAGCCGTGCGCCGGGTCGAAGAACCGCGGCAGGAGCTGGACCAGCGTGGACTTGCCGCTGCCCGACGGGCCGACGATCGCGGTGACCGTGCCGGGCTCCAACGTCAGGTCGATGCCGCGCAGCACCTCGCGCTCCGCGTCGTACCCGAAGCGCACGCCCCGCAGCTCGACGCGGTGCCCGCGCGGCTCGGCGGGACGGGCGGGCTCGGGCAGCGGCTCCACCGCGAGCACGTCCCTGATGCGGCCGACGGCGCGCCAGGCCGCCCGCATCGCGTCGAAGCCGTGCCCCAGCGCCGCCACCGGCGCGGTCAGCCCCAGCCCCAGCAGCAGGAACGGCAGCAGGTCGGCCGGCGCCAGGCCGCCGCCCGCGATCAGGGCGGTGCCGCCGGCCAGCACGACCAGCAGCACGAACGGCGGCGACAGCGCCGTCTGCATCGCGGCGGCGATCGGCGCCAGCCCGCGCGCCCAGCGCAGGAACGTGCCGGCGAACTCGTCGGTGGCCGTCACGAACCTGCGGTGCGTGCGATCGGCGCCGCCGAACGCCTTCACCACCGCGATGCCCTGCACGAACTCCACCACGGAGCCGGCGATCCGCCCCATCGCGGCGTCGAACTCGCGCTGCTCGCGCTGCCGCGCCGCCGTCATCATCAGCGGCACCGTCGCCACCGCGACCAGCACCGGGATCAGCGTGATGAGCGTCAGCCGCCAGTCCACGGTGAACAGGTAGACGAGCGACACCAGCGGCACCACGAACGCCGAGACCAGCTCGCCGGGAGTGTGCGCGATGAACGGGTGCACGGCGCTCACGTCCTCGCCCACGACCTTGGCCAGCTCGCCGGTGCGGCGCCGGGATAACCAGCCGATCGGCACGCGCCCCAGGTGGGCGGCCAGCCGCCGGCGGAACGCGAGCTGCACCCGCCCGTCGAGCAGGTGCCCGATCGCGGACGACGCCGCGGTGAACAGCAGCTGGACCAGCAGCCCGGCCACCCCGGCGAGCACCACGAGCCAGACCCGGCCGGGGTCGGCGGGGCCCGGCGCCAACAACACGCGGCCCAGCTCCACCACGGCCAGCAGCGGCGCCAGGCCCGCCACGGCCCCGATCACCTGCAGCACCACCAGGGCGGCGAAGCTCCCGGCGTGCGGGCGCAGCAGCCCGGCCAGGTCTGCGGGCCGCTCGAACGGCGGGGCCACCTCCGCGAGCGCGGCTCCGGACCGGGTGTCAGCCACCGAGGGCCTGCCGGAGGAAGCCGAGGATCTCCGCCCGCGCGGGCTCCGCCTGCGGCACCATGCCCGGCATGCTGAGGAACGCGTGCCCGGCCCCGGCGTACTCGCTGAGCCGGGCGGGCGTCCCGGACGCCTGGAGCCGCTCGGCGTAGCGGCGGCCGTGGTCGGCGACCGGGTCGGCGGTCGGCACCACCACGAGGGCCGGGGCGAGCCCGCTCAGGTCGCCGGCGTGCAGGGGCGACAGCGCGCGGGCGTCGGCGCCCTCCGGCACGGCGAGCTTCCGGAAGAAGTGCAGCTGGGGCAGGGTGAGGGTGGGCGTGCAGGGGTACTGGCCGGTCGAGGGGAGCTCGAAGGCGCCCGGAGTCACGTCCGTCCCAGGGTTGACCAGCACCTGCGCCCGCAGGCGCAGGCCGGCCTGCCTGGCCCGGATCGCCGACAGGGCGGTGATCAGCCCGCCGAAGCTCTCGCCGAAGACCGCCACCCGGTCCGGATCGACGCCCCACTCCCCGGCGTGCTCCACCACGTGCCGGAGCATGTCCCAGCCGTCGTCGGCGGCGGCCGCCAGCGGGGTCTCCCAGTCGAGCAGGCGGTGCTCGACGGCGACGACGACCGCGGGCAGGCGGGCGGCCAGGTGGCTGTTGGCCCAGTCGCACTGCGCGGCCGTGCCCACGAACCCGCCTCCGTGCACCTGCACCACGAGCGGCAGGCGGGCGCCCCCGGCCGAGGGCCGGTGGACCCGGACCGGGAGGTCGCGGCCGGGCAGCGCCACCTGCCGCCACTCGATGGTGGCGTCCGGGTCCGGCTCCCCGGTGATCGCGCGCGCCGCGACGGACGCCCGGACCCGGTTCTCGGCCTCCTGGAAGGCGGCCAGCCCCTCGGGGGTCAACGTGGACCAGTCCGGCTCCGCCGGCCTGCCCATGGTGGTGGTCTCGCTCATGCGCTCTCCTCCACGAGTTTCGCTACCTGAGGTTTCGAAACTTAAGGTAGCGCAAATGGATATCCTGTGCGCATGACCTCCGCCACACCCGCCCGCCCGCCCGGCCGCTCACCCGGCCGCCCGCGCTCCGGCGTCAACGACGTGGTGTTCGCCGCGACGCTGAGCACGGTCCACGAGCTGGGCTACGCGCGCGCCACCGTCGAGCGCATCGCCGCCGCGGCCGGCGTCGCCAAGACGACGATCTACCGCCGCTGGCCGACGAAGGGGGCGCTGATCGTCGACTGCCTCCTCGACGCGTTCGGCCCGGTGCCGGTGGACGGCGGGAGCAGGGCCGCGATCCTGTCCGGAGCCATCCGGTGGATCGCGGGGAAGATCGGCGAGCCGGGCGTGGGCGACGCGTTCGCGGGCGTGTTCAGCGACGCCGTCAGCGATCCCGGGCTGCGGGTGATCCTGGCCACGCGGCTGCAGGACCCCTACCGGATCGCGCTCCAGGACGCGCTCGGGGAGCCGGAGCAGCGGGTCCTGTTCTTCATCGACGTCGTCGTCGGGACGCTGCTCCACCGCCTCGGCATGACCGGCGTGCCGATGGTCGAGGCCGACGTGGACGCCCTGGTCGACATGGTCCTACCGGTCTTCGGCTGAGCGCGGGCGCTCTTTGGCGCGTGACCGCGTCCGGCCGCTCGCGCCGGCCGTCATGCCGCCCTCCTCCACAGCACGACGGCGACGGCGCCGGGCACGCACGGCAGGACCAGCAGCCAGCCCAGCAGCGGCGCGAGCCCGACATCTCCGGACACGTCCCGGATGGTCAGCCCGGCCACCGCGACGCAGAGCGCGATCACGAGCAGCCCGGCCGCCAGCCACGGCGCCCAGCGCTTCCCCGCGCGCGCCGCCATGATCGTCGCGAGCCAGCCGGCCAGCCCGAGCACCCCGACCGTGGCCAGGATGGCCAGGTACGCGGACACGGCGTCGCCGATCGCGGCAGGCGTGTAGGCGGGGTAGCTCGCTTCGAGGTGGTCGGTCAGCACGGCCCGGTCGAGGAATGGGAAGAGGGCGGCGAGCACGGTGAGCGCCGCCCCGATGTACATGGGCACCAGCACGTGGCGCTGTGACGTCATGGCACGAGTCCTTCCAGCGAATTGAGACAGTCACTTTCTCCAGCGAGTGACTCTATGCACGGCCATTCAGACAGTCAATGTCTGATGACAGTGCCACGCGTGAGAAAGTGACTTTCTGGTACGGTGTCCGCCATGACCGGGCTACGCGAGCGCTGGCGGCTCAAGGCCATGCGCGCCATCCAGGAACGCGCCCTCGACCTGTTCGACGAGAAGGGGTTCGGCGCCGTCACGATCGAGGAGATCGCGGCCGCGGCCGAGGTCTCGCCGTCGTCGGTGTACCGGATCTTCGGCACGAAGGAGGGCATCGTGGTCACCGACATCGAGTTCGACACCATGAGCCCCGAAGCGCTCGAAGGCATCCTGGCCCCGGAGGATCCCGTCGGCAGCCTGGTGCGAGCCGTGCGCGCCTACGAGTCCGCGCCGGGCGCCGCCGGCGGCCCGGAGGCCGGGAGGGGCCCGTGGCGCAGGATCAGGTACTTCTTCGCCGAGCCGTCGGTGCGGATGGCCGTGTGCGCCATGCTCGACCGCGCCAGCCAGCGGGTCGCGCCGCTCGTCGCGTCGGCCGGGCGGCTGAGCGAGACGCAGGCCAGGGTGGCCACGAACGCGCTCACGTTCGGCTACTTCGCCGCCCTGGAGCAGTGGTATCTCGACGGCGGCAGCCGCCCCATCGCCGACTACGTCGAGGAGGGCCTGCGCCCCCTGCGCGGCATCTGGAGCTGACCGGCGGCTACTTCAGGCCGGCGAGCAGGGCGTCGAGCACCGAGCGCAGCGCGGCGGCGTTGGGCTCGTCGAACCAGGTGGTGCGGACGCGCTCGTTCAGCCCCCCGGGCGTCTCGTGGTCGCCGGCCAGCCGGTGCAGCGGCCGGGACCCGTCGCTCAGGGACCGGCCGACGCCCTGGAAGAGCCCGCGCACGTAGCGGTCGGCGTCGGCGGGGGCCAGCCCGTGCCCCGCCGCCCAGGACGTGAGCGTGGCGAGATAGGAGTAGTGCGTGCTGAGCGTCGCGGTCAGCGCGGAGAAGACGTTGAACGTGGCCTCGTCGGCGACCGGCAGGGCCCCGCCCAGCGAGGCGAAGAACGCGTCCACCACGGGATTCGGCGGGCAGGTCACCGTGACGGAGCGGCGCTCGCGCACGGCGGGCAGGGGGATGGCCCGCACCACCGGCGCGTCGGTGCCCAGCAGGCTCCGGACCTCGTCGCCCGCCACGCCGCCCATCACGTTGACCACCGTCGTGCCGGCGGCCACGCGCAGCCCGGCCAGCGCCTCGTGCCGGTCCTGCGGGCGTACGGAGATGATCAGCAGCTCGGCGCGGCCGGCCACGTCCTGGTTGTCGGCGCACACCTGGACGCTCGCGTAGCGCTCGGACAGCTCCGCCGCCGCGCGCGCCCCGCGCGGCGAGAGGAGCACCTCGGGCGGCGCGTCGGTGCCGTCGCACAGGCCGGTCACGATGGCGCGGGCGATCTCGCCGACCCCGATGATGCCGATGCGCACCGCTGCTACCTCCACGTTGAACGGGCGGGACGTGCCCCCGGCGAGGATACCGGTCAGGTACGGGAGGCGATCTGGCCCTTCCTGCGCGGCCGGTGCCCGGTCACCTCGTGCCCCGCCTCGGGCCGCAGCCGCACCATCAGCAGGGCCCCGGCCAGCGCGACCGCCGCGCACAATCCGAACGCGAGCGAGAAGTCCCCCTGGGTGAGCGGGGTCGCGGCGGAGCCGTGCGCCACCTGGAGGACGATCGCGGCGGCGGCCACGCCCAGCGCCACGGAGATCTGCTGCGTCATGCTGAAGAGCGTCGAGGCCGAGGCCCGGTCGGCGGGCCCGATGTCGGCGAACGACAGCGTGTTGATCCCGGTGAACTCGATCGAGCGGGTGACCCCGGCGACGAAGCACACCACGGCGACCAGGACGAACCCGGTCCGCGCGTCCAGCAGCCCAAACGCCCCGATCGACAGCGCCACCCCCACGCCGTTCGCGATCAGCACCGTACGGAACCCGAACCGGCGCAGCAGCGGCGTGGTGATCGCCTTGATGACCAGGTTGCCCAGGAAGTACACCAGCACGATCTGCCCCGCCTCCAGCGGCGACAGCCGCCACGCCTCCTGGAGCATGAGCGGGAGCAGGAACGGCGTGGCGCTGATGGCCAGCCGGATGAGGTTGCCCGCGTGCACGGCCGCGGCCGCGAACGTCGGCACCCGCAGCGGGCCCAGCTCGATCAGCGGATGGGCGGCCCGGCGGAACCGGCGCACGGCGGCCACGCCCACCAGCGTGCCGACGGCGAGCAGGGCGAGGTCCAGGCCCACCGCCGACGGGTGCGCCAGCTCCGATAGGCCGTAGATGGCCAGGCTCAGCGCCGTGACGATCAGGATCGTTCCGACGCGGTCGAGCGGCCTGGGGTCGGGCTCGCGCCGGCCGGGGACGAAGGCCAGCACGAGGGCGGTGCCGGCGAGGGCGAGCGGCACGTTGAGCAGGAAGATCCACTGCCAGCCGTACCAGGTGGTCAGCGCGCCGCCGACGACCGGGGCGACGACCGGCGCGATCAGGGCCGGCCACGTGATCAGCGCCGTGGCCCGCAGCAGGTCCTCCTTGCCGGCGTTCCTGAGCACGATGATGCGGCCGACCGGCATCATCAGGGCGCCGCCGACGCCCTGCACGACGCGGGCCAGGACGAACTGCCACAGCTCCGTGCACGCCGCGCAGCCCACCGAGGCCAGGCCGAACACCACGATCGCGGTCGCGAACACCCGCTTGGCGCCGTAGCGGTCCGACAGCCAGCCGCCGAGCGGGATGAGGGCCGCGCCCGCGACGACGTACGCGGTGATGCCGATGTTCACGCTGACGGTGTCCACGCCGAACGTGTGCGCGAGCTGGGGGAGCGAGGTGTTGATGATCGTGGAGTCGAGGTTCTGCATGAACCACGAGACGGCCACGATCAGCGCGACCCGCCGGGAAGCCTTGGGGGAGGGGTCGTGCGGGGCTTGCGTCATGTTCTCTCCGGGGGGCGGGCGCGCTCGACGACCATGGTCACACACCGACCGGATAAGGTACGCGCGTGAGTCTCGAGCGGGAGCAGGGCCCGTCCCGGCGGCGCGGCGCCGAGCTGGAGGCCGCGCTCCTCGACGCCGCCTGGGACGTCCTGCTGGAGCACGGCTACCACGGCTTCACCTACGAGGCGATCGCCGCCCGTGCCGGCACGAGCCGCCCCGTCCTGTACCGCCGCTGGCCGCAACGCGACGACCTGCTGCTGGCCACCCTCACCCGGCACTGGCGGCCGATCGCGGTGCCCGACACCGGCAGCCTGCGCGAGGACGCGATCGGGTTCCTGCGCAACGCCGACGCCGACCGCGCGGGCATGATCACGCTGATGAGCGTGCAGCTCGTGGAGTACTTCCAGGACGCCGGCACCAGCCTCGAAGAGCTGCGCGACACCCTCGTGCCGCCGGGCCTGCCGAGCCCGTTCGAGACGATCGTCGCCCGCGCGGTCGAGCGCGGCGAGCTGCCCGACGTGCCGCGCTCGTCCCGGGTCCTGAACCTGCCACTCGACCTGCTGCGCCACGACATGCTCATGACGATGCGCGCGGTGCCCGACGAGTCGATCACGCAGATCGTGGACGAGGTGTGGCTGCCGCTCCTGGGAGCGCCCGCGCACTCGTGATTCCCGGCGGCCCCGGTTTGTCGGTCGGGCCCGCCATACTCACCGCTGAAGATCGCGTGAAGACCGGCGGGCCGTCGCCCGGCCGGTCCATCCCCCTTTCACTCATCAAGGTAGGTGCCGCATGAGTCATGGCCGGACCGCGCAGGTCACGATGCCCCGCTCCGAGGACGAGCCGGCGGGCTCCCCGGAGAAGACCGGCGAGCACGAGCAGCACGCCGAGGACCGGCTGACGATGCCGGCCGCCTGGCTGCGCGCGCTGCACCCGCGCCGCGGCGGGGCCAAGGTCGCGGTGCCGCCGCTCGACCCCGGCGCCCCCGAGCGGCTGGCCGCGAAGCTGGACGGGCTGCGGCAGCAGGTTCTCGACGCGCTGGAGGCGTGCCGCGACCCGGAGCTCGCCGCCGCCGGCGCGGCGTACCTGGCCGGCGAGCCCGCGGCCGCGCCGCTGGGCGCCGCGGTGGTGGTGGCGTCGCTGTCGTGGAGCGACCACGAGCTGGCGGCCCTGTTCGCCGAGACGTGGCTGGTCGAGCGGGGCCTGGCGTTCGCCGCGACGGCCGTGACGGAGCTCGCCTCGCTGACGTACGAAGTCGCCCAGGACAGCTGGCGGGTGCGGCGGATGGCCTCCCACGAGTACCACCACTACTGGTACGGCTGGAACCGGATGGAGCTCGCCGCCCGGATCCGCGCCGTCCTGTCGGCCGCCTCCGACGCCGAGTACGCCGAGGTGGTCGCGGCGCTGGCGGCGAGCCGCGAGGGCGGGCTGCACCATCGGGTCATGGCGTCGTTCCTGGCGCCGTCCGAGACCGGCTGGGTCATGGCCGACTGCGCCGAGGTGAGCGCTGTCAACGAGCACCTCGCCCATCACCTGGTCCCCGCGCTCAGCACGCCGGAGCAGGCGGCGCTCATCGTGGACCACGTGCGCGACCACCTGGTGAGCTCCGCCTCGCTCGCCACACTGGTCGACGGCATGGGCGTCGAGGCCGTGCCGCTGCTGATCGGCTGGCTCGGCCAGACGTACGACGCGGACGGCGAGCGGCGGCTGCTCGGCACGCTCGCCGAGCTGCCGTCCGACGCGGCGATGCGGGCGCTGCTCGACCGGCTCGACCAGAAGCACGTCCAGCCGGCCTTCCTGCGCGCGGCGGCGCGCTTCCCGCGCCGGGCGATGCGGCTGCTGGCCGCCACCGGCGGCAAGACCGCCGACCAGCTGCTGCGCGCCCACGTGCTGACCCACCTCGACCTGGTGGAGGAGGTGGTGTCCGGCATGGACGCCGGCGCCGCCGAGCGGATCACCGGCATCGCGAACGCCGTGCCCGTCGCCACCGCCCCGCCGGAGGCGCTGCCGGAGGTGCTGGTCAGCCCACCCTGGGCCAAGAAGCGCAAGACCCGCAAGCCGACCGTGGTGACCGGCCTGACCTGCGCGGACGCGCCGGTGCTGGCATGGGCGCCGGGCGAGCGGGACAACTGGCGCTCGTCGCTGGAGGGGGGCGCGTGGGACCGGATCTACAACGAGACGTGGGAGGAGGTCGCCCGCGGCATCACCGACGAGAGCGGCAGGCGGCACCACCGGTACAACGAGATCACCCTGTTCGTCTCCGGGCCCGAGCGGCTGGCCGCGCCGCTCATCGAGAAGTGGCGGCCCATCGACCAGTGGGGCGCCGGCGACTGGCTGCCGCCGGTGATCGCCAGGTTCGAGCTGGCGGCGCTGCCCCTGGCCCTCGACCTCGCCAGGAGCAACCCGGCCACGGCCGGGCACGTGCTGCTCCCGTTCGCCGCCCCGGAGATCGCCGTGCTGATGGCCGACTGGCTGTCCCGGCTGAAGTCCGCCCGCGCCATCGCGCTGGCGTGGCTGAACCGCCACCCCGCCAGGGCCGCCAGGGCGCTGGTCCCCGTGGCCCTGGGCAAGCCCGGCGTGCCCAGGCGGCAGGCCGAGCAGGCGCTGACCGCGCTGGCCGGCGCCGGCCACCACGACGTCGTGACGCGGGCCGCCGCCGGCTACGGCCCCGCCGCCGAGGCCGCCGTCACCGACCTGCTCGCGGCCGATCCGCTCGACGCGCTGCCCGCCAGGCTGCCCGCCCTGCCCGATTGGACGCAGGTCGCCCTCCTGACGCCGATCCACCTGCGCGGCGACAAGGGCGCGCTGCCGGCCGAGGCGGTCAGGAACGTGATGACCATGCTGGCGATCTCCAAGCCGGGTCTCCCGTACGCCGGCCTCGCCCTGGTCAAGGAGGCGTGCGACGGCCGCAGCCTGGCGGAGTTCGCCTGGGCGCTGTTCCAGCGCTGGCAGGCGGCCGGCTATCCGGCCAAGGAGAGCTGGGTCATGGACGCGCTCGGCCTGCTCGGCGACGACGAGACCGTGCGCCGGCTCACCCCGCTGATCAAGACGTGGCCGCGCGACGGCGGGCACGCGCGCGCCGTCGCCGCCCTCGACCTGCTGGCGAGCATCGGCTCCGACGTCGCGCTCATGCACCTGCACGGCATCGCCGAGAAGGTCAAGTTCAGCGGGCTCAGGAGCCGGGCCAGGCAGAAGATGGACGAGGTCGCCGCCGAGCTCGGGCTGACGCCGCAGGAGCTGGCCGACCGGCTCGTGCCCGACTTCGGGCTGTCCCCCGACGGCAGCATGACCCTCGACTACGGGCGCAGGAGCTTCGTCGTCGGCTTCGACGAGCAGCTCAAGCCGTACGTGACCGACGCCGCCGGCAAGCGGCTGAAGAACCTGCCCAAGCCGGGCGCCAACGACGACCCCGAGCTCGCGCCCGCCGCCCACCAGCGCTTCACCGGGCTGAAGAAGGACGTGCGGGCCGTCGCCTCCGACAACATCCGCCGCCTGGAGCAGGCGATGGTGACCCGCCGCCGCTGGAGCGGCGCCGAGTTCGGGCGGCTGCTCGTCGGCCACCCGCTGCTGTGGCACATCGTCCGGCGGCTCGTGTGGGGCATCTACGACCCGTCGGGCGAGCTGACGGGCACCCTGCGC
This sequence comes from Nonomuraea composti, assembly GCF_012034275.1. Taxonomy (NCBI): domain Bacteria; kingdom Bacillati; phylum Actinomycetota; class Actinomycetes; order Streptosporangiales; family Streptosporangiaceae; genus Nonomuraea; species Nonomuraea composti. The sequence continues at coordinate 27,090 of NZ_JAATEP010000070.1, read as the reverse complement.
GTGGCCGAGGACCGCAGCTTCGCCGACGTCGAGGACGACCCCCTGCCGCTGCCCGCCGACGCCCTCGTCGGCGTCGCCCACCCCCTGGAGCTGGGGGAATCGCTGGCCGCCTGGTCCGAGGTGTTCGCCGACTACGAGATCCTCCAGCCGTTCCCGCAGCTCGGCAGGGAGACGTACGAGAACGACCCCGCGCTGATCGCCGAGATCGAGGCCGCCAAGATCCCGGCCGGCGCCGTCATCGGCCTGGAGCGGCGCGGCTGGCGGCGCGGCGCGCCCCAGGACGCCGGCATCCAGTACTGGATCGAACGGGACGTGCCCGGCGGCCGGACCGTCACCATCGGCTTCGAGCCCGGCTTCGCCATCGGCTACGCCGGCTACGAAGAGGAGCAGAGCCTCGTCGGCGTCTCCGTCGACGGCCTCGACCCCGTCACCGCCTCCGAGATCCTGCGCGACCTGCGGGAGATCACCCGATGAACGAGCACGTGCAGCGCCCCCCTGCCGAGATCCGCTACGCCGCCGAGCTGGCCCGGCTGTGCGAGAGCGACACCGACGCCCGCCCGCCCGGCTGGGCGCTGAGCCTGCGCGCCGCCCGCCGCTTCGTGCTCGGGGACGAGAAGCTGGGCATCAGCCGCAAGTTCGTGGGCGACCCCTCGCTGATCGACCGGTCGCTGGTGTCGCTGGCCACCAACCGCGGGCTGATGCTCGTCGGCGAGCCCGGCACGGCGAAGTCGCTGCTGTCGGAGCTGCTCGCCGCCGCGGTCAGCGGCACCTCGACGCTCACCATCCAGGGCGGCGCGGCCACCACCGAAGACCAGATCAAGTACTCGTGGAACTACGCGCTGCTGGTCGCGGAAGGCCCCTCCACCCGGTCGCTGGTGGCCGCGCCGCTGCTGCGCGGCATGGCCGAAGGCAAGGTGGTGCGCTTCGAGGAGATCACCCGGTGCCCGCTCGAAGTCCAGGACTGCCTGCTGTCGCCGCTGTCCGACCGCGTGCTCGCCGTGCCCGAGCTGAGCGGGCCCGAGTCGATGGTGTTCGCCAAGGAGGGCTTCACCGTCATCGCCACCGCCAACACCCGCGACCGCGGCGTCAACGAGATGAGCGCCGCACTCAAACGCCGCTTCAACTTCGAGACCGTCTTCCCGATCGCCGACTTCGAGACCGAGCTGCTGCTGGTCGAGGCGGAGGCCGGCGCGCTGCTGAAACGCTCGGGCGTCGAGGCGCCGCCCCGGCGCGACGTCCTGGAGGTCCTCGTCACCGCCTTCCGCGAGCTGCGCGAAGGACAGACCGCGCGCGGCGACGCCACCGACCGGCTGTCCGGGGTGATGAGCACCGCCGAGGCCGTCTCCGTCGCGCACGCCGTCGGGCTGCGCGGCTGGTTCCTGCGCGGCGAGCCGGGAACGGCCGCCGACCTGGTCTCCTGCCTGGCCGGCACCGCCGCCAAGGACAACCCAGAAGACCTGGCGAAGCTACGCCGGTACCTGGAGCAGCGGCGGCGGCACGGCGACCAGTGGCAGGCCCTGTACGAAGCCCGCCACCTCCTGCCGGGCTGACCATGGCCGTCACGTTCATCGGCGTCCGCCACCACAGCCCCGCCTGCGCCCGGCTCGTCGCCGACACCATCACCTCCCTGCGGCCCGCGTACGTGCTGGTCGAAGGCCCGGCCGACATGAACGCCCGCATGGACGAGCTCCTGCTCGGCCACGACCTGCCGATCGCCGTCTACACCGGCTACCGCGACCCCGAGCGCCGGCACGGCTCGTGGACGCCGCTGTGCGACTACTCGCCCGAGTGGACGGCGCTCACCGCCGGCCGCGCCGCCGGCGCCGAGCTGCGCTTCATCGACCTGCCCGCCTGGCACCCGGCCCTGGCCGGTGTCCGCAACCGGTACGCCGACGCCGAGGCCCGCTACGACGAGGTCACCCGGCGGCTGTGCCACGCCTTCTCCGTGGACAACGTGGACGCGCTGTGGGACCACCTGTTCGAGATCGAGCCGGCCGACGGGCTGGCCGAGCGGCTGGCCACGTACTTCGACCTGGTGCGCGGCGACACGGAGCCGGGGGCGGACGACGCTGCGCGCGAGGCGTACATGGCGCGGTGGATCAGGGCCGCGGCGGCCGACGCGGGCGAACGCCCGGTGGTCGTGGTCACCGGCGGCTTCCACCGACCGGCGCTGATCCGGCTCGCCGGGCAGGGCGCCGCGAGCCGGTCGGGATCGGCGGGGGAGGGTGACGCCAGCCGGCCGGAGCCGCCGTGGCATGGTGACGCGGGATGGCCGGAGGTGCCGCGGCCGCCGGAGGACGCCGTGGTGGGCAGTTACCTGGTGCCGTACTCGTTCCGGCGGCTGGACGCCTTCGACGGTTACCAGTCGGGCATGCCGTCGCCGGGCTACTACCAGCGCCTCTGGGAGTCGGGGCCGGACGAGGCCGCGCGCGGGCTCACCGAGGCGGTCACGGCCCGGCTGCGTGCCCGCCGCCAGCCCGTGTCCACCGCCGACCTGATCGCCGCCCGCGCCACCGCCGACGGGATCGCGCTGATGCGCGGCCACCCGCATCCGGCCCGCGTGGACGTGCTCGACGGCCTGGCCGCCGCGCTGGTCAGCGAGGCGCTGGAGACACCGCTGCCCTGGGCGGCGCGCGGGCCGCTGCCCGAGGGCAGCCATCCGGTGATCGTGGAGATGATCGCCGCGCTCAGCGGCGACCGGACCGGCCGCCTCCATCCCGCGACCCCGCTGCCGCCGCTCGTCCACGCGGTGCTCGCGGTGCTCGGCGGCCCCGGCGAGGAACGGCTCGACCTCGGCGAGGACGCCGGCCGCGAGCGCAGCCGGCTGCTGCACCGGCTGCGCGTGCTGGGCATCCCCGGCGTCGAGCGCCTCTCGGGGCCGCGCCCGGCGGGCGACGCCGAGCTGACCGAGCGGTGGGTGCTGACCGAATCGGAGGACCGGCTGCCCGCCCTGATCGAGGCCGGCGGCTACGGCGTGGACCCGCAGGAGGCCGCCGCCGCCGCGCTCGCCGAGCGGATCGCCGGCGCGGACCTGGACCAGCTCGCCGACGTGCTGTTCGACGCGGCACTGTGCGGCATCGGCGAGCTGGCCGGCCGCGTGCTGGACGACGTCGCCCGGGCCGTCGGCGCGGCGGCCGACCTCGGGGCGCTGGGTCGCACCCTCATCGTGGCGCTGGCGATGTGGCGCCACGACGACCTGTTCCGCACCAGCGGCAGCACCACCCTCGGCACGGTCGTCGAGGCCGCGACCCGCCGGGCGTTGTGGGTCGCGGAAGGCGTCCGCGGCGGCCCGGCCCCGGCCGACCTGCCGCGCATCCACGCGATGGCCGCCGTCCGCGACGCCGTCCGGCACGCGGGCCCGGCCCTCGGCCTCGACCCGCAGCTCGCAGTGGGCGTCGCCGACCGCCTCGCGACCTGCCCGGAGGCCCCACCTGACCTGCGGGGCGCGTCACTGGGCCTGAGCTGGTCACTACGCGGCACGACCGCCGCCGATCCCGCCAAGGCGGCGCACGGCACGGGTGCCGGCGATGCCGCCAAAGCCGTGCGCGGTGCGTTCGTGCCCGCGACGGCCGGGGACTGGCTGGCCGGGTTGTTCGCGCTGGCGCGTGAGGAGGTGCTGCACGCCGACGGCATGCTGGAGCTGCTCGACGAGCTGGTCGGCGGGATGAGCGACGACGACTTCCTGGTGGCGCTGCCCGCGCTGCGCCAGGCGTTCGGCTTCTTCCCGCCCCGCGAGCGGCACCTCATCGCCACCCGCCTGGTCGCGCGGCGCGCCGGAGGGGCGTCCGCGTGGGAGTTGATGCGGCTGGAGGCGGCGCCCGAGCTGGTGGCCGCCGGCATGGCACTGGACGAGCGGGTCGAGACGGCCCTGCGCAGGGAGGGACTGATCACGTCATGACCGACCCCACCCTCGAACGGTGGCGGCTCCTGCTGGGCGAGCCCGGCAGCGCGTGCCTCGGCGGCGCGCCGCTCGGCGGGCCGGCCGCCGCCCGCGACGCGGCCCTCGACTGGCTCTACGGCCGCGACGAGGACCTGCGCCGGCGCGGCGTACGACGGCAGGGCGGCACCGGCCCGTCCACGCTGACCACCTTCGACTGGCTGGACGACATCACCCGGCTCTTCCCCAAGGAGACGGTGGAGCGCCTGCAACGCGACGCCGTCGAGCGTTACGAGATCCACGACGTGGTGACCGACCCGGCCGTGCTGGCCCGAGTCGAGCCCAACCCCGCCCTGCTCAAGGCGGTCCTGCGCACCAAGCACCTGATGAACCCGCAGGTGCTGCGGCTGGCCAGGCGGATCGTCGAGCAGGTCGTCCGCCAGCTCATGGACAGGCTCGCCACCGACGTGCGCAGCGCGTTCACCGGCACCAAGGCGCGGCGGGCCGGCAGGTTCCGGCTGGCCCGCAACTTCGACATGGTCCGCACCCTGCGCGCGAACCTCGGCCGCTACCAGCCCGACACCGGCAAGGTCGTCATCGAGACCCCGTACTTCTTCTCCCGCACCCGCCGCCACCTGGAGCAGTGGCAGGTGATCCTGCTCGTCGACCAGTCCGGGTCGATGGCCGACTCGGTGATCCACTCGGCGGTCACCGCGGCCTGCCTGTGGGGGCTGCCCGGGGTGCGCACCCACCTGGTGGCGTTCGACACGGAGGTGGTGGACCTGACGTCCGACGTGGACGATCCCGTGGAGCTGCTGATGAAGGTGCAGCTCGGCGGCGGCACCGACATCGCCCGCGCGGCGGCGTACGGCGCCGGGCTGGTGGAGCAGCCGCGCCGGTCGATCGTCGTGCTGATCTCCGACTTCTACGAGGGCGGCGACCCGGGCCGGCTGGTGCGGATCGTGCGCGGCCTCGTGGAGCAGGGCAGCAAGGTGTTGGGGCTGGCCGCCCTCGACGAGCAGGCCAACCCCGACTACGACCGCGGGCTGGCGCAGCGGCTGGCCGACGCCGGGGCGCACGTGGGCGCGATGACGCCCGGCGAGCTGGCGTCCTTCGTGGCGGAGCACGTGGGCCGATGAGGACGGACCTGCTCGGGCTCACCCCCGACTCCCTCGCCGCGCTCACCAACCGCGGGCTGGTCAAACGGGCCGGCAAGGAGGCCGTGCCGGAGCTGCGTACCGACGAGGACGGCACCGTGCACGGCGACTTCCCCGGCGGGCCCGCCACGAGCGTCCCGATCGGCGGCCTGGGCGCGGCCCGCTGCACCTGCGGCGCCACCAGCGTTTGCCGGCACGTCATCGCGGTGATCCTCGCCTACCAACGCCTCCACACCGAGCCCGCATCCGCACCCGCGCCCGCACCCGAGCCTGTCCACGAGTCCGCGTCCGCGCTTGTGCCAGGGGACGCCGCGCCGGGGGAGGCCGCGCCCCAGCTCGCGCCGGGTGAAGCCAGGCCACAGCCCGCGCCGGGAGAGGCGGCGCCCCAGCTTGCGCCTGGCGAGGCTGCGTCCCGGCACGGGGCCGAGGTGCGGGTGTGGTCGCCGGGGGAGATCGGCGACGACCAGCTCACCGCCAGGATCGGTGCCCGGCTCATGGCGGCCGCCCGGCGGGCGGAGCGGGCCGGGTTCGCCGCGCGGGTCCGGCGGGCGAGCGCCGCCGACCCGGTGCCGCAGGTCGAGTTGCCGTCGGCGACCGTGCGGTTCCTGGTGCCGGGTGATCTCGGGTTCGTGCACACCGACAGCGTCGCCGGGGTGAGGGACGATGTGATCGCGCTGGCCGTGTGGGCGTTCCGGGTGGCGGACGAGCGGCATCCCGGCGTGCCCGACGTGCGGGTGGACGTGGGCGGGGAGGCGGGCGCCGGGGACGGGCCGGGGCTGGGCCGGGCGTTGGGGCTGGCGGGCACGGTGCTGCGCGAGGGGGCGGCGCATCTCGGGCAGGGCCTGGAGGCGACGGTCGCGGACGTGCGGCGGCACCTGGACGCCGCCGGGCTGCGCTGGCCGCTGCTGGCCGTGGAGGATCTGGCGGAGCAGCTGGCCGCCTACCGCGACCGCGGCGCGCACTACCGTCCCGAGCTGGTCGCGAGCCACGTCGCCGAGCTGCACGCCCGCCACCGCGCGGTGACCCGGCCGGGCGCGACCTCGCGCAGCAGCGTGCTCGGCACGGCCGAGGCGGCGGAGACGCCGCTGCGCCGGGCCCGGCTGGAGAGCCTGGGCTGCCGGGTGCGCGGCGTGGGGGATCGGCGGATCGCGGAGGTGTACCTGGCGCACGGCGACAACGCCATGGTGCTGGTGCTGCGCCGCGAATGGGACGGCGACGAGGACGGCCCGGCCCTGGCGCGCCGCCGCGTCGCCTCGTCCACGCTGGGCGCCCTGGCCGCGGGGAACCTGGTCACGGAGTCCGCGGTGCGCAGCGCGAGCCGCACGGTGCGGCTGGCCACGGGCCGGATCTCCAGGACGACGGTCAGCCCGTCGCGGGGCGACTGGGGCGCGCTGCCGGCGTCCCTGGTGGTCACCGACTACGCGGCGCTCGGGCGCGAGCTCGACGCGCTGCCGCTGCGGCCGGTCCGGCCGCGGATCGAGGCGGAGCTGGTGCGGGTCGTGGCCGTCGCGGGCGTGGAGACCATCCGGTACGCCCCCGGCGACCAGCGGCTCGACGCGGTGATAGCCGACGGTTCTGGCAACACCGTCATCGTCTCGGCCACTCACACCGCCGCCGCGCCCGGCCGGCTCGACGCGCTGGCGGCCGTGCTGGCCGGGGCGGAGGGCGAGCCGCGGTTCGTCAGCGGCGTGGTGGGGCGCCGCGCGGGGGCTCTCGTGATCGAAGCGCTGGGCGTGGCGGCCGGTGACCGGGTGATCGTTCCTGACCTGCGGGCCGAGGGCGGGGGCGGCGGGCCCGTGGCCGTCGCGGACGATCGGCCGGAGCCGCTGGCCGAGGCCCTGATCGAGGCGCGGGGGCTGCTCGCCGAGGTGGCCCATCACGGCCTGGTGCACCTGCCGCCCGCCTACGGGGAACGGCTCGCCGGGGCGGCGCACCGGCTGACCGTGCTCGGGCTGCGGCGCGTCGCGGGGGCCGTCACCGCTTTCGAGCGGGCGCGGGCGAGCGGGTCCGAGGAGGAGGCGGTCGAGCGGGCGTGGGTGGATGCGTACCTGCGGGTGGAGGTCGCCCTGGACCTGAACTGACGAGGGGTTGAAAACATCGTCTCTCATGGAGACAATGTTCTCTGGCGCCTCGAGGAGCGAGGCGCCGGACGTGGTACTACTGGAGATCCGCGAAGGAGGACGGAAGGACGAGTTGGGGCACCCATGACCGAGCGTTACCTCGGTGTCCTCGGCGTGGCCGAGGCCCTGGGAGTGAGCCGGCACGCGGTGCACAAGTGGCGCACGCGCCATCCCGGCGGCTCCGAGCACCCGTTCCCGGAGCCCGACGTCGAGGTGGACGGCGCTCCTGGCTGGCGGGCCGACCGGGTGCAGGAGATCGTCCGGTGGCGGGAGAGCCTGCCGGGGCGCGGCGCCGGCGGCGGGCGGCCCACGGCGGCGCGTCAGGAGTACCTGAAGGTGGCGCTGGCGCGCGGCCTCGACCGTGACGAGGCGCTGCGCGCGCTGGCCACATTCCAGGCGGAGTTCCCCCAGATGACCGAGCCCGAGCTGTGCGCCTGGCTCATCGAGAAGTTCCGCCGCTGACCCTCTTCCTCCCCGGACGCTCGCGCGGGCAAGAAAGGCGATGACGCATGCTCGGAAACGGCCCAGAGGTGGGCGGGGAGACGGTACCGGGGTTCGAGGCGGTGCGCGCGGCGTTCGAGGAGAATCTGGCCTCCGGCGCGGAGATCGGCGCGGCGGTCACCGTCTACGTGCACGGGCAGAAGGTCGTCGACCTGTGGGGCGGCCTCGCCGACCCTGACACCGGCCGCCCGTGGGAGCGCGACACGTTGCAGGTGGTCTACTCCACCACCAAGGCGGTGACGGCCGCCTGCGCGCTGCTGCTCGCCCAGCGGGGCGAGCTGGACCTCGACGAGCCCGTGGCCCGCTACTGGCCCGAGTTCGCGGCCGGCGGCAAGGAGCGGATCCCGGTGCGGTGGCTGCTCACCCACCAGGCGGGCCTGCCCGTGCTCGACCGCCCGATCACCCCGGCCGAGGCGATCGCCTGGGATCCGGTGGTGGACGCGCTCGCGGCCCAGCGACCGGCGTGGGAGCCGGGCACGGAGCACGGCTACCACGCCTTCACCTACGGGTGGCTCGTCGGCGAGGTGGTCCGCCGGGTCTCCGGGCGGAGCATCGGCACGTTCCTCGCCGAGGAGATCGCCGGGCCGCTCGGCCTGGACCTGTGGATCGGGCTGCCCGAGCGGGAGCACCATCGGGTGAGCCGCATCGTCACCGACCCGGCGGCGTTCGACACCTCCGCGATCGACCTCGACGCCGTCCCCGAGCCCATGCGGACCGTGCTGGCCGCCTACGCCGACCCCACCTCGCTCAGCTCGCGGGCCATGAGCCTCGTCCGGCCCCCGCTCGACCACAACGACCCCGCCGAGCAGGCCGCCGAACTGCCCGCCACCAACGGCATCTGCACGGCGCGCGCCCTGGCCGGCTTCTACGCCGCCCTCATCGACGGACGGCTCCTCACCCCCGGCACGCTGGCCGCGGCGACCGCCGAGCAGGCCGCCGGGACCGACCGCGTCCTGCTCGTGCCGGTACGGATCGGCACCGGGTTCGGCCTGCCCACCCCGGACGCCCACTGGTACTCGCCCACCGCCTTCGGGTTCGGCGGGCTGGGCGGCTCGCTCGGGTTCGCCGATCCGGGGAACGGGGTCGCGTTCGGCTACGTGATGAACCGGATCCGGCACGAGGTCCCGGACACCCGCTCGGCCCGGCTCTACGCCGCCGTCAAGGAAGCACTGAAAGCGTGAGCCGTCAAGAAAGCTCTGAAAGCGTGAGCCGTCACCAGCTCCACATCCCCACCCGCACCTGCACGCCGGGCGAGGCGTGCAGGACGGGCTGCCCCTCGGGCTCGGGCAGCCCGGCGGCCGGCACCAGGCTCTGGTCCAGCCCGTTGAGCCGGGCGTGGTGCAGCGGCCACGGCGGATGCTCGACCTGGGCGGCGGCCAGCCGCCCGGCCACGACGCTGAACAGCCGGAACCGGGCGGTCAGGAAGTGCGCCAGCTCGTCCCGCTCGCGCTCCACCAGCGGCACGCCGACCTCCACGTCCGCGTCGCACCGGGCGCCCACCGGCCCGGGCAGGCGGCGGCGGCACCGGTAGCGGAGGTGGCCGTGGTCCGCCTCCACGGACATGCCGGACCAGTAGTAGGGCAGCCAGAACCCGCCCCGCCCGCCGAGCGCGGCCGGCAGCAGCCCCGCGTCCAGGGAGAAGAACCAGATCCCGGTACGCCCGCGGGCGTCGCGCACGTACGTCCGCAGGTTCGTCTCGGGGAAGGTGGACAGCCACGGCAGCGCGGGCAGGCCGGGCACCCGGACGCCCCGCATGAGGAAGCAGGTGAGCCCGACCCACGCCGACCCGTCGAACGTCTCCACCGTGAGCTGAGGGGGCAGGAGCGCCTGGACGTGCTCGGGCCGGTAGCGCCAGTGGATGAAGGTCATGCGCGACCACTCGTGGTACATGACGGGCAGGCTGACGTGGGGTGATGGTGGAGGTCGCACACCGTGTCCCTGCCCGGCGGCGGCGCGGGCAATCCAGCGGTATGTCCGTTTCCATGTGCTGTGACAGGGCAAAGGAGCTCATGGATCATTCACAGGCACCGATCTTGCAGGCTTTGCAGGCGTACCACGAGAGCGGGCAGCTGCCCTTCACGCCGCCGGGGCACAAGCAGGCCCGGGGCGTCGATCCGCGCGTGGCCGCCGTGATGGGGGAGGCGGTGTTCCGCTCCGACGTGCTGTCGGTGGGCGGGCTCGACGACCGGTCCAGCTCGGGCGGGTTCCTGGAGCGGGCCGAGGAGCTGATGGCCGACGCGGTGGGCGCGAAGCAGGCGTTCTTCTCCACGTGCGGCAGCTCCCTGTCGGTCAAGGCGTCCATGTTGTCGGTGGCGGGGCCGCACGAGAAGCTGCTGATCGGCCGTGACGCGCACAAGTCGGTGGTGGCGGGCCTCGTGCTGGCGGGGATCAGCCCCGTGTGGGTGGATCCGCAGTGGGACGCGGAGCTGCACCTGGCGCATCCGCCGTCCCCGGAGGCGTTCGCGGCGGCCTTCGCCGAGCATCCCGACGCCAAGGGCGCCCTCGTCGTGACGCCCACCCCGTACGGCACCTGCACCGACCTGGCCGCGCTCGCGCGGGTCTGCCACGAGCACGGCAAGCCGCTGATCGTGGACGAGGCGTGGGGCGCGCACCTGCCCTTCCACCCCGACCTGCCGACGTGGGCGATGGACGCGGGCGCGGACGTCTGCGTCACCAGCGTCCACAAGATGGGCTCCGGGCTGGAGCAGAGCTCCGTCTTCCACCTCCAGGGCGACCTGATCGCGCCCGAGCTGCTCAAGCAGCGCGCCGACCTGTTCAGCACCACGAGCCCGTCGGTGCTGGTGTACGCCGCGCTGGACGGCTGGCGCCGGCAGATGGTGGAGCACGGCCACGCCATCTACGACCGGACGCTGCAGCTCGCCAAGTCCGTACGGGCGGCGGTCGAGGCCGTCGAGGGCCTGCACGTGCACGGCCGCGACGACTTCTGCGGCGACGGGCGGGCGTTCGACGTGGACCCGCTGGAGCTGGTCGTGGACGTCATCGGCCTGGGGACGGGCGGGTTCCAGGCGGCCGACTGGCTGCGCGAGCACCACCGGATCAACGTGGGCCTGGCCGACCACCGCCGGATCGGCGTCCAGCTCACCCACGCCGACGACGAGGAGAGCACCGGCCGGCTGCTGGACGCGCTGCGCGACCTCGCCGAGCACGCCGACGGAGGTGGCGGGTTGCCGCCCGCGCCTCGCCTGCGCATCCCGTCGCCGGCCGAGCTGCGCCTGGAGCAGGCCATGCTGCCCAGGGACGCGTTCTTCGGCCCGGTGGAGCACGTGCCGTGGCAGCAGGCCGCGGGCCGGATCGTCGCCGAGCTGATCACCCCGTACCCGCCCGGCATCCCCGCCGCGCTGCCGGGGGAGCGGCTGAACCGGGAGGTGCTGGACTACCTGCACGACGGCCTGGAAGGCGGCATGGTCATCCCCGACTCGGCCGACCCGTCGCTGAAGACCGTCCGCGTGGTGGCCTGATCCTCCGGGATCCGGGTCAGGCGCTTTCGCTGCGGACCACGGACAGGTGCCGGGCGTGGCCCGCCGAGTGGTGCAGCCGGTCCAGCAGGATGCCCTCGCGCAGCGCCCACGGGCAGATGCGGACGACCGGCAGGTCGAGGGCGGCCATGGTGGCCTCGGCGACGACGGCTCCGGCGAGGATCTGCCGGGCGCGGGCGGCCGAGACGCCCGGCAGCCGCGCCCGTTCCATGGGGGTCCGGCACGCCAGCAGCTCGATGGCGGCGCGCAGGTCGGCGCGGCGCAGCTCGCGCGTCACGTGCGGCCCGGCCTTCGCCCGCGGCGCGCCGCACAGGCGGGCGAGCTGGGCGAACGTCCTGGACGTGGCGACCGCGGTGGCCTGGCCGGCGCGGTGCCGGGCGCGCAGGTCGCCGACGGACCCGGCGAGCACGGACTCGACGTGCTCGCGCAGCCGCTTGACGTGCTTGTTCTTGACCCGCTCCGGGTCCGGCAGGCGGTGCCGGGTCAGCCGCCCGGCGCCCAGGGGGAGGCCGAGCGCCAAGTCGGGGGTCTCGCCGCTGCCGTAGGCGAGCTCCATGGAGCCGCCGCCGATGTCGGCCAGCAGGATCGGCCCCGCCGACCAGCCGAACCAGTGCCGCACGGCGAGGAAGGTCAGCCGCGCTTCCTGCTCGGCGTCCATGTAGCCGACGCGCACGCCCGTGGTGGCGAGGACTTCGGCGAGGATCGCGTCGCGGTTGGCGGCGTCGCGGATGGCCGCGGTGGCGTACGGCACCAGCTCGTTCACCCGGTGCCGGGCCGCGACGGCGGCGGTCTCCCTGACGGCTTCGATCAGCCGGTCGATCGCCGGCCGCCCGACGACTCCCTCCCGGTTGATCGCCTCGGCGAGGCGGATCTGGCGTTTCAGCGTGGCGACCGGTTGCGGCGGATAACCCGGCGTGAGGTCGGCGATACGGAGATGGGCGGCGTTGGAGCCGATGTCGAGTACGCCAAGTCGCATGGTCAGGCGGATACCCGCGAATGGCGCGCACAATCTTCGGAGTGCCGGTGCATTCAACGGCCGCGGCACTTAGTGGCAGCCATTCGGACGCGATTTCCCGGGAATGCGCCTGACCTGCGCGAACATTCGCGATCAGTGGCGCCCGCGTATTCGGCGGCGCATATTCCGAAGACGTATTCTCGGAAAACTCAGGCCGACTGCTCGCGGGGCCCGCGCCGGCGCACCATGGCGGCGCGGCCGGGCGGGATCAGGCTCGGGTTGACGCTGCGCAGCACGGCGTCCTCGTCGATGACGACCCGGGCGACGTCGGTGCGGCTGGGCACGTCGTACATGACCGGCAGCAGCACCTCCTCCATGATCGCGCGCAGGCCGCGCGCCCCGGTGCCGCGCAGCAGCGCCAGCTCGGCGATCGCGTCGAGGGCGCCGGGGGTGAACTCCAGGGCGACGCCGTCGAGCTCGAACAGCCGCGCGTACTGCTTGACCAGCGCGTTGCGCGGCTCGGTGAGGATCTGGATGAGGGCTTCGCGGTCGAGGTCGTGCACGGTCGTGATGACCGGCAGCCGGCCGACGAACTCGGGGATCATGCCGTACTTGACGAGGTCTTCCGGCATGAGCGCCGCCAGGGCGCCGCCGTCGCCGTACTCCTCGCCGGCCGCGCGCAGCACGGAGCCGAAGCCCATCCGGCGGCGGCCGACGCGCTGCTCGATGATCTGGTCGAGGCCCGCGAAGGCGCCGCCGCAGATGAACAGCACGTTGGTGGTGTCGATCTGGATGAACTCCTGCTGCGGGTGCTTGCGCCCGCCCTGCGGCGGCACCGACGCCGTGGTGCCCTCGAGGATGCGCAGCAGCGCCTGCTGGACGCCCTCACCGGAGACGTCGCGCGTGATCGACGGGTTTTCGCTCTTGCGGGCGATCTTGTCGATCTCGTCGATGTAGACGATGCCCTTCTCGGCCTTCTTGACGTCGTGGTCGGCGGCCTGGATGAGCTTGAGCAGGATGTTCTCGACGTCCTCGCCGACGTAGCCGGCCTCGGTCAGCGCCGTGGCGTCGGCGATCGCGAACGGCAGGTCGAGCAGCCGGGCGAGGGTCTGGGCCAGGAGCGTCTTGCCCGACCCCGACGGCCCGAGCAGCAGGATGTTGGACTTGGCGAGCTCGACGTCGTCGCCCCGCGAGCCGGTGCGGCCGGAGAGGACGCGCTTGTAGTGGTTGTAGACCGTGACCGAGAGCGTCTTCTTGGCCTTGTCCTGCCCGACCACGTGCGCGTCGAGGAACTGGTAGATCTCGTGCGGCTTCGGCAGGTGGGCGCGCCGGACCTCGGTGGTCTCCGCGGCCTCTTCCTCGATGATCTCGTTGCAGATCTCGATGCACTCTTGGCAGATGTAGACGCCGGGGCCCGCGATGAGCCGCCTGACCTGCCGCTGACTCTTGCCGCAGAACGAGCATTTGAGCTGATCCGAGCGATCACCGAGGCGTGCCATTTCCGGCGCTCCTTCGCTTCTGGCCGCCTCTGGCGACTTCCGCGTTTTTCGCTCCACAGCGTACAGGCTGTGCCGAGTACTGAGAATGAGCCGCGGCCGCGGGCTCCCTTAATTGCGGCGTGATATTCGCGCGGTGCGAAAAGCGAAAATCGGACCGGCCCCGTCGCCGGGGTGGAGCGGGCGACCGAGCGCATCCGCGACGGGCAGCGCATCCGGGTGCACGGCGGCGCGGGCTGCGTGGAGCTTCTTCCGGACGCGTGAGCGGGTCAGGCGCGCGGTGCGACCGGGGCCGGCAGGCTCACCTCGAACAGGCGGGCGTCCACGTCGTTGAGCGCCAGCCGCAGCGCCCCCAGCGCGACGCTCTCCGCGCCGAGCGTGGAGGCGCGCAGCTCGGGGACGCGCAGGCAGGTGCGGCCGAGCTCGCGGGCGAGCTGGTCGAGGATGAGGTCGGCGGAGCGGGAGAAGCCGCCGCCGAGGACGATGACCTGCGGGTCGAGGGTGAGCACGAGGGCGGCGGCGCCCACGGCGAGGTCGCGGGTGAAGCGGCGCACCGCCGTGCGGGCCGTCTTGTCGCCGGCGCGGGCGGCGTTGAACACCCAGGCGGCGGCGTCGTCGGGGCCGATGCCGGCCGGCAGGCTGGGGCAGCTCTGCAGGTGGGAGGGGGCGGCGAGCCAGCGGACCGCCGGCAGGGCGCCGATCTCGCCGGCCGCGCCGCCGTAGCCGCGCCGCAGCGTGCCGTCGATGATCAGGCCGGCGCCGAGGCGCATGCCGGCCAGCAGGTAGACGATGTCGTCGGCGTCGCGGGCGGCGCCCTGCCAGCGCTCGGCCAGCGCGGCGAGCTTGCAGTCGTTCTCCACCTGGACGGGGCAGGAGAAGCGGGCGGCCAGGTGCTCGGCGGGGCTCACGGTGGCCCAGCCGGGCAGCGGGGTGAACAGCGCGGTGCGCCCGCTGGCGTCGACCGGCCCCGTCACCCCGACGGTGATGGCCCAGATCTGGTCGGGGCGCAGGCCGGCCGCGGCCAGGCACTCGTCCACGGCGGCGTCGACGACGGCGAGCCGCGCCGCCGGGTCGGCATCGGGATCGACGGGCAGCCGGCTGGTGGCCGCCACCGTGCCGTCGAGGTCGGACAGCATGGCCAGCACCTTGTGCGCGCCGACGTCGACGCCGACCACGTGGCCGGCGTCGGCGTTGAAGCGGTAGCGGCGGGCGGGCCGGCCGACGCTGCTGCTGCCGTCGGGCTCGACGACGGTGAGCCAGCCGTCGGCGACCAGGCCCTGCACGATGACGTCGGTGCCGGGCCGGGACAGCCCGGTGCGGGTGGCCAGCTCCGTGACGGTGGACGGCGGGTTGCCCCGCAGCGCCCTGACGATGCTGAGCGCGTTGAGCTCCCGCATCCGGTTCACGTCAGTCCCGGTCGTGACCTGCTCGGTCACCCTGGCCCCCCCTGATTAACGATGCGCTCTTGACAAAAGAGTAGTGCGACCTCAGGAGATCGGATACCACTGCCCGTCAGGAGCGACGGCCGGGCCGAAGTCCACCTCGCGCCCGTCGATGGCGAAGACGTAGCGGCCCTTGCGGACGACGGCGGGCGTGGCCGACAGGTACGCCGTCATCTCGGCCAGCTCCTCGGGCCGCAGCCACCCGGGCGGGTCGGACACCGCGCGGAAGCCGCACACCACCGCGAGGTCGCGCAGCCAGCCGAGCTGCTGCTCGCTGAGCAGGTTGAGGCGGCTGCGGAAGTACACGACGTCCGGGTCCACCTCGGCCAGCGGCGCCTGCCACAGCCGGTGCAGCGTGTTGACGACGGCGTTGCGCGCCATCGCGTCGGACGGGTCGTCGCTGGCGTAGTTCTGCCACATCGGCGCCACGTCGGGGCCGCTGCGCAGCCCGTCGAGCAGGCCGAGCGAGGGGAGCGGGATCGCGCCGCTGCCCAGCAGGTACACCTCGTCGCCCGCCGTCCGCCTGATCAGCTCCAGCGCGTTCCGGTACGCCCGCTCGCGCCCCAGGCCGCCCTCCCGCACGCCGGGGGCGGCGCCCGCGTTGATGAAGTCGAGCTTGAGATAGCGGAAGCCCCACTCGTGCACGACCCGCCTGACCAGCCGCTCCACGTGCTCCAGCGCCTCCGCCCTGGACAGGTCCAGCGCCCAGTAGCCGGTGCCCCAGTTGTAGCCGGCGACCACGGGCTCGCCCCGCTCGTCGCGCAGCAGCAGATCGGGCCGCTCGCGGGCGGTGCGCGAGCCCGGCAGCACGATGAACGGGGCCAGCCACAGCCCCGGCGTCATCCCGGCGGCGGCGATCCGGTCGGCCAGCGCCCGCATCCCCGACGGGAACTTGGCGTTCGGCTCCCAGTCGCCGACCATCTCCTCCCAGCCGTCGTCCACCTGCAGCACGTCGAACGGCAGACCGTTCAGCTCGTCGATGTCCTTGGCCAGACCCTGCTCGGTGATGCCCTCGTAGTAGGCGTACCAGCTGCACCAGACGTTGCCCGCGCGCCGCCCGCCGGTGCCGAGACGGGCGGCCAGCAGGCGCGTGTAGGCGCCGAAGACCTCCTCCTCTTCGCCGTAGGCGAGGAACCAGGGCGCGCCGTCGTCCTCGTACCAGCCGGCGAGGGTGTCGCGGTCGGCGGCCAGGCGCGGCGTGCCGAGGCCGAGCGCGCCGAGCAACAGGACCCGCCCGTCGCCGCCCTGGAGGGCGGCGACGGCGGAGGAGTGGTGGCGGGCCGGGTCGTCCCAGACCGGGTCGTCGGCGGTGGTCCTGCGCCGCGGGTCGGCGATGCGCAGCGGCGGCTCCGACAGCCGCCGCCACCCGCACGGGCTCCACGAGTTGTGTCCGTGCCGGTAGAACAGCGCGTCGCCGAGGCCGTGCAGCACGGCCACCCGGCCGGGCGGCAGCAGCACCCCGCCCTCGATCCTCTGCGGTGGCTCGGAGCCGGAAGGCTCAACGGCTACGGTACGGCCTGCCAGCTCGACGAGCAGCGGCATGATGCTCCTTTTCCTCGGTGTACGTCGCTTCGATCAGGTGAACAGCGCGTTGACCTGGTCGTTGGCCTGCTTCAGCCCCTCGGCGGTGCCCACCTGGCCGAGGACGATCGACTGGATGGCGTCCTGCACGATCTGGCTGATCTCGTTGCCGTGGTCGGTGATCGGCAGCAGGAACGTCTCGCCCCGCGCCTTCGTCGGGCCGAGGTACGCCTGCACGTCACGCCCCGCGGCCTGGTGGGCGGCGGCGGCCTTGTCGCTGGCCGTCTTGATGGCGGGGAAGACGACGGCGCTGTCCGCGACGATGTCCTGGCAGCCGGCGGAGCCGAGGAACTTCACCCACTTCCACGCCTCCTCCTTGTGCTCGGTGCCCGCGAAGATCGCGTCGGACAGGCCGTTGATGGCCGTCTTCCGCGTGCCGGCCGGGCCGACGGGCATCGGGGCGAGGGCGAACTTCTGCTCGGCGTCCGGGCCCAGGAACGTGCTGATCGTCCACGAGCCGGCGAAGGACATGGCGCCCTTGCCCGCGTTCAGCACCGCGTCCCGGCCCAGCGTGGACTGCTTGTCGAACTTCGGCGCGTACCCCTTGTCGATGAGCTGCTTGTACCAGTCGATGACCTGGGCGAGCTTGGGGTCGTCGTACTTGTAGCGCGTGCCCCACGGGTTCTTGTCCAGGTAGGTCCAGCCGTTGGCCACGGCCAGGTCGCCCCAGCCGTTCTGGCCCTGGGAGCCGTCGCCCCATTCGGGCAGGAAGCCGTACACCTTGACCTTGGTCTTGTCGAAGGCGGGGTCGAGGCCGTCGCGGCCGTTCTCGTCCACGGTGAGCTTGGCGATGACCTGCTGGAGGGTGCCGCCGTCGGTGGGGTTCCAGGTGAGGTCCGCCATCTCCGCCGGCTTGATCTTCTGCTCGGCGAGCATCGTGGTGTTGTAGACGAGCGCGACGGTGTCCCAGTCCTTCGGCAGGCCGTACCGCTTGCCGTCCTTCACCCACAGGTCGGCCAGGCCCTCCTGGTACTGGGTCAGGTCCACCTTGTCGCGGTCGACGAACGGCTGGATGTCCATGATCTGGCCGCTGCTGACGAACTGCGGGTAGTAGGAGCCGTGGTCGGTCCACACGTCGGGGGCCTGGCCGGCGGCGAGCTGGGTGGTGAGGTTCTGCCAGTACTGCGCCCACGCCGTCTGCGTGATCTTGACGGTGACGTTCGGGTTCGCCTTGTGGAAGGCGTCCGCGCACGCCTGGTACGCCGGGAGCTGCTTGTCGTCCCAGAGCCAGTAGTCGATCGTGACGTCGCCGCCGGCCGCGCCGCCCTGCTCCTGGCCGCCGCCGGAGCCGCAGGCCGCGAGCGTGCCGGCGAGCGAGAGCGCCAGCAGCGCCAGGCCTGCCCGCTTGGTGGTGTTCATGATGCCTCTTTCGGGGGGTTACTTGATTCCGGAGAAGTTGAGCGACTGGACCAGCCGGCGGCCGAGGAAGATCAGCAGGATCAGCACGGGCAGGACCGAGAGGGTCGAGCCGGCCATGAGCCCGGTCCAGTCGGGGCGGGTGTTGGGCGACTGCTGCAGGAAGACGCCGAGCGCGACGGTCAGGACGCGGGTCTGCTCCTCGCGCCCGACCAGCAGCGGCCACAGGTAGTCCTTCCACGCCCACACGGTCGTGGTGAGCCCGATGGTGATCAGCGGCCCGCGGCTCATCGGCAGCACGATGCGCCAGAACACGCCCCACGCGCCGTTGCCGTCGAGCCGGGCCGCCTCCTCCACGTCGCGGGGGATGGACAGGAAGAACTGCCGCAGGAAGAAGACCGCGAACGGGGTCATCAGGATCGACGGGGCCACCATGCCGGCGAACGTGTTGACCCAGTCGAGGTTCTTGACCAGCACGAAGTTGGGCAACAGCGTGAAGATCGGCGGCACCATGAGCGCGGCGATCACGATGCCGAAGACCACCTCGCGGCCGGGGAAGCGCAGGCGGGCGAACGCGTACCCGGCCATCGCGCAGAAGAACGTCTGGAGCGTGGCGATCAGCCCGCTGTAGACGACGGAGTTGAGCAGGTAGCGGGCGAAGTCGATCCGCGCGCCCGACCCGCCCGCCGCGCGGGCCTCCTCCTGGGTGGTGAGCCCGAGGATGCGCTGGAAGTTCACCAGCGTCGGGTTGCTGGGAAACAGGGCGCCGCTGTCGGCGTAGAGGTCGGCGGCCGGGGTGAGGGCCGTACGGACCATCCAGTAGAAGGGGAACAGGGTGAGCACGAGGGCCAGGGCCAGCATGGCCCAGGCCGCGAGGGTGCCGATGCGCCGCAAGGTGTCGCCTCCTCAGGCCAGGTCCGAGCGGGAGGCCCGCAGCAGCCGCAACTGCACGACCGTGAGCACGCCCAGGATGAGCGCGAGCAGGAGTGCCGCCGCCGAGGCGTAGCCCATGTGGAAGTACTGGAACGCCTGCTGGTAGATGAAGTAGTAGATGACCCTGATCGCGCTGCTCGCCCCGCGCCCGCCGGCGGCCACGGCGACCGTGTCGAAGATCTGGAACGATCCGATCAGCGACACGACGAGCACCAGGGCGAGGACGGGCCGCAGCATCGGCAGCGTGACCGAGCGGAACATGCGCAGCTCGCCGGCGCCGTCGAGGGCGGCGCTCTCGTACAGGTGCGGCGGGATCTGCAGCATGCCGGCGTAGAGGAGCAGCGCGGTGTAGCCGGTGTACGCCCAGGTGTTGACCAGGCCGATCGTCGGCATCGCCCAGTCGGGGGAGACGAAGAAGCCGACGGTGCCGAGGCCGAGCGCCTTCAGCAGGTGGTTGACGAAGCCGAGGTCGGCGTCGAGCAGCCAGATCCACAGCAGGCCGACGGTGACGTTCGGCACCAGCCAGGGCAGCAGCAGCATCGCGCGCAGCGCCACCGAGCGGGTGAGGCGGTGCATGAGCGCGGCCAGGAGCAGGCCGAGCAGCAGCTGCGAGCCGATGTTGATGACGACGTAGTAGCCGGTGACGCCGAGCGAGTGCCAGAACTGCGGGTCCCGCACGATCTGGGCGTAGTTGTCGCCGCCGACGAACGTGGGGTCGCTGAGCAGGTTGTAGTCCGTCAGCGAGTACCAGATGCCGCGTACGGTCGGGTAGCCGTAGAAGATCACGAAGCCGGCGAGCGCGGGGATCAGGAACAGCCAGGCCGCCCGGCGGTCGTCACGCGGCCGGGGCCGTCTTCGCCGGGCCGCGCCGGCGTCGTTCGGCGGCTCGGCGAGCTGCGACCGTTCCTCGGTCCGCATCGTTCTCATCTTCGTCCTCGGCGCTTGGTGAAATTGCCCTCTTGCCACGGTGTGACTCCCGAATAATGATGTGGGGCATCGTAAGTTTGTCAATAGCTCCTCATATTGGAGGAGCGCGCCCGGACCCTTCCATCCCACGTCGACCCCCATCCGGCGGGCCCTCCGCGCCCGCCGGCAGCCACGTATCCCGGAGGTTTCCGCACTCATGCCTGCTTCTGTCCCGCCGTCGCGGCGGCTGCACCGGGCCGTGCTCGCGGCATTAGCCGCCCTCGCGCTGGCCCTGCTCCCGGCCACCCAGGCGTGGGCGCTCGCCCCCGCCGCCGGCGGGGTACCGCCCCGGCCGCAGGCCCCCGCCGCGCCCGACCCCTCGCTCCAGGCGCACCCGCTGACCGCCGCGCCGGGGCCGCTGGACAACCCGCTCAAGGGCTTCGCCCGCTTCTACTGGCCGGGCAGCGACCAGAACACCGGCTACCCGCACTCCCTCACCTGGAGCTACTTCGGCCTGTCCGAAGTGATGACCGACCCGGCCGACTGCTCGAAGATCAACTGGTCGATCCTCGACAACGCGCTGAACGAGATCGCCTCCTACGGCAACCAGGCCGCCGTGCGCTTCTACATGGAGTATCCCGACGGCAGCGGGACGCACCCGGCCAACGCCATCCCGCACTGCTTCGACGGGCACGTCACCTACCGGACCAACACCCGATGGGGCACCACCAGCCCCGACTACGACAACGCGTACCTGCTCGACGCGCTCAGCGGCTTCATCGCCGCCTTCGGCGCCCGCTACGACGGCGACCCGCGCATCGGCTTCATCCACCTGGGCCTCATCGGGCTCTGGGGCGAGTGGCACACCTGGCCGTACGACACCGACACCAGCGGCGACTCCTACCCGAACTACATGCCGACCGACGAGCACGCCGCGCGGATCCTGCGCGCCTACGACGACGCCTTCGACGAGACCAAGCTCGAGGTGCGCTACCCCGACTCGGCAGGAGGCGCGGCGACCGGCCTCGACGTCGGCTACCACGACGACTCCTTCTGCTTCCGCGAGGGCTCGCCCCTGGCCGGCGTCACGCTGCCGCAGTCGCTCGGCGGCGCCTCCTGGGCGCAGCTCCAGCGGGCGCTCGCGGTGGGCGGCGAGAACAAGTGGATCACCTCGTCGATGGGCGGCGAGGTCCGGCCCGAGATCCAGGCCACGGCGTTCGCGTCCTGGCCGGGCGGCTCAGGGCAGGTCGACAACATGAAGGCGTGCATCGAGCTGGAGCACACCACCTGGAAGATCAACGAGCAGAGCCAGGGCTACGCGGCCGGCGACCCCGGCGTGGCCGCCGCCGTCCGGCTCATGGGCTACAACCTCACCGTCGACAACGCCTACTTCAAGAACACCGCCTCCGGCACCACGAACGTCGGCGTGAAGATCAGCAACACCGGCGTGGCCCCGTTCTCCTACCCGTGGACGGTCACCCTCGGCCTGCGCAACAGCGCCGGGACCGTGGTCAAGACCTTCGACACGCCCTGGGACCTGCGCAAGGTCATGCCGCTCAAGATCCGCGCGTTCCCCGACTGGGGCGTCGGCCCCGACCCGACCTACCTCGACTACGGCTACCCGCAGTACTTCCAGACCGGCGTCGACCTCTCCGGCGTGGCCGGCGGCTCCTACCAGTGGGTCCTGCGCGTGCGGAACCCGCTGGAAGCCGTCTCCGCGAACGCCAAGAAGCTGCGCTTCGCCAACGCCACGCAGGGCGCAGACGGCTGGCTCACCCTCGGCACCGTCACCGTCGGCTCCGGCGGCACCGACACCTCCGCACCCACCACGCCGGGCGGGCTGACCTCGCCGTCCCGCACCTCCACCTCGGCCACCCTGTCGTGGACCGCGTCCACCGACAACGTCGGCGTCGCCGGCTACCGCGTCTACCGCGGCTCGACCGAGGCCGGCAGCACGACGACGACCTCCTTCACCGACACCGGCCTGACCCCCGCGACCTCCTACACCTACACCGTCAAGGCGTACGACGCGGCCGGCAACACTTCCGCGGCCGCCGCGCCCGTCACCGTGACCACCCTCCCGGCCACCACCACGGGGCTGGTGCTCGACGACTTCGACGGCGACCCCGCCTACCCGTCCGCCGCGCTCAACGACCTGGGCAGGTGGACCGGCGGCAACTGCTTCCTCAACGGCGGCGGCTCGGGCACCGTGTCCGGCGGGGCGCTCGCCCTCCGCTACGACAACTGCGGCTGGTTCGGCAGCGACGTCGGCACCGGCCTGTCCGCGTACACGTACCTCGTCGTCCGGATCAAGGGCGCGGCCGGCGGCGAGCAGGCCCACTTCAACCTCGGCCTCGGCGGCGCCACCAAGCTGTTCGCCGACTACACGCTCGACGGCGGCGGCCACCCCGCCATCACCACCTCCTACCAGGACATCAAGATCCCGATGGCGGCCAACGGCATCAACCGCTCCTCACCCGGGCAGCTCGCCATGGGCTTCTGGTACGGCGGCAACAGCACCGTCACCATCGACTCCCTCTCCTTCCAGTGACCCAGGGGGAGGCCGGGTCCGCCCGGCCTCCCCCGCGCGGCGGCCGGTTGCTCGAACCCCCTTACCGCTCTTGAATGGGGACTTATGTTCCTCCGCCGCCCCAAGCCCGTCCGCCGCCCCACCGAGCTCCTGATCGGGATCGGGTTCTTCGTGGCGGTCGCCGCCTGCGCGGCCACCGCCCTGCTCGCTCCCGACACGCTGGTCGAGGTGCGGTTCGCCGTCATGGGGCTGGCCGCCTGCCTGTACGCCGTCGTCGCGGCGGACCTGTGGGCGGCGGCGGTGACGGGGATCCTGGCCTGGACGCTGGCCACCGGCTTCCTCACCCATCCGGTGGGGGAGCTGAGCGTCACGGGCGGCTCCGACGCGATCCGGCTCTTCGCGATCATGGGGCTGTCGGTGGCGGGCGGCCTCTACGGCGTCCTCCGCCGCCGCACGGCATGACGCCCGCAGGGCTCGCGCGCCTTTTGAGCAACGGCATGACGCCCGCAGGGCTCGCGCGCCTTGAAGCTACGGCATGACGCCCGGCGGGCTCATGAGCTTGTGAAGGCGCCGGCGGCGGCGTGCTCGCTCACCTGCCGCTCCTGCTCCTCCGTCCACCCGGCCGTCTCGCGCAGCGCGGCGAACTCCCGCTCCAGCGTCGTCGCGGACGTGGTGCGCGCGTCCGTGCCGATGGTGACGGCGAGCCCGTCCTTCAGCAGCCGGGTGGCGGGATGGGCGGCCAGGCCGGCGACGGCGCCGGTCTGCGCGTTGCTGACCGGGCACATCTCCAGCGTGATCGCGTCGCGGCGCAGGCGTTCGAGCAGCGCGCCGTCCTCGGCGCTGCGCACGCCGTGGCCGATCCGGCGCGCGCCGAGCACGTCGATCGCCTCCCACACGCTCTCGGCCCCCGCCGCCTCGCCCGCGTGCACGGTACACGGCAGCCCGGCCTGGTGGGCGAGGTCGAAGGCGGGGCGGTGCGGCGCGCCCGGATACAGCCGCTCGTCGCCGGCCAGGTCGAGCCCGGCGACCACGTCCCGGTGCCGCAGCGCGGTCTCGGCGACGGCCAGACTCTCGTCGGGGGTCTGGTGGCGCAGGCAGCACAGCAGCAGCGCCGTTCGGACGCCCGTCGCGGCCCGCCCCTCCGCCAGCCCGGCGGCGACCGCGGCCACCGCCTCGTCCGGGGTCATGCCCTGCCGCCCGTGCAGTTGCGGCGCGAAGCGCGCCTCGCCGTGGACGACGCCGTCGGCGCTCCAGTCCTCGACCAGCTCGCGCGCCGCCCGGCGCAGCGCGCCGGGGGTCTGCAGGACCTGCAGCGGCAGGTCGATGTAGGTGAGGTAGCGGGTCAGGCTGCCGCAGTCGGCGGGCGCGGTGACCAGCTCCGTCACCGGACGGTCGAGGGTGATGCCCTGCTCGCGGGCCAGGGCGGCGATGGTGTCCGGGCGGACGGAGCCGTCGAGGTGGCAGTGCAGGTCGTAGCGGCCGGTCATGAGGATCCTTCCGGAAGGGGGACGTGGGCGCAGGCGTCGAGGAGCAGCCGCTTGAAGCCCTGCTCGTCGACCCGGCGGACCAGGGTCAGGTTGGGCGGGGGTGCCGCGCGCCGGCGGTCGATGACGAGCTGGCCGCGGGTCTCGTCGCCGACCGCCACGTCCACGTGCGCGCGCTCGCGGTCGAGGACCAGCTCGGGGTGCAGGGCCACGGCCATCGCGACGGGGTCGGGCAGGTCGTAGCCGGGCAGGCCGGTGACGTCGCGGGCCCAGTCGGCGACCGTCCGGTTGACGCGGTGGGCGAAGGCGGCCAAAGGCGTGCCGAGGGCTTCGAGCCGGCGCTGGTCGTCGGGGGTCATGACGGCGTACCGGCGCGAGACGTCCCAGCCGATCCACGTGACCTGGCCGGGCGTGGCGGCGCGCAGCACCACGCGGGCGGCCTCGGGGTCGGCCCACACGTTGAACTCGGCGGTGGGGGTGACGTTGCCGTGCAGGTCGGCGGCGCCCGCCATGCAGTAGACGTGGCGGAAGCGGGTCAGCAGCTCGCGGTCGCGCAGCAGGGCGGCGGCGAGGTTGGTGAGCGGGCCGAGGGTGACGAGCGTCAGCTCGCCGGGGTGGCGGCGGGGCAGCGACAGCAGGACGTCGACCGCGTGGCCGTCCGCCGGGCCGCGCGCGGGGTCGGGCAGGCCGGTGTCGCCCATGCCGTCGAGCCCGTGGACGTGCTGGGCGGTGGACGGCGGCCTGGTCAGCGGCCGGTCGCAGCCGGGGTGGACGGGGACGGCGGCGTGCCCGGCCAGGTCGAGTGTGATCAGCGCGTTGCGGGTGGCCGTCTCCAGGGGGACGTTGCCCGCCACGGTGGTCACGGCGCGTACGTCGCCGTCCTTGACCGCCAGCAGGAGCGCCACGGCGTCGTCCGAGCCGGTGTCGGTGTCGATGAGGAGTGGCACTTCACACCTTGTCTAATCGTTTAGATTCCTGAGCGGCACCATCTAACCGAGGAGATGGGAGAATGTAAAGCCTCATGAGCAGGCAGATCACCGTGGCCGACGTGGCCCGCCGGGCCGGCACCTCGACGGCGGTCGTCAGCTACGTCATGAACAACGGCCCCCGCCCCGTCGCAGCCGCCACCCGCGCGCGCGTGCTCGCCGCCGCCGAAGAGCTCGGCTACCGCCCCAACCGCATCGCCCGCGCCCTGCGCTCACGCACCACCGGCGTGGTCGGTCTCGTGCTCGCCGACGCGCTCAACCCGTACTTCGGCGCGCTGGCCAGGCACGTCGAGCAGGCGCTCGCCGGCCACGGCCGGCTCATGCTGATCGGCAACGCCGGCTACTCGGCCGAGCGGCAGCGGCACCTCGTCGAGCGCTTCCTCGAAGCCAGGGTCGACGGGCTGCTGATCACCTCGGCCGACGCGGGCGACGACGTGGCCGCGCACGCCAGGGCGGCCGGCGTGCCCGCCGTGTACCTGCACAACGGGCCCGGCGACGGCGAGACGCCCCTGGTCACCGCCGACAACGCGGGAGCCGTCCGGGAAGCGGTCGCCCACCTGCGCGAGCACGGCCACCGCGACATCGCCTTCCTGGCCGGGCCCCAGGACATCGGCCCGGTGGGCCGGCGCCGCGAGATCTTCCAGGAGGCCGCCGGGGGCCGGGGCACGCTGCTGCGCTCCGCCTACTCCCGCGCCGAGGCCGACGCGCTCATCCGCCGCCTGGCCACGGAGGGCGCCGTGCCGAGCGCGGTGATCGCGGCCACCGACGAGCAGGCCATCGGCGTCCTGTCCGGGGCCTGCGCCGCCGGCCTGCCCGTGCCCGGCCGCATCGCCGTCGTCGGCCTCGACGGCACCCCCGACAGCGCGCACACCGCCCCGACGCTGACGGTCGCCGGGCAGCCCCTGGAGACGATGGCGCGGCAGGCCGTGGACCTGCTCCTCGACCCTGCCACCCCGCACCCGCCCACGGTCGCGACCCTGGTCAGGAGGCGTAGCTGCGGCTGCGCGGATCGCTGAGCCCGCGCCCCAGCGTGCGGTCGGCGGCGATGCGGGTCAGCCAGCCGAGGCCGGCGGTGAAGAGCGGCGGCCACACGATCGGGCCGAAGGTGTAGAAGACCAGCACCGCCAGGGGGATCCACACGCGGTGCACCGCCTGGTGCAGCGGGCCCGGCGGGCGGACCCCGGCCAGGCGTGCCACGTCGGGCAGCACGACGAAGGCCAGCGCGGCGGCCGTGGTCGGCAGCCCGTACTTGACGCTCTCGAAGACCGCGAAGGCGGCCAGGAACAACGCGAGCGCTCCCCAGGCGAGCCTGCGGAGCCAGGTGATCTTCACGCCGCCAGCGTACCGAGTCGCCGCGCCCCGCCTTCCGCCCGGTGAATGCAAGGTGAAACACCCCCGGCGTACGCTGTCAAGGCAGTCAAGATCCCGCGCAAACGCCTGCCGAGCCCGGAGCGCGGCGGGCGCGTTCACTCGCACCACCGGACACCGGACACCGGACACCGGACTCGGACTCGGACTCGGAAAGGCAGTGGCGATGCGACTGACCAGGATCGTGGTCGTGGGCATGGCAGTGGCGCTGGCGCTCAGCGCGTGCGGCGGCGCAGGGAGCGGGCAGCCGGCCGCCTCCGGCGGCGGGCTGGAGAAGACCCACCTGCTGATCGGCGTGGTGCCGGTCGCGTCGTCGGCGTCGCTGTTCATCGCCGAGAAGCGCGGCTTCTTCAAGCAGGAGGGCCTCACCGTCAAGACCGAGATCATCCAGGCGCCCACCGCCGTCATGCCGAAGATCGTCAACGGCAGCATGGACGCCTTCCTGACCAGCTACGTCTCGCTCATGACCATCAACGACTCCGGCGCGGCCAAGCTCAAGCTGTTCCAGCACACCATGGGCGGCGCGCCCGGCTTCTGCGCGGTCGTCGTGGCCAAGGACTCGCCGATCAGGACCGTCGCCGACCTCAAGGGCAAGACCATCGCCGTCAACGTGCTCAAGACCCTCGGCCACACCGTCGTCAACGCCCACCTCCAGCAGGCCGGGCTGCGGCCGGACGACGTCAAGTTCGTCGCCGTGCCCTTCGCCGACCAGCTCGGCGCCCTGTCCACCGGCAAGGTGGACGCGGCCTGGCTGGCCGAGCCGTTCCTCAGCGCGGCCAAGAAGAACGGCGCCGTCCAGATCGTCGACACCATCGGCGGGCCCACCGCCGGCGTGCCCGTCGACGGATGGGGCGTGACCGAGCAGTGGCTGGCCAAGTACCCGAAGACGGCCGCCGCGCTG
>NZ_JAATEP010000007.1:0-297396 GCF_012034275.1 Nonomuraea composti | reverse complement strand
GGGAAGGGCCCCGACGCCAACGCGTCGGGGCCTTTTCTGTTTCCGAAGGGCGTTGCTTGTTCCGGGCCAGGGCGGCATAGTACGGTCGCGTTCACGAGCGGGCGCCGGCCACTATGGCCGGTCATCCTCAGGGGAGGGTTCGTGAGCGAGATCTTCATCTCCATCTCCTATCGGCGCGTCGACAGCGGCGCCGTGGCCGACCGGTTGTACGCCGATCTCCAGCACGCCTATGGAGAGGCCGCGGTCTTCATGGACACCTCCTCCATCGCGCCCGGAGCCGTCTGGCCCAAGAGGCTGGTGGAGAGCGCGCTGCCGCAGGATCCGTCGCGGACCAGGGTGGAGCTCTACCGGGAGTACCGTTTCAAGACCTTCAGGGACGCGATCGCGTTCATGAACGAGGTGGCCCCCGGCTGCGACATCGCCATCCACCATCCGCGCTGGGAGAACGTCTGGCGGCACGTGCGGGTCTTCCTCACCACCTGGGACATCGGCCACCGGATCTCCGATCGCGACGTGCAGCTCGCCAAGTACTTCGACAGCGCCTACCAGGACTTCGCCGGGGCGGATCCGCCCGGGTGAG
Organism: Nonomuraea composti; assembly: GCF_012034275.1. Lineage (NCBI taxonomy): Bacteria > Bacillati > Actinomycetota > Actinomycetes > Streptosporangiales > Streptosporangiaceae > Nonomuraea > Nonomuraea composti. Next base: position 296,816 of record NZ_JAATEP010000007.1, on the reverse strand, counting down.
GGGGCTTGCCGTCGGGCGGCCCGTTGGTGAACAGTGCGGCCGCACACTGGCGGGGCGCCTGAGCTCTTCGTGATAATGCTGCAGTGATCGCGGTAGGGGCGAAGGCGCTACCACGACTGATCATCCTGCTCGCTCTGACGGCTCCGCTGGTGGTGCCGGGGAATCAGGTGCCTGCCGAGGTCAGTGCCGCCGCCGTGCCCTCGTCCGGATCCCACGCCAGGGTACGTCAGGCCGCCGCGGCGCCGGGGATGCGGCTGGCCGAGGAGCGGCTGGTCAGTGAGGGCGTGGCGGAGGTGCCGGCCAAGCGAATCTCGAAGCGGCTCGACGCGTTCCTCCGGGGCCGGCCGGGGCCGGTGACGGCGATGGTGAAGGAGCTGGGGACCGGGCGGGTCTACCGGTATCACGCGGGCGAGCGGCTGATCACGGCGAGCACGGCCAAGGTGCAGATCCTCATGGCGCTGTTGCTGCGTACCGCGTGGAAGAAGCTGCCCGCGGCGGTGCGGCGGGATGCGGAGTCGATGATCCGCTCCAGCGACAATCACGCCGCCGACCGGCTTTGGGTGCGGATCGGGGGTGCGGAGGGGTTCAGCGCGGCGGGGAAGAGGTTCGGGCTGAAGGACACGGCGGGCGTGCCGGGCAGCTGTGTCGACCTCTACTGCTGGGGGATCACCAAGACGTCCGTGGACGACCAGGTGCGGCTCATGGAGGCGCTGGTGTCTCGCAAGAGCCCGCTCAAGGCGGCGGAGCGGGGGCAGGTGCTGCGGCTCATGGGCGCGGTCGTGGACGGCCAGAACTGGGGGATCAGCGCCGCCGCGTGCCGGGGCGAGCGCGTGGCGCTGAAGAACGGCTGGCTCAAGCGGGTCTCGACCAAGCGCTGGGCCACGGTCAGCGTGGGGCTGATCCGGGGCGGCGGGCGCGACTACGCCGTTGCCGTACTCACCGAGGGCAGCCCTGAGGTGGGGTACGGCATCGCGATGGTCGAAGGCGTGGCCGAGCGGATCATGCGCGGCTTTCGGCGATGCCGGGGGTGACGAGCCGGTAGCCCACGCCGCGTACGGTCTGGATGAGCTGGTCGTCCTCGTCGCCCAGGCGCGCCCGCAGCCGTTTGACGTGCACCGCGATCGTGTTCGTCGAGGTGTTGGCGGCGGCGTGCCAGACGTGGCGCATGATCTGCTCGCGGGTGACCGTGCGGTCGGCGTTGCGCATGAGGTACTGCAGCAGCTCGAACTCGCGCAGCGGCAGGTGCACGGCCCGGCCGGACACGCGTACCTGATAGGCCTGGACGTCCAGCTCGACCCCGCCCACGGCCAGCACCTTGCGGGACTCGGGCGAGGCCGCCTGGATGAACGGCAGCAGCTCCGGCACCCTGTAGGGTCTGGCGACGCAGGCGGCGGCGCCGGCCGCGAGCGCGCGTACCGCCTGCTCGGCGTGTCCCTCGCCGACGCCGAGCAGCACGGGTACGGCTCGCGACTGCCGTACGGCGCGGACGAAGTCGACCGCGTCGATGACCGGCAGCGTGGCCGAGACGAGCACCACGTCCGGCTGGAGGGCGCCGGCCTGCAGCAGCCCCTGCGCGCCGTCGGGGGCCCCGGTCACGGCCACGCCCTCGCGTTCGAGGGCGGTGGCCACGTCGTCCACGACGGCGTCGTCCGGGTCGGCGATGAGCAGTACGGGCTTGGTCCTCGTGTCCCCGTTCATCGTGGATGCCGCCTGCTGTCGGGTCATCAGCCGAAGCGCCCCGTGATGTAGTCCTCCGTCGCCTTCTGCGTCGGGTTGGTGAACATGCGGGACGTCTCGTCCATCTCGATGACCTTGCCGGGCTGGCCCTGCGCGGCCAGGTTGAAGAACGCGGTCCGGTCGCTCACCCGGGCGGCCTGCTGCATGTTGTGGGTGACGATGACGATGGTGTACTTGTCCTTCAGCTTGGCCATCAGGTCTTCGATGGCCAGCGTCGAGATGGGGTCGAGCGCCGAGCACGGCTCGTCCATCAGCAGCACCTCGGGCTGCACCGCGATGGCGCGGGCGATGCAGAGGCGCTGCTGCTGGCCGCCGGACAGGCCGGCGCCGGGCTTGTTGAGGCGGTCCTTGACCTCGTTCCAGAGGTTGGCGCCCTTCAGCGACTCCTCGACGATGCCGTCGAGCTCGGACCGGGCGATGCGGCCGCGGTTGAGGCGCAGGCCGGCGGCCACGTTCTCGTAGATCGACATCGTGGGGAACGGGTTGGGGCGCTGGAACACCATGCCGATCATGCGGCGCACCGAGACGGGCTCGATGGTGGGCGCGTACAGGTCCTCGCCGTCGAGCAGCACCTTGCCTTCCACGCGCGCGCCGGGGATGACCTCGTGCATGCGGTTGAGCGTGCGCAGGAACGTCGACTTGCCGCACCCGGAAGGGCCGATGAAGGCGGTGATCGAGCGGGGCTCGATGGTCATGGACACGTCCTCGATCGCCTTGTGCGAGCCGTAGTACGCGTCCAGGCCCGAGACCTGGATCTGCTTGGACATTGCGGTGGTTACCCCCTATCGGCCTCTGGCGGGCGAGCGCCACCAGGCGATCAGGCGCGCCACCAGGTTGAGCAGCATGACGATCAGGATGAGCGTGAGGGCTCCGGTCCACGCCCGGTCGATGGCGGTGTCGTTGGGCCGGGCCGCCTGGTCGAAGACGAACAGCGGCAGGCCCATCTGCGGACCGCTGAACGGGTCGTTGTTGATGGAGTTGGTGAAGAACACCGTCATCAGCAGCGGCGCGGTCTCGCCGGCGACCCGGGCCACGGCCAGCATGACGCCGGTGACGATGCCGGTGAACGCGGTCGGCAGCACGACCTTGACGATGGTGCGCCACTTGGGCACGCCCAGCGCGTACGACGCCTCGCGCAGGTCACCGGGCACGAGCCGCAGCATCTCCTCGGCGGATCGCACGACGGTCGGCATCATCAGGATGGACAGCGCCAGCGCGCCCGCCCAGCCGGAGAACTGGAAGCCGAGGAACAGGATCCAGAACGCGAAGACGAACAGGCCCGCAACGACGGAAGGGACGCCGGTCATGACGTCCACGAAGAAGCTGATGGAGCGGCTCAATCGGCCGCCGTTGCCGTATTCGACCAGGTAGATGGCGGTGAGCAGGCCGATCGGCACCGAGATGAGGGAGGCCAGCAGCACCTGTTCGAGCGTGCCGATGATGGCGTGGTACGCGCCGCCGTGGGCGTCCCTGGCGCCGATGCCGTTCATGGAGTGGGTGAGGAACTCCAGGTCGAAGCGCTCGAGGCCGTTGGAGATGACCAGCCACAGCACGGAGATGAGCGGCACCACGGCCAGCGCGAACGCCAGATAGACCAGGCCCTGGACGACCCGGTCCTTGATGCGGCGGCCGGTGGAGATGTGTTGGATCGTGGTCATGCGCCGGCCCTCGCGTACTCCTTGCGGCGGTTGATGACGAACCGCGCGGCCATGTTGACCAGCAGCGTGATGATGAACAGGACCAGACCGGACGCGATCAGGGCGCCCCGGCCGATGTCGTTGGCCTCGCCGAAGCCGTTGGCGATGTTGGCCGCGATGCTGTTGGCGTGCGGGGTGAGGATCTGGAAGGTGATGTCGAAGGTGGCCGGGAAGATCAGCGCGACCGCGATGGTCTCGCCCATGGCGCGGCCGAGGCCGAGCATGGCGGCGCTGATGACGCCGGGCCGGCCGAACGGCAGCACGGCCATCCTGATCATCTCCCAGCGGGTGGCGCCGAGCGCGAGCGCCGCCTCCTCGTTCATCTTGGGAGCCTGGAGGAACACCTCGCGCGAGATGGCGGCGATGATCGGCAGGATCATGATGGCCAGCACGACGGCGCCGGCGATCATCGTCTTGCCGCCGATGATGCCCTCACCGGCGAACAAGGGGAACCAGCCGAGGTTCTCGTTGAGCCACTGCGACGGCGTGCGCAGCAGCGGCACGAGGAACGCCACGCCCCACAGGCCGTACACGACGGAGGGCACGGCGGCGAGCAGGTCGATCAGGTAGCCGAGCGGGGCGGCCAGCCTGCGCGGCGCGTAGTGCGAGATGAACAGGGCCACGCCGACCGCGATCGGGGTCGCGATGACGAGCGCGAGCAGGGAGCTGAGGACGGTGCCGAACGCCAGCGCCGCGATGCCGAACTCGCGGCTGCTGTTGGGCTCCCAGGTCAGCTCCGTGAAGAAGTTCGCCTTGTTCGCCTGCAGGGCCGGGATCGCCTCGCTGATGAGGAACACGGCGATGGCCGCCATGATCGCCAGCAGCGCGACGCCGGCCGCGGTGGACAGGTAACGGAAGGGCGCTTCACCGCGGCTGCGCCGCGAGGCGGACCGGCTCGTCGCCGGCCCGCCGTCACGGGTACGTACGTTGGTCGCCATCGGGGGTTAGGAGATCGCCTCGACCGCGGTGCGGACCTTAGTGAGCAGGGTCCCCGCCAGCGGGGCGTAGCCCAGCTCCTTCAGCGCCGCCTGGCCCTCGTCGCTGGAGGTGTACTTGAGGAACTCCTTGACGACCTTGGCCTCCTCGGCCGGCAGGCCCTTCTCGCAGGTGATCTCGTACGTGACCAGGACGATCGGGTAGGCGCCCGCGGTCTTGGTGGCGTAGTCGATCGACAGGGCGAGGTCGTTGCCGGTGCCCTTGATCTCGGCGGTCTCGACCGTCTTGGCCGCGCTTTCGGGGGTCAGCTCGACGAACTCGCCGGCGCCGTTGGCGACCTTGGCCTTCTGCAGCGAGGAGTTCTCGGCGTAGGAGAGCTCGACGTAGCTGATCGCGCCCTCGGTGTCCTTGACGGAGGAGGCGATGCCGTCGGAGCCCTTGGAGCCCTGGCCCTTGGCCTCGGCGGGCCACGCCTTGGCGGGCTCGTAGGGCCAGTCGGCCGTGGCCTTGAGGAACTTCGTGAAGTTGTCGCTGGTGCCCGACTCGTCGGAGCGGTGGAAGGCCTGGATCGGCGTGGAGGGCAGCTTGGCGTCGGGGTTGTCGGCCTTGATGGCGGCGTCGTCCCACTTGGTGATCGTGCTGTTGAAGATGCCGCCGAGCGTCTTGGGGGAGAGCTGCAGGCCCTCGACGCCGGGCAGGTTGTAGACGACCGCGACCGGGCCGGTGACCATCGGGATGTTGATGGCGTTGCCGGTCTTGCAGCGGGCGTTGGCCTGGGTGGGCTCGTCCTCCTTGAGTGCGGAGTCGGAGCCGGCGAAGGACACCGTGCCCTGGATGAACGCCTGCACACCGGCGCCCGAGCCGCTGGGCTGGTAGTTCAGGGTGACACCGGGGTTCGTGGCCGTGAAGTTCTTCGTCCACTCGGTGATCGCGTTGGCCTGGGCCGAGGAGCCCGCGGCGTTGATCGTGCCACTCAGGCCACCGTTGTCGTTGCCCGCGGCGGGTGCGCTGGCGCTGGCGGGGCTGGTGCTGCCAGCGCCGCTGTTGTTGTCTGTGCCGCACGCAGCGAGCGAGAGCGCGCCGACGACGGCGACGGCGGCGAGCCGGCCTGCATACTTCACGGTTGGGTTCCTCCCACTTGGTCCTTAGTCGCCATGAAGGTATGCAGCGAAGGTGACTCAGACCCCCTACCGAGGGTGAACGTTCGGTGAACGCACCAGGTCACCCTCATGATGGTGGTTATGACTTATCGCGTATGCCTGGTGTGCATGGGGAACATCTGCCGATCGCCGATGGCCGAGGTCGTCCTCCGCCAGACGCTCGCCGACCGCGGCCTGGGCGGGCGGGTCACCGTCGAGAGCGCCGGGACCGGTGGGTGGCACGTCGGCGATCCGATGGACGAGCGGGCGCTGGAGATCCTGTCCCAGCACGGGTACGACGGCTCGGCGCACCGGGCCAGGCAGTTCACCGAAGACTGGTTCGACCGCTACGACCTCGTGCTCGCCATGGACAGGGACAATGTGTCGAACCTGCGCCGGCTGGCTCCGGCCGGGGTGGAGGTGCGGCTGTTCCGCTCGTTCGACCCGGCGGCGCCTGAGGGGGCCGAGGTGCCGGATCCGTACTACGGGGGCCGGGAGGGGTTCGAGGAGGTGCTGGAGCTGGTCGAGGCCGCTTCCGAGGGCGTCGCCAAGCACATCGCCGATGAGCTCGATGAGATTCACTGACGACCTCGGCTCCTCGCACGGCTGGCGGCTGCGGCGGGGCGTGCTGGACGACGGGCGCGAGGTGTTCGCCAAGGTCGGGGCCGCCTCCGAGATGTTCGCCTCGGAGGCGGCCGGGCTGCGCTGGCTGGGCGAGGCCGCCGCGGTGCCCGAGGTGATCGAGGTGGGGCCCGACCGGCTCGTCCTTTCCTGGGTACGCGAGGAGCGGCCCTCCCCGGCGGCGGCCGAGCGGTTCGGAAGGTCGCTGGCCAGGCTGCATCGGGTCGGGGCGCCGGGTTTCGGCGCGCCGTGGCCGGGGTTCATCGCCGAGCTGCCCATGGACAACTCGCCCTGCGACGGCTGGCCCGCGTTCTACGGCGAGCGGCGGGTGCTGCCGTTCCTGCGGCTCGCGCGGCTGCCCGCCGCCGACGTCGCGCTGGTGGAGCGGGCCGTGGAGCGCTTCCCCGAGGTTGCCGGGCCCGCCGAGCCGCCGGCGCGGATCCATGGGGACCTGTGGAGCGGGAACGTGTTGTGGTCCGGCGGGGGCGGGGTGCTGATCGATCCTGCGGCCCATGGCGGGCATCGGGAGACGGACCTGGCGATGCTGGAGTTGTTCGGGCTGCCGTACCTGGATCGGGTGCTGGGGGCGTACCGGGAGGAGTGGCCGCCGGCCGAGGGGTGGCGGGAGCGGGTGCCGCTGCACCAGCTGCATCCGCTGCTCGTGCACGTCGTGCTGTACGGGGAGGGGTATCGCGGGAGCTTGATGCGGGCGGCGCGGCGGGTGCTGGCCCTCTGAGCTTGCGTTGGCATGCGGCGGGTGCTGGCCCTCTGAGCTGCGTTGGATTTTTGATGGCTTTCGTGCCGGTTCAGCCGTCCTTGCGCTTGCGGTAGGCGCGTTGCTGGCACGCGCGTGAGCAGTACACGCGGGGGCGGCCCGAGGAGGCGGTGGGCTCCAGGGGCTTGCCGCACTCCTGACAAGTTTCGTCACGGGTTTCATCACGCTCTCGAATGAGGGCTTCGATGCCGTCCAGGAGCCGGCGCAGGCCGAACTCGAAGGAGTCCTCAGGGGCGTCCCAGGCGCCCGACTCCCACAGGTGGCTGAGTGCCGGGTACTGGTCGAGGCGCTCGTACAGGGAGTCGCGTGTGCCCCACCACTCCTGCTCGGACACGCCGCTGCGCTGCTCCTCGCGCCGCGTCTCGACCAGGACCAGCGCCTCGGCGTCCACGAAGCGGCCGAGCAGGCCGATCGCCGCGATCACCTCGGACGGCCGCAGCGCGGTGCCGGTCAGGGTGGCCAGCATCGCGTCGTAGTGGGCGACGCCGTGGGGGCCGGGCAGGTGGCGGGTGCCGCGCACCTCGGCCAGCCAGGGATGCCGCCTGCGGATCTCCCACGCCTGCCGGGCGATCGCCTCCAGCCGGGCCCGCCACCCTTCCCGCTCGGGCGGGAGCTCCGGGTGCTCGCCCATGACCTCGTCGCGCATGAGGTCGACGAGCTGGTCGCGGCCGGGCACGTGGCGGTAGAGCGACATGGTCGTGAAGCCGAGCCGGTCGGCGACCTTGCGCATGGACAGGCCCTCCAGGCCCTCGGCGTCGGCCAGCTCGATGGCCGCGCGCACGATCCTGCCCACGCTCAGGCCGGGACGCGGCTGCGGCTCCTCCTTCCGCCACAACAACTCGACGGGATCCTGGCTTGTTGGCATGCCTCCCAGTTTATGGTGTAGTACTCGGTGTACGGCATATACAGAGTGGAGGTGCTGAGATGGAGTTCTACGTGTCCCCCCAAGGGGACGACTCCTGGAGCGGGTCCGCCGAGCGTCCGTTCCTGACCCTGGAGCGGGCCCGGTCGGCGGCGCGCGAGGTCCCCGGCGAGGTGGTCGTGCGGCTGCGGGGCGGCACCCACGTGCTGACCCGGCCGTTCGAGCTCGCCGAGCCCGACTCGGGGACGGTCTACGAGGCGTACGGCTACGGGAGCGCCGCGCAGGAGGAGGTCGTGGTGAGCGGCGGCCGGCCGATCAGCGGGTGGCAGGAGCGCGGCGGGGTCTGGCGGGCCGAGGTCGGCGACCTGGAGGTCCGCCAGCTCTACGTGGACGGCCGCCGGGCCGCCCGCGCCGCCGTCGCCGGCCTGCCGGGGGCCGCCGAGGCGACCGCGACCGGGTACGTCACCGACAGCGCCGAGCCGCGCGACTGGCGCAGCGCCGAGTTCGTCTACCGGGGCGTCTATCCCTGGTCGGAGGCGCGGCTGGGCATGGCGGAAGCCGTCGCCGACGGGGACCGGACGGTGATCACCATGGCTCAGCCGGGGTTCGGGTGGGCGGTCGAGCTGTACAACTCCACCTGGGCGGGCAACACCTCGCGAGGCCCGGGTCTGCCGACCTCGATCGAGAACGAGCCGGGCTTCCTGCGTGAGCCGGGCACCTTCGTGCTCGACCGGTCGCGGCCGGGCGAGCACGTGCTGCTCTACCTGCCGCTGCCGGGTGAGGATCCCGCGCGGACGACGGTGGTCGCGCCGGTGCTGGAGACGCTGGTGCGGGTGGCGGGGGCGCGGGAGGTGGCGTTCAGGGGGCTGGTGTTCGCCGAGGCCACCTGGCTGCGGCCGGGCCGGCCCGAGGGGTTCGTGCACTACCACGGGAGCGGCTACTACGAGGGCGGCGGGGTCGAGACGGCCGTGCTGGGAGAAGATGCTTCCGTGACGTATCCTTCGAGTTCCGTCACGATTCCCGCCTGCGTCACGTTCGACGACACGACGGGCGTCGTGATCGAGGGCTGCCGCTTCACCCGGCTCGGAGCCTCCGGGCTGGGCGTCTCCGGAGGCGACCAGATCACCGTACGCGGCTGCGACTTCGAGACGATCTCCGCCGGAGGCGTCGTGGTGACCGGCAGCCGGGCCACCACCCTGGAGGACAACCGGGTGCGGCGGATCGGGCTGGAGTTCAGCGGGTCGCCGGGGATCGCCGTGACCGGCACGAAGGGCTGCGTCGTCGCGAACAACGAGATCACGCAGGTGCCGCACTGCGGCATCGTCGCCGGGCCCGGCGAGGGCACCAGGATCCTGCGCAACCTCACCGTGGACACCATGCAGGTGCTGGCCGACGGCGGCGGCGTGTACCTGTCCGGGGCCCAGGGCGAGGGGGCCGAGGTGCGGGGCAACGTGATCACGGACACGCGCACGCCGTACAACTTCGGGCTCTACCTCGACTACGGCGCCAGCGGGGTCGTCGTCGAGGAGAACGTCGTCGCGCGCGCCGACAACACGGCCGTCCTGCACGTGGGGCCGCCGCTGGAGAACGTCGTCTTCCGGGGCAACTTCTGGGACGCCGACCCCCTCGGGCACGACGACGTGCCGGGCGGGGTCACGTACGAGGGAAATGTGACCATCAAGGATGAACGGGAGCTGAACGCCGCGACCGCGGACATCCGGGCGCGGGCGGGGCTGCTCACGCCGCGTGGCTAGCTCCTGATCGTGGTGCCGTTGAGGCGGTTGATCACCTCGTCGTGCAGGACTCCGTTCGTGCACACCAGGCTGCCGCCCTCAAGGCCGCGCACCCCGGCGGTGTCGGTCCAGACGCCGCCGGCCTCCTCGACGATCACCGTGAGCGCCGCCATGTCCCAAGGCGACAGCTCCGGCTCTGCCGACAGGTCCACCGAGCCCTCGGCGACCATCATGTGCGACCAGAAGTCGCCGTAGGCGCGGGTGCGCCAGCAGGCGCGGCTGAGGTCGAGGAAGTTGTCGAGCTTGCCTTTCTTCTCCCAGCCGCCGAAGCTCGAGTACGAGAACGAGGCGTCCTCCAGCGTCGAGACCGACGACACGTGCATGCGCGACGCCTTGGTCAGGCTCTTGCCCGTCCACGCGCCGCCCTCGGCCGCCGCCCACCAGCGCCGGCCCAGGGCGGGGGCCGAGACCAGGCCGACGACGACCTTGCCGTACTCCATGAGCGCGATCAGCGTGGCCCAGACCGGCACGCCGCGCACGTAGTTCTTCGTGCCGTCGATGGGGTCGATGATCCACGACCGGGCGCCCCACCCGGTCTTGCCGAACTCCTCGCCCACCACCGCGTCGCGCGGCCTGGCACGGCGCAGCGTGCCCCGGATGGCCTCCTCCACCGCGCGGTCGGCGTCGCTGACCGGCGTCAGATCGGGCTTGGTCTCGACCTTGAGGTCGACCGCCTTGAACCGCCGCATGGTCAGGTCATCGGCGGCGTCCGCCATGACATGCGCGAGGCGAAGATCATCGTTGTAACCCTGCACGATCGCCCACGCTACCGTGTCGGGTATCAGAACATCAGTCGCCAACGCCCCATTTCTGGTAACTCGTGTTCCAGTTACTGGCCAGTAGCATGTGCGGTATGTCGGTAGATGTCGGTGGGTTGCTGCTGGATACAGTTCCGTTTGCCCGGACTCTGGGGATCGTCTTCGACACGGTCGCCGACGGGCACGCGGTCTGCCACGTACCCGATCGCCCGGACCTGCACAACCACGTGGCCGGGCCGCACGCCGGGGTGCTCTTCACCCTCGCCGAGTCCGCCTCCGGGGCCGCCGTGCTGTCCGCGCTGGGCGACCAGCTCAGCCGGGCCGTCCCCCTGCCCACCACGGCCACCATCGCGTACCGGAAGGTCGCGCTGGGCGAAGTGCGGGCCGAGGCGCGGCTGCTCGCGTCGCGGGAGGAGGTCGTGGCCAGGCTGGACGCGGGGGAGCGGCCGGAGTTCGACGTGGCGGTGGAGCTCACCAACGCCGACGGCACCGTCGTCTCGACCCTGACCGTCACCTGGACCCTCCGCCCGAACCGCCCCACCTCACCCTGACCCGGGACCGGCCCGCCTGCTCCAGCTGTTGACAGGTGGTGGTGATCATGATCCATGATCGGGCATGAACGCCTTGATGCGGGCGGCGCTGGCGGGCGTCGTGATCGGGCTCGGCCAAGCGGCGCTCGCCGTCCAGGTGAGAGAGCACGTCAACGTGCTCGTGTTCTTAACGATGCTGGCCGGCGCCTTCCCGGCGGGCGGCCTGCTGTGCTGGTGGGGCAAACTGCCTAGGAAGTGGACGGAGCCTCAGGAGACTTGCTACAACGGCGGGTTCCAGTTTTCGGGACCGGCACCGTCCGGGGCCGGGCGGGTGCGGTGCGAGAAGGAGCCGGACGGGGTGTGGGTCCGTAGCGATGACAAGCGGTACGCCGTGATCGCGCCACACGGTGCCGTGACCGTGGAGGTGTTCGGCGACACCGCCTCGGTGGCCGAGCTGCGGGCCGCGTTCGCGACGTTGCGGCCGCTGCGGTGGTACGAGGTCGTCTGGCTCGGGGGCGCCGACTGACTGCCTGACGAGGACGTGGTCGGTCCGTGAGGGGGCGATGTGAGCGTGCCTGCCTCGTGAGGGGGCGATGTGAGCGTGCCTGCCCCGTGAGAGGTGGCGCACCTCTCCGGCCCGGTACCGGCACGCGGTCCGCCCCGGCCCCTGCGGGGGTCATGGACCGTCGCGGCGCAGGCGCGCAGCGCCACCACACGATGTATGACACCCTCACGGGCCAAGGCCGCACCGTATGCCTGTGCCGCACCGTATGCCTGTGCCGTGACGGTGCCTGTGCCGTGACGGTGCCCGCGCTTGCGCCGCACGCCATCGCGGCGCAGGCGTGCGGCCCGCTGCTGGGAAGTGTCGGCCTCCGACGTGGGTGCCTCCGACGTGGGTGCCTCCGTCAGGGGGTGTCGTCCGGGGTGGGGTCGCGGCGGGGGGCGGACGGGTCATCGGAGGTGCCTTCGCGGCTGGACAGGAGGCGGCGGAGTGACTCCAGGCGCGTGGGGTCGGCGTTGCCGGCCGCGACCCACGCGTCCAGCGCGCAGCCCTCGTCCAGGTGCGTGCACCCCTTCGGGCAGTTGACCGTGCCCTCCACCAGGTCGGGGAACGCGGCCAGCACCGTCTCCACCGACACGTGGGCCAGCCCGAAGCTGCGTACGCCCGGCGTGTCGATGATCCAGCCGCCGTCGGGCAGCTCCAGCGCCACGGCCGAGGTGGAGGTGTGGCGGCCGCGGCCGGTGACGGCGTTGACGTGCGAGACGGCGCGGTTGGCGTCGGGGACCAGGGCGTTGACCAGCGTGGACTTGCCGACGCCCGAATGGCCCACCAGGACGCTGATGCGGCCCGCCAGGTGGTCGCGCAGCTCGTCGAGGGAGCCGCCCTTGTGCACCACGACGTGCGGCACGCCCAGCGGCTCGTAGAGTGCCACCAGCTCGTCGGGCGGCGCCAGGTCGGACTTGGTGAGGCACAGCAGGGTGTCGATCTCGGCGTCGAACGCCGCCACGAGGATCCGGTCGATCATGCGGGGACGCGGCGGCGGATCGGCCAGCGCGGTGACGATCACGAGCTGGTCGGCGTTGGCCACCACCGGGCGTTCGATGCCGTCGGTGTCGTCCGTGTCGTCGGCCGAACGGCGCAACATCGACGTGCGCGGCTCCACGCGTACGACCCTGGCCAGCGTGTCGGGGCGGCCGGAGACGTCACCCACCAGCGCCACCCTGTCACCGACCACGATGCCCTTGCGGCCCAGCTCGCGCGCCTTCATGGCCACCACCAGGCGGCGCTGCGGCGGCTTGCGCTTCTGCGCCGACCCCTTCGGGCGCTCCGGCTCCACCAGGGTCGTGTAGCGGCCCCGGTCGACGGCCACCACGAACCCTTCCACGGCATCCTCGTGCGCAGGACGGATCCGGGTCCGGGGGCGGGAGCCCTTGCCCGGCCTGACCCGTACGTCGTCCTCGTCGTACTCCCGCTTTCTCAGCGGTCCGCTCCCATACGCTCGCTTCCCCTCTGTGCTTGTGACGGTGACTGCGCTGATTGTGGCAGTGCTGGTGGCCCTGATGGTGCTTGTGGTGCAGGTGTCGTGTAGTCCTCTTGGCGGCGGCGCCTGGGCCGTGATGTGCGGTCGCCGGCCGTGGTGCTGCCCGTGCCGGCCACCGCGATAGCGGTGCACCCGCCGTGGTGGCCATGTCCTGCTGAGCGGCGACCTGGGTGGCTGTGCCTTGCGGTGGTACGCCGGCCTGGGTGGCTGTGCTCTGCTGGGCGTCGGTCTGGGCGGCCGTGTCCTGTTAGGCGTCGGTCTGGGTGGCCGTGCTCTGCGGTGTGTCGGACGGGGTGGCCGTGGCTCGCGGTGCGCCGGGCGGCGGGGCCGGGCGCTGCGGGGCGGTGGCCGGTGTGGACGTGGCCTGGCCGGCGTCGGCGCGCGTGGGGCCGGCTCGTGGAGGGCCGGCACGTGCGGGCGGCGCTGACCGGGTGCGGGTATGCGGATGTGGAGCCGGTGCCTGTGCTGCGGGTGCCACCCCGGCCTGGAGGGGTGGCGGTGTCATGCTCGTACATGTCGTGATCGCCGTGCGGGCAGCGCGCTCTCACGTGCCGCCCTTCTCCGACGTGCCCGGCTCGACCCGGGCGAAACCAGCGGCCGGGCCACGGTGCCGGGCGGCCCTGATGGCGGAGGTCATCGGGCTTCCAGCATCGCCGTCCACATCTGGACGAACTCCGGCAGGGTCTTGGCGGTCGTCGCGATGTTCTCCACCTCCACACCCGGCACCGCCAGGCCGATCACCGCGCCGGCCGTGGCCATGCGGTGGTCGTCGTAGCTGTGGAAGGTGCCGCCGTGCAGCGGGCGGGGGCGGATGATCAGGCCGTCGTCCGTCTCCTCGGCGTCGCCCCCGAGGCGGTTGATCTCGGTGGCGAGGGCGGCGAGGCGGTCGGTCTCGTGACCGCGCAGGTGGGGCACGCCCCGGATGCGGCTCGGGGTCGACGCCAGCGCCGCCAGGGCGGCGATGGTCGGGGTCAGCTCGCCCACGTCACGCAGGTCGGCGTCGATGCCGGTGATGTGACCCGTGCCTGTGACCACGAGGTCGGTCGTGCCGGATCGCGCGGCGGTCGGGTGAGAACCCGCGGCCGTCGCGTCGGAACCTGCGGCAGGCGTGCCGGAGCCCGCAGTGGTCGTGCCGGAGGCCGTGGAGTCGGCAGGGGCGCGGGTGACCGTGGCGCCCATGGTGGTGAGGAGGTCGCGCAGGGCGTCGCCTGCCTGCGTGGTGTGCAGCGGCCAGGCGGGGATCGTGACCGTGCCGCCCGTCACCAGCGCCGCCGCCAGGAACGGGGCCGCGTTGGACAGGTCGGGCTCGACCGTCATGTCTCTGGCCGCGATCGGGCCCGGCTCCACCCGCCACACGTCGCGCTCGCCGGCGTCGACCCGGACGCCGACCGCCCTGAGCATCTCGATGGTCATCTCGATGTGCGGCAGTGAGGGGACCGGCGGGCCCACGTGGCGGATCGTGATGCCCTTCTCGAAGCGTGCCGCCGCCAGCAGCAGGCCCGAGACGAACTGCGACGAACCCGACGCGTCGAGCGTGACCTCGCCGCCCGCCAGCGGCCCGCTGATCGTGAACGGCAGCGCGTCGTTGTCGATCCTCGCACCCAGGGCGCGCAGGGCGTCGAGGATGGGGCCCATCGGGCGCTTGCGCGCGTGCGGGTCGCCGTCGAAGGAGACGGGGCCATCGGCCAGCGCCGCCACCGGAGGCACGAACCGCATGACCGTGCCCGCGAGGCCCACGTCGATGTGCGCGCCGCCACGGATCGGGCCGGGCGTCACCTGCCAGTCGACGCCCGCGGACGTCTCTCTCATGGGGGTCAACGTGGTGCCCAGGGCCCGCAGCGCCGCCACCATCAGGTCGGCGTCGCGGCTGCGCAGCGCCTGCCGCACGACCCCCGGGCCGTCGGCCAGCGCGGCGAGCAGGAGCGCACGGTTGGTCACCGACTTGGAGCCGGGCAGCGGGACGGTGGCGGTGACCGGAGTGGTCGCCGTCGGCGCGGGCCAGTGCGGAGCGGGCATGGTCAAAGAGTACTGGCCGCGGAGGGGCGGGGTCACAGCCTGTGGACGCCGGTCACCACCCTGTCGCCTGCCTGTGGACAACGGTCACCGGATCTCGCCCCCTGTGGACGGCCGCGCCGAAGGGCCGGTGACGGGCACGGCACGGGACGCGCGACGGGTGCGGGGTTGCGGGGAGTGCGGCGGGCGCGGCGAAAGGGTGCGGTGCGGTACGCGGGGCACGGGGTGGGGCGGGCTGTGGAGGGCATGTGGTGGAAGGTGTGCGGCGCAGAGCGTCCGAAGACCGGATGGTGAAGGGGCGGCCGGTGCGTGGGGAGGCATGCGGTTCAAGGCGGGACGTGGCAGTGTGGGGTCATGTGCGGTAGATACGCCTCGGCGCGCAAGAAGCACGAGTTGCTCGAGGAATTCCAGGTCGAGCAGGACGCCGAGCCCGACAAGGAGCTCGGCGCCGACTACAACGTCGCGCCCACGAAGAACGTCTACGCCGTGCTGAGCCGGGTGCCCAAGGAGGCCGAGCGGGCGGTGCGGCAGCTCAGGGTCGTCAAGTGGGGGCTGGTGCCGGCGTGGGCGAAGGACCCGTCGATCGGCTCGCGGATGATCAATGCGAGGGCCGAGACGCTGGCCGAGAAGCCGTCGTTCCGGCAGGCGTTCGCCAAGCGCAGGTGCCTGCTGCCGGCCGACGGCTACTTCGAGTGGATGCCGGTCGAGGGGGAAAAGAAGAAGAAGCAGCCGTACTTCATCCACCCGTCTGACGGCGGGGTGCTGGCGATGGCGGGCCTGTACGAGTTCTGGAAGGACCCGTCGCGCGAGGACGACGACCCGCTGAAGTGGCTGGTGACGTGCACGGTCATCACCACCAACGCGGAGGATCATCTGGGCCGCATCCACGACAGGATGCCCATGATGATCGAGCGGGAGCGCTGGGCGGAGTGGCTCGACCCCAAGCTGACCGACACCGAGCAGGCGGGGCGGCTGCTGGTGCCCGCGGAGTCGGGGCGGCTGACCGCGTACGCGGTGTCGACGGATGTCAACAACGTCCGGAACAATGGCCCGGACCTCATCAAACCTCTCCCTGAGGAGGAGGAAACCGCGCTTTTCTAAAGGTGTAAGAAGCGCGGTTAGCGGGCATCCGGTGAGGAAAGCGATGCATCCGTTTACTCGATGTCACCGCCAGAAAATGCCCCCTCATTGCACCGGGCGGGACATCCGGGGAGTCCTCGTCGCGGGTTGCCCTCATTCACCCGGAGGTGCGGATTCGTGGACGTCACGACCGCTCGTGAGCGGCTGGAAGACATGCTCGCGGAACTGGATCGTTCGATCGGGGTCCTTCAGGGCGACCCCGTCGCCGTACGTGAGCACTCCGCGGCGGACGCCGGCTCCGACCTGACCGACGCCGACCGTGCTCAGGCCATGCTGACCGTGGCCACCGCACAGCGGCAGGCGATCATGGAGGCGCTCAAGCGCATCGACGAAGGCGTGTACGGGAGGTGCGTCGACTGCGGCAGCCCGGTGCCGGAGGGCCGGCTGGAGGCCCGTCCGGAGGCGGCGCGCTGCGTGCAGTGCCAGGGCAAGCAGGAACGCCGCCGCTGAGCCGACCACGACGTCCCGAAGCCGCCGGACACGAAGAACGGCGGCGCGAAGGACGCCAGGCGCGGTGACCGCGGCGGGTGAGCCGGCGCAAGAGGCGCCCCAGCACGTGGACGGGACGCTCCTAGCCGCGACTAGCCCGGACTAGCCGGGACGGCGGGCGCTGGCGACGAGGTGGATGCCCACCGTGTCGTCGTCGTTGGGCTGGGCTTCGAGCTCGGTCCGCACCAGGTAGTTGAGCGCCCGCGCGTCGGAGCTCAGCACGTGGTCGACGGTGGACGGCGACAGGACGGTGCGCGGACGCATCCACTCGACCTCCAGCCCGGCCCCGACGAGCAGCTCGCGCAGCTGCCCGCTGCTGAAGCAGCGCGTGATGCTGCCGTCGGGCCACGGCACGAGCATGACCTCGCCGGTCTGCCGCAGGTGCTGCCACTGCTCCTGCTCGGCCAGGATCGCCATGCCGAGCACCAGCGAGTCGACGCAGATCAGGGCGCGGCCGCCGGGCCGCAGCACTCTGGCGACGTCGCTCATGGCGGACTCGGCCATGAGCTCGATCGACATGGCGCGTTCCTCGGCGAGCACGGCGTCGACGCTGGCGTCGGGGAGGAAGGAGAGGTCGTCGGCGCGTACGTGGCGGACGCGGTCGGCGTCGCGCAGCCGGGACTGCCCGTCGGCGGTCCGGCGGAAGTCGAGCACCTCGACGACCCGATGCCCGAGCCTGGCGGCCTGGCCGGACCACTTGCCGCGCCCGCCGGACAGATCGAGGATCACGGAGGGTTCGGCGGGGAGCCATCGGTTGAGTTGTTCGGCGGCTACGGCACGGTAGAAGGTCCAGTACGGCCCGAGCGTCCCTGAGCCGTTCAGTTCCTCGGCCGGAATGGGCAGCACACGCGACTCCTGGGTTCCGGAAAAAGGGCTAC
This sequence comes from Nonomuraea composti, assembly GCF_012034275.1. NCBI lineage: Bacteria > Bacillati > Actinomycetota > Actinomycetes > Streptosporangiales > Streptosporangiaceae > Nonomuraea > Nonomuraea composti. Next base: position 279,406 of record NZ_JAATEP010000007.1, on the reverse strand, counting down.
CAGCCGGTACGTATGACGTTCCCCGCACCGGGTCCTTCGTACCTTCTATCTTGCGGGAACAGACAAGGGCGCGGGCGTGTTGCGACGAGCATGCTCACATTGGTAGAACCCCGGCCCGCTGACCGAGCGGTCGCGGGCCAGCGGGTATCCTCCCCTGAGTACGGTGTACCGCCACAGCCGGCCACCGGTGATCTTAGGGGGGTGGGTCCGGTGCCCGCGACAGGCGCGGAGACGCTGGAGCAGCGAAGCGAGCGATTCGAGCGCGACGTCATGCCGTATCTCGAGCAGCTCTACTCCGCCGCGCTCCGGATGACCCGAAATCCCGCGGACGCGGAGGACCTGCTGCAGGAGACCTTCGCCAAGGCGTTCGCGTCGTTCCACCAGTTCCAGCAGGGCACGAATCTCAAGGCGTGGCTCTACCGGATCCTGACCAACACCTTCATCAACAGCTATCGCAAGAAGCAGCGCGAGCCGAAGCAGTCGGGCACCGAGGAGATCGAGGACTGGCAGCTGGCGCGCGCCGAGTCCCACACCTCGAGCGGGCTGAAGTCGGCCGAGGTGGAGGCGCTGGAGCATCTGCCCGACGGCGACATCAAGCAGGCGCTCGCGGCCCTGCCGGAGGAGTTCAGGATCGCCGTCTACCTGGCGGACGTCGAAGGCTTCCCTTATAAGGAGATCGCCGACATCATGGGCACTCCGATCGGCACCGTGATGTCGAGGCTGCACAGAGGACGCAGGCAGCTGCGGGGCCTCCTTGAGGACTATGCTCGCGAGCGTGGCCTGGTCCCGGCGGAGGGATCGAAATGAGCTGTGGAAACCCGCATGACACCGACTGTCGCGAGGTTCTCGACAAGGTGTACTCCTACCTCGACGGTGAGCTGACCGAGGGGGACGTCGCGGAGATCCGCGTGCACCTCGACGAGTGCAGCCCGTGCCTGAAGGAGTACGACCTCGACAAGGCCGTCAAGGCGCTGGTGCACAAGCACTGCGGGTGCGACCCGGTCCCCGCCGACCTGCGCAGCAAGGTGCTGGCCCGCATCGCGCAGGTACGTTCGGAGCTGGCCGACTGACGAGCGGCCGACCGAGACCAGGGGCGGACTAGGATCTCCTTCATGCGCGTTCTGGTCACCGGGGGTGCCGGGTTCATCGGTTCGAATCTCGTCGATCGCCTCCTGGCCGACGGGCACGAGGTGCATGTCGTCGACGACCTGTCGTCCGGCTCGCGCGACAACCTGGTGGAGGCGGCGCGCAGCGACCGGTTCCGGCTGCACGAGATGGACATCAGAGACCCGGCGCTGGTCGGCCTGATGGCCGAGCTGCAGCCGGAGGTGGTCTGCCATCTGGCGGCGCAGATCAGCGTGCGCAAGAGCGTCATGGACCCGGCGCACGACGCCAGGCTCAACGTCGAGGGCACGGCGGCCGTGCTGAACGCCGCGCACGAGGGGCGCACCCGCAAGGTGGTGTTCGCCTCGTCGGTGGCCGTCTACGGCCGTCCGGCGACGATCCCGGTGCCGGGTGACGCGGCCACCGACCCGCGCTCGCCGTACGCCGCCTCGAAGCTGAGCGGCGAGATCTACCTGGCCACGTTCCGCGCCCTGTACGGCATCGAGTACACGACGCTGGTGCTGTCGAACGTCTACGGCCCGCGCCAGTCGCCCGACGGCGAGGCGGGCGTCGTGGCGATCTTCACCGACGCGCTGCTCAACGGCACGCCGACGGTCCTGTACGGCGACGGCACCCAGACCCGCGACTACGTCTACGTCGGCGACGTGGTCGACGGCTTCGTCCGGGCGTGCGGCGGCGAGGGCAACGGCCGCCGCTTCAACCTCGGCACCGGCATCCAGACCACCGACCGGCGGCTGCACTCGCTGATCGCCGACGCGGCCGGCGCCCAGGACAAGCCCGGTTTCGCGCCGCCGCGCGTGGGCGACCTGCCGGCGATGGCGGTCGATCCGGTGCCGGCGCACGAGGGGCTGGGCTGGCAGCCGCGTACGGACCTGTCGACCGGCGTGAAGAAGACCGTCGAGTGGGCCGCGAGCCGTCGCGCGAAGTAGTGGCTTGATTACGCTTTGCTTGCGATTTCCGACTCAGCCCATACGGCCACGTCCGGTTCTGTAGCGTGAACCCCACAAGTCGACGTGGAGGCATGTGGATGTCCAAGGTTACGGTCGCCCGGCTGCTCACGGCCGTCGTGCTGATCACCCCGGTGGTCACGCTGATCGCCGGAGCGGTCCTTCCTCCTGGGGTGTCCTGGACCTGATCGCCGTGGGGGGCCGCAATGCGTGATCTGCCGTGGCCCGCAAGGGTCTATCTGGTCGCCGTGATCGCCGCGGCGGCCGCTCTCGTCGTACGCGGCGTGATGGTCTCGGGCCCGCCCGTGGCCACGCAGGACCTCGACATCCTCCTGGTGCTGGCCCTGCTGTTCCTGGTGTGCGAGTCGATGCCGACGCTCCTGAACGTGGAGCAGTTCGCGGTGTCGGTGAGCTTCTCGGCCTCGCTGGCCGCCGTGGTGCTGCTCGGGCCCGGGGGCGCCGCGCTGGTGGGGCTGACGGCGGTGCTCAGCGTGCGGCCGGGCCTGCCGCTGATCAAGCGCCTGTTCAACGGCGCGCAGTTCGCCATCTGCGGCTTCGTCGCGGGGCGCGTCTACGAGGCGCTGGACGGCCGCGTGGGCGTGCCCGAGGTCAACGCCTTCGACGACCTCATCGGCCCGTACGCCGCCGCCACGGCCGTCTTCGTGCCGCTCAACATCGCGCTCACGCTCACCATGGTCGGGCTGGCCACGCGGGTGCGGGCCACCGAGGTGCCGATGCGCGGCATGGCGCAGTTCCTGCTGTCGTACCTGGGTTACGGGACGTTCGGGCTGCTGGTGGCGGGCCTGTGGGCCACGGTGGCGTCGATCTCGGCGGTGCTGGTGCTGCTGCCGCTGTTCGTGGCGCGGTGGGCGTTCGGGCAGTACCACGCGCAGCAGCGCTCGTACGACGCCACGATCGCCGCGCTCTGCCAGGCCGTGGAGACGAAGGACTACTACACCAGGGGCCACTGCACGCGCGTCTCCCACGCCTCGTCCATGATCGCGCAGGAGATCGGCATGGGCCTGGAGCGGGTGCGGGCCATCCGGTACGCGGGCATGCTGCACGACGTGGGCAAGCTCGGTGTGCCGACGAAGGTGCTGCAGAAGGACGGGCCGCTCACCGAGGAGGAGTTCGCGGCGATCCAGCTGCATCCGATGCGCGGGCTGGAGATCGTCCGGGGCATCGGCTTCCTCGACGAGGCGTACGCCGGCATCATGCACCACCACGAGAAGCACGACGGCACCGGCTATCCGATGGGGCTGGCGGGCGACGAGATCCCCGAGTTCGCGAAGGTGATCGCGGTGGCCGACGCGTTCGACTCGATGACCTCCGACCGCTCCTACCGGGGCGCGCGTCCGGTGCCCGAGGCGATCGAGGAGCTGCGCAAGAGCGCGGGCACGCACTTCGACCCGGTCATGGTGGCGGCCTTCATCCGGGCGCTGGAGCGCGAGCCGTGGCAGCCGCCGCGCCGCGCGGACCAGCCGCCGCCCGACGCCGCCGAGGCGACGATCAAGGACCACGACGACCCGACGATGCCCATCCAGGTCGTGACCGGATCATGATCACCACTGAGCGCGTCAGGCGCACGACCGGGCGCTCGCTGAGCACGGTCCTGCGCCGCCTCGACTCCGGCCAGCTCCTGCTCATCTGCGCGGCCGGCCTGGTCGCGCTGGTGGGCGTGGCGCACACGGCGGCCGTCGGGCTCACGCAGCCGGAGATCGCGGTCGGGTTCGGGGCGCTGATCGCGGTGGGCGAGCTGGCCAGGCTCACCATGCCGGGCAACAGGGAGGTCGCGCCGATCGGGGCCGCCGCCGCGCTCGGTTACACGCTGCTGCTCGACCTCAGCCAGACCCCGCTGGAGCACCCCGCGCTGCAGGTCGTGGCCGTGATCGCCGTCGGCATGACGGCGGGAGCGCTCCCGCACCTGGCGGTGGGCCGGCCGCCGCGCCTCGACGCGATGGCCAGGCGGCTGCTCACCGGCGCGTTGCTGGCCTTCGCGTTCCGGCCGCTGGCGGCCCCGCTCTACGAGATGACCAAGCCGCCGACCCGCACGTGGTGGCCGGCGCTCGTGGTCATGGTCACGCTCATCGCGATCACCCTGCTCATCGACGTGCTGATCGCCGCGCTGCTGCGGGCCGAGCAGGTGCGCACGGCGTTCAGGGTGGCCGTGCGCGACGAGATCAACATGGCCTTCCCGCTGGGCGCCGCCGTGGCCTCCTCGGGCGTGCTGCTCGCGCTGGCCACGCACAGCATGGACCTCGTGGCGCTGCTGGTGTTCGCGGCGCCGCTGCTGGTCACGCAGGTGGCCTTCCGCAAGTACGCCGGCATCAGGGCCACCTACCTGCAGACCGTGCGCGCGCTGTCGCGGGTCACCGAGGTGGGCGGCTACGTCGAGCCGGGGCACTCGCGCCGGGTCAGCCGCCTGGCGGTCGCCATCGGCAGGGAGCTGGGCATGGCCGAGCCCGAGCTGCTGGAGCTGGAGTACGCCGCGCTGATGCACGACATCGGCCAGCTCTCGCTGCGCGACCCGATCCCCGGCGGGGCGACCGTGCTGACCGAGCCCGAGCAGGCCCGCCGCATCGCGGAGCTGGGCGCGGAGGTGATCAGGCAGACGGGCGTGCTCGACCGGGTGGCCGAGGTGGTCAGCAGGCAGTGCGACCCGATCACCGACGACCCGCCGCTGTCGAGCCGCATCATCAAGGTGGCCAACGCCTACGACGACCTGGTGGGGCCCTCCACCGACCGCGACCGGGGCGGGGCGGCGCTGGAGCGGATCCGGCTGTCGTCAGGGAGTGCGTACGATCCGCACGCGGTCGAGGCGCTGGCCCGGGTCATCGACCGCGGCCGGGTGTGATCACCGGCCGAGGTGGGCGCCGACAAGGGGTGGCGCGCCGTCATCGAGCCGCGCGCTCTCAGTGAGTGGCGCGCCGTCATCAAGTCGCGCGCTCTCAGTGAGTAACACGCTCTCAGCGAGTGGCGCGCGCGAGGAACTTCGCGCGGTCGACCACGACGCGCTCGATCCTGCCCTTGCCGATCACCGTGCTCTGCTCGTGCGCCTCGAACGCGAAGACCAGCCGCCGCCCGTCCACCTCGACGAGCTCCACGCTCACCTGGACGTGAGCGCCGAGCGGGCTGGCGGCCAGGTGGTCGAGCTCGACCCGGGTGCCGACGGACGTCTCGCCGGGCGCCAGGTGCTTCTCGACGGCGCGTACGGTCGCCGCCTCCGCCAGCGTGAGCAGCCGGGGCGTGGCCAGCACGGGCACGTCCCCGCTGCCGATCCGCTTCGCGGTGTCCTCCATCTCGACCATGATGAGCAGGTGAGCGCGCAGACCTGGAGTGAGCGTCATGAGATGAGCCTCTCATGGGGCCGCCGAGTTCCCGGAAACGCGGACAAGTGCGGCCGGAAGGCCCCAGGATAGGCTTTGTACGGCTTGAGGCATTTGAGTGGCATGTGGGTCAGGTGAGTCGTACACTCTCTGAGTTCCGTGACCACTGTGTTACCTCACCGCGACAAAACTTCGCTTTGTTGGAGATCCGCGGGGTGGGCGAGGTAAGAGGGTTACGGATGGTAGGGGGGTAGCGGGGGAATCATGGTGGCCCAAGGGACGACGCTGGCGGGGCGGTATCGGCTGGATACCCGCATCGGCGCCGGTGGCATGGGTGAGGTGTGGCGAGGCGAGGATGTCGTGCTCGCACGCACCGTCGCCGTCAAAGTGCTGCTCCCAGGCCGCATGCAGGACCCCGGGTTCGTCGCTCGCTTCCAGGGGGAGGCGCGGGCGATGGCCACGATCAACCACTCCGGCGTGGTCGACGTCTACGACTACGGCGTCAGCGGCGACACCGTCTACCTGGTGATGAAGTTCGTCGACGGCGAGCCGCTCGACCGCCTGCTCGGCCGGCTGGGGCGCATCCCGCCGCAGCCCGCCATGGAGCTCATCGCGCAGGCCGCCTCGGCCCTGCAAGCCGTGCACGACCAGGGCATCGTCCACCGCGACGTCAAGCCGGGCAACCTGCTCGTGCAGCGCGACGGCACGCTCGTCCTCACCGACTTCGGCATCGCCCGCTCCGACATCGCCAGCCGGCTCACCGACGCCGGCATGGTGCTCGGCACCGCCGCCTACTGCGCTCCCGAGCAGGCCGAGGGCGCTCCCGTGACGCCCGCCGTCGACATCTACGCGCTCGGCGTGGTCGCGTACGAGTGCCTGGTGGGCCAGCGGCCCTTCGACGGTGACAGCGCGGTCACGATCGCGCTCAAGCACATCCGCGAGGCCCCGCCGCCGCTGCCCCAGGACATCCCGCAGGCTGTGCGCACGCTGGTGGACATCGCCCTGTCGAAGGATCCGGCCAGGCGCTACCCGAGCGCCCGCGCGATGAGCGAGGCCGCCAGGGCGATCGCCAGCGGGCAGGCGCCCGCCGTGCCCGAGCTGGCCACCGGCTCCACGATGGCCCAGCCGCCGCAGCAGCAGTACCAGCAGCAGCCGACCGGCCAGCAGTACCAGCAACAGCAGCAGTACCAGCAGGCGGCCGGCCAGCACGACTCGGGCCCGTACCAGACGGGCGCCAGGATGGCGCACGAGGAGACCACGATCTCCGACCGGCGCGGGAGTCGCCGCGCGGCCAAGGCGCCGCGCAGGACCGGGCTGATCGCGGGCATCGCCGCGGCGGTCGTGCTCGGCGCGGGCGCCACCGCCGTGGCGCTGACGGGCATGCCCCTCGGCGCTCCTGAGCCCACGGTCACCGCCACCTACCAGGGCAACGACACCAAGCCCACCAAGACGACCAGGCCCCCGTCCAAGACCTCGGAGCCCGAGCCCGACCCGACGACGGAGGAGCCGAGGCCGACCACCCGGCCGCCGACGAGGTCGCAGCAGGTGCCGGAGAAGACCGAGGAGCCGACGAAGACGCCGTCCAGCACGCCCTCGACCCCTCCGCCGTCCACGTCGAAGTCGCCGAGCCCGACCGCGTCCGGCAACAAGGTGCTGATGCCGAACGTGGTCGGCAGGCGCTACCTGGAAGCGGTGGACATGGTGGAGGCGGCCGGCCTGCTGTCGAACCCCGACGACCAGACCACCACCACCGACGGCATGCGCTGCGGCCGGGTCAAGGCGACCACGCCGGGCGCGAACAAGCCGGTCACCAAGGGCACCACGGTCACGCTCGTCGTGGTCGACAGCGTCTGCCCCGAGGACGGCTCGCCCTCGCCCACGGCGACGACGCCCACGCCCACCTCCACGCCGAAGGGGTAGTCACACCCCCGTCGTGTTGCGGGGGTAGGCGATCTGCGGGTCGGTGGCGATGTTCACCAGGTACGGCACGCCGGAGTCGAACGCCCTGCGCAGCGCGGGCCCGATCTCCGACGGCTTGGTGACCAGCTCGCCGCCGCCGCCGAGCGCGGTCACGACCTGGTCGTAGCGGCACTGCGGCTGCAGCTCGGCGGCCACGTCGTAGCCGTACAGCATCTGCATGGGGTGCTTCTCCAGGCCCCACATGCCGTTGTTGCCGCAGATCATCACGACCGGCAGGTTGTGGCGGACGAGGGTGTCGACGTCCATCAGGGAGAAGCCGGCGGCGCCGTCGCCGAGCAGCAGCACCACCTGCGAGGACGGCCTGGCCAGGCGGGCGGCGATGGAGTAGCCGAGGCCGGTGCCGAGGCAGCCGTAGGGGCCCGGGTCGAGCCAGTTGCCGGGCTGCTTCGGCTCGACGTACTTACCGGCGTAGGAGACGAAGTCGCCGCCGTCGCCGATGACCACGGCGTCGTCGTCGAGGACGCGGTTGAGCTCGCCGTAGATCCGCATGGGGTGGATCGGGTCGGAGCCGGAGGACAGCAGCTCGGCGTCGCCCTCGATGGCGGCCGAGGCGGCCTCGGACAGCTTCGTCACCCACGACGCGTACGCGTCGGGCTTGACGCCCGCCTCGCCGCAGGCGGTGCCGAGGCCCCAGAACACCACCGACAGGTCGCCGGCGGCCGACGCGGCCGGCTGCATGTGCGTGGCGAGCTGCGAGGGCGCGTCGGCGATGTGCACCACCCTGGCCAGCGGCGCGCCGTCCTTGCCGCCGAACCAGCCGTAGCCGAGGCGGAAGTCGAGCGGCGTGCCGACCACGATGACCAGGTCGGCCTGGCCGAAGGCGAGGCCGCGGGCGCGGGTGACGAGCAGCTCGTGGCCGGCCGGCAGGATGCCGCGGCCCTGCCCGTTGGGGATGACCGGCAGCCGCCACGTCTCGGCGAAGTCGCGGGCGGCCTCCTCGGCGCGGTCCATCCACACGTCGGAGCCGTAGACCAGCACCGGCCGCTCGGCCTCGGCCAGCAGCCGGGCGATGCCCGCCAGGGCGTCGGGGTCGGGCTCCAGCGGCGACGGCGACTGCGTGCTCACGTCGTGCAGCGGCGCGGGCGAGAACAGGTGGTCCATGAAGAAGTCGAGGAAGACCGGGCCGCGGTGGGGCGCGACCGCCGTGCGGAAGGCCACCTCGACGTCCTGGCCGACGGACTCGGCGCCGGACGCGGTGAACGCGAGCTTGGTGATCGGCTCCAGCAGCGGCGGATGGTCCATCTCCTGCAACGCGCCGCTGCCCCAGCGGGACTGGGGCGCCCGCCCGCCGAGCACGACCACGGGGGAGCCGTTGAAGTGGGCGGTCGCGACGCCGCTGACGCCGTTGGTGATGCCGGGGCCCGCGGTCAGCACGGCCAGGCCCGGTTTCCTCGTCAGCCTGGCGGTCGCCTCGGCGGCGAAGACAGCGCTCTGCTCGTGGCGTACGTCGAGGATGCGCATGCCCTCGTGCACCGCTCCGTCGTAAAGCGGGAAGACATGCCCTCCCGACAGGGTGAACATGGTCTCGACACCATAGGCCTTGGACACGGCGACGGCGGCGTCACCGGCGTGCTTCGCAGACTCCATGCCGGGAACTTACCAACCAGTCACACGGGTAAACAGGTCTTCATCGGCAGCACACGTTCACGAGGCCGTCGGGGGCGGTCACGGTGATCTTTCTTGACGCGCCGGGGGCGTGCTTGACGTCGACCGTGGTGTTGGCGCCCTGGACGGCGACGTCGTACACGGTGGGCGGCACCTGGAGGTAGACGTCACCCGCCGTCCGCACGACCACCTTCGCCTCCGACGGGGCGCTGCGGAAGGCCAGCTCGACGTCGCCGGAGCCGACCTCCACGTCGGCCCGGGCGCCGCGCAGCCCGTCGCCGTCCACGCGGCCCGTGCCGGTGCGTACGTAGAGGTCGCCGGCCAGGGAGTTGACGTTGACGTCGCCGGAGACGGAGGTCAGGCGCAGGTCGCCGAACAACTCGTCCACCGTGAGCTGGCCGACGGACGTGGCGGCCTCCACCGAGGTCTCGGGCGGCACGGCCAGCAGGTAGTCGGCCTCGCAGATGGGGCCGTCCGGCTGGTCGTAGCGGGGGCACACGGCGTCGAGCCGCAGCGTGCGGGCGCTGGCGTCCCAGTCCTCCGTGACGGTGGGCCGGTCGCGGGACCAGCTCAGCGACCGCCGGATGAGCAGCTCGCCCGCCTTGCCCGACACGATCCACAGGTTCACCTGGCCCTTGCCGGTCTTGACGCGCAGCTCCTGGCCGTCGAACGGGATGGACCTGATGGTGACGTCCGTCGGGGTCCTGGCGCCGGCGAAGCCGTTCCAGAGGCCCACGGTGGACACCGTGAGCACGACCACGGTGGCCACGGCGCCGGCCGCGAGCCACAGAGCTCTCACGGCAGGCTCCGGATCTTGAGGAACTGCAGCACGGCGAGCACCCGCCGGTGGTCGCCCTCGGCGGGCGGCAGGTCGAGCTTGGTGAAGATGTTGCCGATGTGCTTGCCCACGGCGCCCTCGCTGAGCACCAGGGCCTGGCCGATGCCGGCGTTGGAGCGGCCCTCCGCCATCAGCTGGAGCACCTCGTGCTCGCGGGGCGTGAGCCGCTCCAGCGGGTCGCTGTTGCCGCGCAGCAGGAGCTGGGCCACGACCTCGGGGTCGAGCGCGGTGCCGCCGGAGGCGACCCTGCGCAGCGCGTCGATGAACTCCGCGACGTCCGCCACCCGGTCCTTGAGCAGGTAGCCGACGCCGCCGGCCGAGGCCGACGCGAGGAGCTGGGCGGCGTAGCGCTCCTCGACGTACTGCGACAGCACGAGCACGGCCAGGCCCGGCTGCTGGCGGCGCAGCACGAGCGCGGCCCGCAGGCCCTCGTCGGTGTGCGTGGGCGGCATCCTGACGTCGGTGACGACCAGCTCGGGCCGGTGCTCCTCGACCGCCCGCAGCAGCCCCTCAGCCTCGTCCACGGCCGCGACCACGTCCATGCCCGCCGCGGCCAGGAGCCGGATCAGGCCCTCTCGCAGCAGTACGGAATCCTCTGCGAGCACTACTCGCACGGCAGCTCCACCTCGATCGTCGTCGGTCCGCCCAGCGGGCTGGACAGCTTCAGCCGCCCGTCGACGGAGTCGATGCGCTGGGCCAGGCCGCGCAGCCCGGTACCGCCGTCCATCCTGGCACCGCCGCACCCGTCGTCGTGCACGAGCACGTGCAGGCGGTCGCGCTCGCGCCGCACGAGCACCTCGGCCTTGGTGGCCGCCGCGTGCTTGGCGATGTTCGTCAGCGCCTCGGAGACGGTGAAGAACGCCACCGCCTCGATCGTCGGGGTGGGCCGCCGCTCGATGTCCACCGTCAGCTTGACGGGGAACGGCGCGCGGGCCGCCACGCCCGACAGCGCCGCGTCCAGCCCCTGGTCGTTGAGCACGGCGGGGTGCAGGCCGCGGACGAAGTCGCGCAGCTCCTTGAGCGCCTGCTTGGCCTCCTCGTGCGCCTGCGCGATGGCCTCCTTGGCCGGCTCGGGCAGGTCGGTCAGGGTGGCCCTGGCCAGCCCCAGGTTCATGGCCAGGGAGACGAGCCGCTGCTGGGCGCCGTCGTGCAGGTCGCGCTCGATCCTGCGGCGCTCGGCGTCGGCCGCGTCGATCACGCCGGCCCGGCTCTCGGTCAGCGTCTCGATGCGCTGCCCCAGCTCCGTACGGCTCGGCCCGAGCAGCGTACGGGCCACCGACAGGTCGAGCGCGGCCATGCCGCGGGCCAGGAACGGCGCGAGCACCAGCAGCGCCAGCCCGATCAGCATGAAGACGAGCTGGACCCGGTTGTCCCTGAGGTTGAACATGAACTCCAGCGGCGGCTCCTCCAGCTTCGGCGGCAGGAACGCCAGCAGCCCCACGATGGCCCCGCCCCACGCCAGCCCGACCAGGACCGCGCCGGCCAGGCCCACCACCGGCGACAGCAGGTGGTAGCCGATCTGCCGCCACGTCGGCGAGTCGCGCCAGCCGGTCGGGGCGGGCACGGGCGGGATGCGCACGCCCTGGAAGGCGTGCAGCCGCGAGCGCTGCACCCGGGTGAACCAGGGCAGGGCGTGCCGCAGCACGGGCGGCGCCACGGCCAGCGTCAGCGTCAGCCCGCCGAGCAGCACGGCGACCGGAAAGCCGATCATCACATGGGCCGTGTCCAGCCAGGCTCGCGCCGACCAGGGGCGGGGGACTTTCATGCCTCAAAGGTATTGACCGTGAGCGAGGACGTGAAATGGGTCTGGTGTGCCGGTGGGAGGTGGGGTTAGCCCCACCCTCAGGACAGGGGCCCTCTGAACGCGCCGCCCAGCGTGACGCCGAGCCCTTGCCGCGCCGCCTCGGTGAACGTCTGGCGGTCGCGCAGGCCGCCCATACCCTCGGGCAGCGCGCCCGCCAGCGGCCGGGCGGCCAGCATCTCCAGGTCGGCGACGCTGCTGAGCTCGGCCGGGCCGGGGGTGGCGGGCCAGCGGCCGATGACGATCCCGGCCAGGTCGAGGCCGTGGTGGGCCAGGGACTCCAGGGTGAGCGCGGTGTGGTTGACGGTGTCGCCGCCGGCCCGTGCCACGACGAGGACCTGCGCGCGCAGGGCGCGGGCCAGGTCGGCGATCGTGGCGCCCTCCTCGTCGTAGCGGTCGAGCAGCCCGCCGGTGCCGTCCACGACGACCAGGCGGTTGCTCTCGGCCAGCTCCCGCGCCAGCGTCGCGGCCGCCGACAGCGACACGGGCGGCGCCCCCGCCGCCCTGGCGGCCGCGGCGGGCGGCAGCGGGCAGGGGAAGCGGCCCAGCTCGAACGTGGTGGTGACGCCGGACAGCCGGATGACCTCGTCCACGTCGCCGGGCTCGCCGGCCGCCCGCCCGGTCTGCGCGGGCTTGACCACCGCCGCCGTGGACCCGCGCGCCAGCGCCAGCGCGGCCAGTGCCGCCGTCACGACCGTCTTGCCCACCCCGGTGCCGGTACCCGTGACGACGAGGACGCTCATGGGCGGCGCAGGCGGGTGACGAACTTGTACCGGTCGCCGCGGTAGAGCGACTGCGCCCACTCGACGGGGTTGCCGTCGGCGTCGAAGGCGTGCCGGGTGAGCAGGAGCATGGGCAGGCCGACGTCCACGCCCAGGGCCTTGGCGTCGTAGGGGGTGGCCAGGACGGTCTCGATGATCTCTTCGGCGTCCGTCAGCCGGACGTTGTAGGCGTTGTGCAGCGTCTCGTACAGCGACGCGTGCACCTCCAGCTCGCGCCGCAGCCGGGGGAAGCGGCGGGCGGACAGGTGGGTGGTGTCGATCGAGACGGGCTCGCCGTTGGCGAGCCTGAGCCGGTGGATGCGCAGCACCCGTCCGCCGGGGTTGATGGCCAGGCGCCGCGCGAGCGCCTCGTCGGCGGTGATGTAGCCGATCTCCAGGATCTTGGTGTCCGGCTCCAGCCCGGCGGTGCGCAGATCCCCGATGTACGAGGTGAGCTGCAGCACCTGGGCCACCTTGGGCTGTGCCACGAACGTGCCCTTGCCCTGGATGCGCAGCAGCCGCCCCTCGACGACCAGCTCGGTCAGTGCCTGGCGGACGGTGGTGCGCGAGGTCTCGAAGCGGACGGCGAGCGTGCGCTCGGGCGGCAGGGCCGTGCCGGCGGGCAGGGTCTTGGTGAGCTCGAGCAGGGCCCGTTTCACGTCGTAGTACTTGGGAACGCGGGGGCTGTCGTCTGTCACGCTCTCACCTTCACTTCTGCCACGGCGGTGAGGGCGTGTCTGATCACCGCGAGATCATCGGAACTCACTTCGGCCCGAGCGGTCAACCGCGGGCTGGAGCGGCCCGCAGGCTCCGGGCGCGTACGGGTGTGAGCACACGCGGATCCGGGCAGCTCAGGTTGATTGTGAAGGATATCCACAGCAGCGTGCGCGATCGCAACCGAGGCCGGTCCGCGCGCCGTGTCGCGGAAGAACCACCTGGCCGTGTGGATCACCTCCGGCTGGCCGTGCACCGCTCCACCCTGGGAACCGGCGGCTGCGCCCGTGTGACGGTTCTCACAATATGAGATTGACCCCCCACAGTATGGTGTTATGCCCCCGCTGTGGTGAACCCTGCCTGCTCGTCCCCTATCGGCTCAAGCCCGCCCCCTCTGACCGGGAGTCGGTTTGGTTGTTGCGGGGGAAAGCACGCATGATGCACTCGTGCCGACTCTCAGCGACCTCGTAGCCCGTCACACAGCGCTCGACGAGGCAGATCTCGACTGGCTGCACTCGCTGGTCTCCGACTGGCAGCTGCTGGCCGACCTGTCGTTCGCCGACCTCATCCTGTGGGCGCCGCTGCTGGGGGAGAGCGGCTGGATCGCGATCGCCCAGATGCGGCCGACGACCGGCCCGACCGTCTACCACGACGACATCGTCGGCACCGTGGCCGCCAAGGGCGAGCGCGCCCTCATCGACACGGCCTGGAACGAGCGCCGCATCTGCCGCGAGGGCGACCCCGACTGGTCCACCGGCGTGCCCGTGCGCGAGGAGACCATCCCGGTGCGCCGGGCGGTCGAGGGCGGCGAGGGCCGCTTCCTGGCGGTCATCCAGCGCTCCACGAACCTGTCCTCGGCCCGCACGCCGTCCCGGCTGGAGCTGACCTACCTGCAGAGCGCCTCAGACCTGGCGCAGATGGTGGCCGAGGGCCGCTTCCCGTTCTCCGGCGAGGAGCCGATCCTGGTGCGCTCGCCGCGCGTCGGCGACGGCCTGCTGCGGCTCGACCGGGCCGGGCGCGTCACCTACGCCTCCCCGAACGCGCTGTCCGCCTACCGGCGGCTCGGCCTGCACGCGGACCTGGTCGGCGCCGAGCTGGGCCGGGTCACCGCGACCCTCTGCTACTCGGACGAGCCCATCAACGAAGACCTCATGATCGTGGCCAGCGGGCGCGCGGCCAAGGAGACGGAGGTCGAGTCGGGCGGCACGATCGTGCAGCTCCGGGCCATCCCGCTGATCGTGGGCGGCGGCCGCATCGGCGCGCTCGTCCTCATCAGGGACGTCACCGAGCTACGGCGGCGCGAGCGCGAGCTGATGACCAAGGACGCCACCATCCGCGAGATCCACCACCGGGTCAAGAACAACCTGCAGACCGTGGCCGCGCTGCTGCGACTCCAGGCCAGGCGGCTTCAGGTGCCCGAGGGGCGGGAGGCGCTGGAGGAGGCGGTGCGCAGGGTCGGGTCGATCGCGATCGTGCACGAGACGCTGTCGCACGCGCCCGAGGAGTTCGTCGACTTCGACGAGATCGCCGACCGCGTGATCGCGATGGCGGGAGAGGTGTCGTCGCCGGAGGTGGCCGTCACGCCGAGGCGGGTCGGCGGGTTCGGGGTGCTGCCCTCGCTCATCGCCACGCCGCTGGCCATGGCGCTGACCGAGCTGTTGCAGAACGCGTTGCAGCACGGGCGGCCCAAGCGGCTGGAGGTGGTGGTCGAGTCCGCGCACGAGCGGCTCAACGTGACCGTCTGGGACGACGGCCGCGGCCTGCCCGGGGGCTTCGACCTCGACAGCTCCACCAGTCTGGGGCTGCAGATCGTGCGTACGCTGGTCGAGGGGGAGTTGTCCGGGCGGCTCACCATTGAGCCGCGCCTGGAGGGCGGCACGGAGGTTGCCCTGTCGATCCCGCTCCCGCCCGGCTGACGGCACAGTGACGGTTGACGGGCCGCTGCTGCGGTGCGGCCGGCGTCGGGGTTCGGTTTTCCGGGGGAGTTTCGGGGGTCAGGCGGTGGCGCGTGCCCGGGCGCGGGCGGTGCGGCGCTTGAGTGCGCGGCGCTCGTCCTCGCTCATGCCGCCCCAGACACCGGCGTCCTGGCCGGACTCCAGCGCCCACTTGAGACACATCTCGACGGCCGAGCAGGAACGACAGACCTGCTTGGCCTCCTCGATCTGCATGAGTGCCGGGCCGGTGTTGCCGATCGGGAAGAACAGCTCGGGGTCCACGTCACGGCAGGCAGCTCGGTGGCGCCAGTCCATGCGTCCACTCCTTAGTAGATGGAGCCTCTGGTCGGCTCCGTGCGGCTACTACTTTGTGAAGAGTTTCACTAACTCGCGCGAACAATTACCCGGATCCTGTGAGGACCGGGGTTGCCCACTGAGCATCGGAGGACCCTGGGGTGTTTAAAGGTCCTACGTTCCGACGTCATGAACGAGCCTGTCAGCCACGGAGAGTGCACGCAAGAGGGTTGGCGGGAAGTTTTGGCGGTTATGGATGTCGGATGCGTCACACAATGACCGAATGTAACCGGCTAGACCAGAACTTGTAACGCGTTCGGTGTAGACCGGAATGTTACGGTTTCGCGTTCGCCCAGGTAGTCGCCGTCCAGCTGGAAGGCCACAGGGCGGTCGGCGGTGAGCGTCAGTTCGGCCTCGTCGTGCATCTGCACCAGATGCCGGCCGGACGGAAGAATGTCACTCTGCGTGAGGATGTGCCGGATCGTCTTCGCCAGCGTCATCGGCCCCATCCGCCGCAGGCCGAGCAGATCGAGGCCCGTCTCGAAGCTCGCCCACGGGGTGGGGCGCACCGGCCGGCTGCCCACGTACGTCCACGGCGAGGTGTTGGAGACGATCGCCATGAACACCCCCTCGGCCGGCGGGATGCCGGGGCCCGTCACCGTCATCGCGGGATGCCGCTTGTCCGTGGCCAGATAGTGCCTCAGAGCCGTGTTCACATACCGTGCAGGGGTAGCCTTACGGCCGGTGCCTCTCAGGCCCTCCACGGCCCGTACAACCTCCGCGTCGTAGCCCAGCCCCGAGCAGAAGGTGAAGTAGCGGCTCTGCCCCTCCCAGAGGGCTTGGCCCAAACCCACGGTCCTGCGCCGGTCCTCCCTGAGCGCCTCCAGCACCTGGCCGGTGGACTCCACCGGGTCGTTCGGCAGGCCCAGGGCGCGGGCGAAGACGTTCGCGCTGCCGCCCGGGATGACGATCAGGCCGGGACGCCCGGCGCTGGGGTTGCTGCCGTGGGCCGGGTCCTCGCCGTTGACCGGGTTCAGCAGGCCGTTCACGGTCTCGTTGATGGTGCCGTCGCCGCCCAGCACCGCCACCACGTCATAACCCTTGGCCCGCGCGGTGGCCGCCAGCGACGCGGCGTGCCCGCGGTAGCGGGTCTCCTCGACGGCGAGCTCGACCGCCGCGCCGAGCGCGCGGATGAGCACGTCCCGGGTGCGGGCATTCGTGGTCGTGGCCTTGGGGTTGACCAGCAGCATTGCGCGCATACGGCCAGCGTAGCCGGTGGCCTTGTCCGGCTTATCGGCCGATCGTCCTATTTTCCGTGCCGACAGGGCCGGGAGGTAGGGTACGGACGTGAACGGTCGCCCGCTTACCCTCCTCATCGCCGCCGCGGTCGTCGCCCTGGAGGGGCTGGTCGCGCTCGGTCTCGGCGTCTACGTCGCGGTGCAGACCCTGACGGGGAAACCCGACGACCTCACCAGCGCCCTCGCCGAGGCGGTGTTCGGGCTGCTCATCGGGGCCGGCCTGCTCTGGGTCGCCTGGGGCGGGCTCTTCAAGGTGGAGCGGTGGGGGCGCTCGCCCGGCGTGCTGACCCAGATCTTCATGCTGCCCGTGGGGGGCACGCTCGTCACGTCGGACCAGCCGCAGCTCGGGATCCCGGTGATCGTCCTGGGCCTGCTGGGGCTGGTGACGCTGCTGGCTCCGCCCACCACCCAGGCGCTCTACCCCGACGACCAGGCGCCGGACCCGGGCCGTTCGCGCCGCTAGCTCCGTTTCCGCGCTTCGCGGCACATCGTGCGTCCCGGGGCCGGCGACGCGCGGACGGGCGGGCTCAGTCGTCGGCGGTCAGGCCCTCGCGCAGCTGCGCCAGCGTGCGGGCGAGCAGGCGCGAGACGTGCATCTGCGAGATGCCCAGCTCGGTGGCGATCTGCGACTGCGTCATGTTGCCGAAGAAACGCAGCAGCAGGATGCGCTTCTCGCGCGGCGGCAGCCGTTCGAGCAGCGGCTTGAGCGACTCGCGGTACTCGACGCCCTCCAGCGACTCATCGACGATGCCGAGCGAGTCGGACACCGCGGGAGCGTCGTCGTCTCCAGAGTCGGGCGCGTCGAGCGAGACGGTGGAGTAGGCGTTGGCCGACTCGAGCCCCTCGAGCACCTCCTCCTCGGTCATCTTGAGGTAGGTGGCCAGCTCCGCCACGGTCGGGGCGCGCCCCTCGCGCTGGGACAGATCGCTGATCGCCTTGGTCAGCGAGAGCTTCAGCTCCTGCAGCCGGCGCGGCACGCGGACCGCCCAGCCCTTGTCGCGGAAGTGCCGCTTGATCTCGCCGACGATGGTGGGCGTGGCGTAGGTGGAGAACTCCACGCCCCGGTTGAGGTCGAACCGGTCGATGGACTTGATCAGCCCGATGGTGGCGACCTGCGTGAGGTCGTCGAGCCACTCGCCCCTGTTGCGGAAGCGGCGGGCCAGGTATTCGACCAGGGGAAGGTGAAGCTCGACCAGCTCATCCCTGATGCGCTGGCGGCGCGGCTCCTCGGGGCCCAGCTCGGCCAGCTCGGCGAAGAGCATGCGGGCACGCACCCTGTCGGGTACGGCGTGTTCGCTGGTGGCCATGGCTCCAGTCCTTTCCGTCACGCCGGCCCCGCCGTACCCCGGGCCGCGCCTCGGCGCTTACGCAGGACGATCGCCATGCGATCGGGGGAGTCGGTCACCGCGTCGACGTCGTCGGCCAGGGCGGTCAGGACCATCCAGGCGAAGTCGTCGCGCTTGGGCGCGGAGCTGCCGACGGTGGCGACCTCGACCCTGACCTGCATCTCCTGCCCGGTGAGCTCGAACTCCGCGGTGAGGTCGGTGCCCGGCACCGCCTCGTTCAGCAGCATCGCGCACGCCTCGTCGACCGCGATCCGCAGGTCCTCGATCTCGTCCAGGGTGAAGTCAAGCCGCGCCGCCAGGCCGGCGGTAGCCGTACGCAGCACAGACAGGTAGGCACTCGCCGCGGGGAGCCTGATGCTCACCACGTCACGGATGCCGGCCACGCCTTCCGCGCGCGTCTCGGTTTCCTCGGTCACGTTCCTCCTCGCGAATCCGACGCTGACTGCAACTTACCGCCCCTGAGAGGTGCTTGGACGATTCAGACTCGCCATCAACGGAAAAGGCTCTGTGCGGTGTGTGACCGCACAGAGCCTTATGTGCCGTTTTAGGCGGCCTTGGTCTCCCAGAAGATCTTGGAGATTTCGTCGATCTTGCCCAGCAGGTCCTCGGCCTTGGCGACGTCGACCGTGCCCTTGGCGCCCGCGGCGCCGGCGAGCTTTGTGGCGTCCCAGAAGAGCTGGTGGAGCTGGGGGTACTGCTCCAGGTGCGGCGGCTTGAAGTAGTCGGTCCAGAGCACCCAGAGGTGGTGCTTGACCAGCTCGGCCCGCTCCTCCTTGATCTTGATGGCGCGGGCGCGGAAGACCGGGTCCTCGTTGGCCGCGTACTTCTCCATGATCGCCTTGACCGACTCGGCCTCGATCCGGGCCTGAGCGGGGTCATAGACCCCACAAGGCAGGTCGCAGTGTGCGGAAGCGACATGCTTGGGTCGTAGCAGTCGTGCGAGCATCAGAAAATCCTTCCTGGATGCTGAATCAGCTTGGTCCATCAACGACCTTACTCGGGTCCCAACGCCTGCGGAGTAGGGGGTCAAGACGATGAGAGTACGTGTCGAAGGCGATTCGATGCGGCCCGCGCTGATGCCCGGCGACTGGCTCCTCGTACGCCGGGGCGCCGCCGTGCACCCCGGCGACCTCGTGGTGGCCAGGCTGCCCGGCGATCCCGACCGGCTCATCGTCAAACGGGCACAGTGGCACGGGGCCGACGGGTGGTGGCTGGAGAGCGACAACCAGCGGGCCAGCGGGCGGCGCGACAGCTGGGACTTCGGGCCCGTCCACGACATCGTGGGGCGGGTGGTGCTGCGCTACTGGCCGCTCGTGCGCCGCTCCGGCCGCAAGTCTTCAGGCGGGTCGTCCGGCAAGCGGCGTTAGGCGCCGTTCCTGCGGCGGGCGCGGAAGGCGGCGACGTTGGCGCGGCTGGCGCAGCGGGCCGAGCAGTAGCGGCGGGAGCGGTTGGAGGAGGTGTCGAGGAAGGCCAGCCCGCAGTGCGGCTCCCGGCAGCGGCCGAGACGGTCCACGCCGAGCTCGGCGACCACCGCGGCCAGGCCCATGACGGCGGTCGCCGCCGGGTCCTCGGCCAGGTGCAGGTGCCAGCCGCGGCCGTCGTGGTCCGACAGTTGCGGGCGTACCGGATAGCGGGCCAGCAGGGCGTTCAGCAGGGCGGCGACGGCACGATCGTCGCCGGCCGCGTCGAACACGGCGGCCAGCTCGTCGCGCAGGCCCCTGAGCTCGGGCGGCGGGTCGGGGTCGTTCGCCAGCCGGACCGCCCACTCGGCGTAAGAGGTGAGGTCCATGCCGGTCTATTACAGCAGAAGCCTGCCGGTCTATCGCAGCGGCAGCATGCCGGTCCATTACAGCAGAGGTCCGCGCCGGCGGAAGGCGGGGCGGCCGCCGCTTGGATGCGTCCGGCGTGCCCCGCTCTTCAGCGCGCCGGCTACTCCTCGGGGTGCAGGACGCGGTGCAGGAACGCGCGGGTGCGCTCGTGCCGCGGGTCGCCGATGACCTGGGCCGGGGCGCCGTCCTCGACGATCACGCCGCCGTCCATGAACACCACCCGGTCGGCCACCTGCCGCGCGAAGCCCATCTCGTGGGTGACAACCAGCATGGTCATCCCCTCCTCCGCCAGCTTGCGCATGACGGTGAGCACGTCCCCGACCAGCTCGGGGTCGAGCGCCGAGGTGGGCTCGTCGAAGAGCATCAGGCTGGGGTTCATGGCCAGGGCGCGGGCGATCGCGACCCGCTGCTGCTGGCCGCCCGAGAGCTGGCCGGGCAGCGAGTCGCACTTGGCGCCGACGCCGACCTTGTCCAGGTTGTCGCGGGCGACGACCTCCGCCTCCCGCTTGCTCCGCTTCAGCACGCGCTGCTGGGCGATCATGACGTTCTGCAGCGCGGTCATGTGCGGGAACAGGTTGAACTGCTGGAAGACCATGCCGATGCGGCGGCGCACGGCGTCGATGTCCACGTCGGGGTCGGTGACCTCGACGCCCTCCACGAACACCCTGCCCCTCGTGGGCGCCTCCAGCAGGTTCACGCAGCGCAGGAGGGTGGACTTGCCCGAGCCCGACGGGCCGATGACGCAGACCACCTGACCCTGCTCGACGGTCATGTCGATGCCCTTGAGCACCTCGTTCTTGCCGAAGTGCTTGTGCAGGTCCCGAAGCTCGATGGCGTGGACGGTCATCGGTTCCTCCCCTTGCGCCCCTCCAGCCGGGACGCGAGGTAACCCAGCGGGATGGTGACGATCAGGTACGTCACGCCGGCGACCATGATGGGCGTGGCGTTGGCGTACTGGGAAGCCAGGTCGTTGCCGAACTTGGCCAGCTCGACGTACTCGCCGGACACGCCGAGGAACAGCACCAGCGACGAGTCCTTGAGCAGCGCCACGAACTGGTTCGTGGTCGGCGGGATGACCATGCGGATGGCCTGCGGGATCACCACGGTGACCTGCGCGCGGGTGGCGGACATGCCGAGCGACCTGGCCGCCTCCGTCTGCCCCTTGGGCACGGCCTGCAGGCCCGCCCTGAAGACCTCCGCCTGGTAGGCCGCGCCGACCAGGCCGAGCCCGAGTATGCCCTGCCCGTACGTGCCGAAGGGCACCGCGAACCCCGGAAGGGCCAGCGGGAGGAACGTGATCATCAGGAAGATCAGCAGCGCGGGCAGCCCGCGGAAGATCTCGATGTAAACGACCGCGATCCACCGGTACGGCCGGACCTGCGAGAGCCGCATGAGCGCCAGCAGCAGGCCCAGGACGAACGAGAAGACGAAGCCGCCCACCGTGTAGATGATCGTGTTGCGCAGCGCGATGGTGAACAGGTCGGGCAGCGCCTGCCTCGCCACGTCCGGCTTGGCGAAGTTCTGGGCGAGGCTGGCCCAGTCGGCGTACAGTACGACGGCGACGAGCGCGGCGATCAGTACGACGTACTGGATGGTACGGCTGACCTGCTGCTTTTTCCGGGGGCTGAGCCTGGCGCGTCCAGGCTCAGCCGTCTTCGGCTGGTCGGCCATGGATCAGCCCAGCTCGCCGGGCTTCTTGCCGAACCACTTCACGTAGATCTTCTCGTAGGTGCCGTCCTGCTTGGCCTTGGCGATCTCCTCGTTGATCGTCTTGAGCAGCACGGGGTCGGCGCCCTTCTTCAGGCCGATGCCGTACTGCTCGCCGGTGTCGAGGCTGCCGATCATCTCGAACTTGGCGGCGATGTCGGGCTTCTTCAGCCAGGTGAGGACGACGGGCAGGTCCTGGACGATCACGTCGGCCTGGCCGGCCTGCAGCGCGAGCAGCTCCTTGGCGGAGTCGGCGTACTCCGTGGGGTTGAAGCCCTGCTTCTTGACGTAGTCGAGGCCGGTGGTGCTGGCCTGGGCGCCCAGCTTGAGCCCCTTGGACTTGACGTCCGCCAGGGAGGCGGCGCCGGTGCCCTTCTTGGCCAGCAGGGCCTGCGTGGCGTCGAAGTAGGGGTCGGAGAAGTCGATGTTCTGCTTGCGCTCGTCGGTGATCGTCATGCCGGCGGCGGCGACGTCGCACTTGCCCGCCGCCATGGCGGCACCGCTCTTGATCACGGCGAAGTCGATGTCCACGATGTTCTGGGTCACGCCCAGCTTCTTCGCGGCCAGGTCGACGATGTCCACGTCGAACCCGACGATCTTGCCGCTCGCGTCCTTGAACTGGAACGGCTCGTACGGGATGTTCGTGCAGACCGTGAGCTTGCCGGGCTGGACCAGCTTGACGCCGCCCGCCGCCGAGGCGCTCGCGCTGGTCGTGCCGGTGCCCGAGCCGCTGTCACTGCCGCACGCGGTCAGCGTGAGCGCAGTGGCCAAGGCGAGCGCGCCGGCGGCGTAGCCACGGCGGCCCAAGGGTCTGAGGGCCATGTACGGCCTCCTCGATGTGAAAAGCCATGAAACTTGCGTTTTGTGCAGTTTAGATGGGGTTTAGCTGCGGTCCGTCATCTTCGATTTAACGATGC
The DNA here is from genome assembly GCF_012034275.1 of Nonomuraea composti. Lineage (NCBI taxonomy): Bacteria > Bacillati > Actinomycetota > Actinomycetes > Streptosporangiales > Streptosporangiaceae > Nonomuraea > Nonomuraea composti. The sequence goes on along the minus strand of NZ_JAATEP010000007.1, from coordinate 256,984 downwards.
GTCAACAGAACGGCGTCAGCGGCGACACCGAACACCATCTCAGCATGTGGCACTATGGGGGCACGGGTGACCCCCGAACCCCCTCACCAGACGACCGGCGAGGGGATCCTGGCAGCTACCGAAGCCAGCCCGCTCGCGCTCGTCCGCCGAAGGTTTCTTCCGCTACCGATGACTACAGGGGTCGCTGTGGCTGCCACGTCCGCTTCCGCATCCGCCGAAACACCCGAACTCGATCCGGCCTTCGCCCTGCACAAGGGAGGCAAGATCGAGATCCGCTCCACCGTTCCCGTCCGCGACGCCGACGACCTGTCGCTCGCGTACACGCCCGGCGTCGCCCGGGTCTGCACCGCCATCGCCGACCGGCCCGAGCTGGCCGACGACTACACCTGGGTCTCCAACGTCGTCGCCGTCGTCTCCGACGGCACCGCCGTGCTCGGCCTCGGCGACATCGGCCCCGCCGGGGCCATGCCCGTCATGGAGGGCAAGGCGCTGCTGTTCAAGGAGTTCGCGGGCGTCGACGCCGTGCCGCTCTGCCTCGACTGCACCGACGTCGACGCGCTCGTCGAGACCGTGGTGCGCCTGGCGCCCTCGTTCGGCGGCATCAACCTCGAGGACATCAGCGCCCCCCGCTGCTTCGAGGTCGAGGACCGGCTCCGGAGCCTGCTCGACATCCCCGTCTTCCACGACGACCAGCACGGCACCGCGATCGTGGCGCTGGCCGCCCTCCAGAACGCCGCCCGCCTCACCGGCCGCGCCCTCGGCGACCTGCGCGCCGTCGTCGCCGGCGCCGGCGCCTCCGGCGTCGCCGTCACCCGCATCCTGCTCGAAGCGGGCATCGGCGACATCGCCGTCTCCGACTCCAAGGGCATGCTGTACGAGGGCAGAGACGGCCTCAACCCCGTCAAGCAGGCCCTGGCCCGCGACACCAACCGGGCCGGCCACACCGGCTCCACCGAGGAGGCCCTGGAGGGCGCCGACGTGTTCCTGGGACTGTCCGGCTCGACCGTGTCGGAGGCGGCGATCGCGTCCATGGCGCCCGACGCCATCGTGTTCGCCCTGTCCAACCCGACGCCCGAGGTGCACCCCGAGGTGGCCGCCAAGCACGTCCGGGTCGTCGCCACCGGGCGCTCCGACTTCCCCAACCAGATCAACAACGTGCTGGCCTTCCCCGGGGTGTTCCGGGGCGCGCTCGACGTGCGGGCCACCGCGATCACCGAGAACATGAAGGTGGCCGCGGCCAACGCGCTGGCCGGGGTGGTCGGGGACGAGCTGTCGGAGACGTACATCATCCCGAGCCCGTTCGACGAGCGCGTCGCCCCCGCCGTGACGGCCGCCGTGGCCGCCCAGGCGCGCGTGGACGGCGTGGCCCGCGTCAAGTAGGCAGTCGTGCGGCGGGCGGGTGCGTTCCATCGCCTCGCCCGCTGCGTCTTTTTCGCCGGTCGTTCCGCCTTTCGGGTTATGGGCTCGTTTTGCGGGTAGTTGAGATCCCCGTCCAGGAGCCAGGGCCCGCCTGACCATGCTCGACCGTGCTTGACCTGGCTCGTGACCATGCGCAGGCCGGGCCCGGGGTGTGGGATGGAGTTTGGGTGACCTTTGGGAACTGCCATAAACCCTTTACGCAAGGTGCTATAACAGTAGCTCTCTGTAATGATGTGGGCGCCGACTCCTGTGACGAGGAGAGCGATGGAACGCGAGCCGAATCGACTGCTGCAGCAGCTCATCGCAGAGGCGGGTTTTTCCCACAAGGGACTGGCCAGGCGCCTCAACGATCTGGGAGCCGCACGTGGCACACCGGGCCTCAAGTACGACCACAGCTCCGTGCTGCGCTGGCTCGGCGGCCAGAGGCCACGCGATCCGGTCCCGTGCCTGCTCACCGAGATCTTCGCGCTCCGGCTAGGCAGGCCGGTCTCGTCGGAGGATCTCGGCATGCCGGCGGTCATCACACCCCTCGATCTCGGACAGGAGTTCACGCACACCTGGCAGGAGGGGGTCGCGACCGTGACGGCGCTGTGGCGGGCCGATGTGGAGAGACGGAGGTTCCTGATCGACTCGACGTTCGCGATAGGAGCAGGCTCTGTTGGAGCCGTACGCTGGCTGACATCGCCCTCCGAGGGGCGCCCGAGCGGCACCGGGACGCGGCGCGTCGGCCGCGCCGACATCGCCGCCATCCACGAGGTCACCCGCTCGTTCGGTGAGCTCGACAACCGCTTCGGCAGCGGACGCGTCCGCTCGTCCGTCGTCAAATACCTCGACACCGCCGTCTCCCCCCTGCTCAAGGACGGCACGTACGGCGAATCCACCGGCCGGCAACTCGCCGCCGCGGCCGCCGAGCTGACCCGCCTGGCGGGGTGGATGGCCTACGACATGGAGCAGCACGGCCTCGCCCAGCGCTACCTCATCCAGGCCCTGCGCCTGGCCAGGGGCGCCGACGACCAGACGCTGGGCGGCGAGATCCTGGCCGGCATGGCGCACCAGGCCATCTACATGGGCCAGCCGGCCCACGCCCTCGACCTGGCCAGAGCCGCCCAGATGGCGGCCCGCACGGCCGGGGTCAAGACCCTCCTGGCCTCCGCGCACGTCCTGGAGGCCCACGCGCACGCCGGCCTGGGCGACCCCCGCGCCTGCGGCCACTCCCTCCACGAGGCCGAGTGCGCCTTCGACGCCCGCAACCCCGCCGAAGAGCCCCCGTGGCTCAGCTACTTCGACGAGGCCTACCTGTCCGCCAAGTTCGCCCACTGCTTCCGCGACCTGGGGGAGGGCGAACGCGTCGTCCGCCAGGCCCGCCGCTCCCTCGACATGGACTCCCGGTACGTACGGGGCCGCATGTTCAACCTGTCCCTGCTGGCCGCCGGCCTTTTGCAGTGCGGAGAGCTGGAGGAGGCCTGCTCGGCGGCGGGCCACGCTCTGACGCTCGCCGCTGAGCTGCAGTCGGTGCGGTCGCGGTCTTACGCGGCCGATCTTCGGCGGCGGCTGGAGCCTTACAAGAATGAGCGGGCGGTCGCGGCACTACGCGAACGCACCCGCGAACTCACCGCCGTCTGATGTGGTGGTGGGCCCGGTTCCTCCGGGCCCATCGCTTTCGGGCTCGGGCTTCGGATTCACCGCCGTCATCCGCGAATAGGGAGTAATGCGGCGTGGGCTTCCCGCTGTAGCATCAGCTTTTCCGACCGTCGCCTCTTGAGGGAACACGGATGAAGAAGCTGGGCAGCAGTGTCATCGTCCTGTTATTGGTGGCCGTCGGTATGGGAGTCTTCACGCAGGAACGTACGGAGGGCGACCGGCGGCCGTCGTGCGAGAGGTTCCGGCTCGTTCTCCTGACCGGTATGGCGGTCGCCAACCCCGACTATTACCTGCACTGGCCGGCTTACAGCTCGAATCAAGCCTGTTTCGCCAAGGAATACGACATGCCGTTCCTGCCGTGGGTCGGCCTTTCACCGCGGCTCCTCACCGTCGACCCGCTGCGCCCCATGTACACGGCCGACTTCAGCACCGGAAGAGCGGTAGCTGACCTGGGGCCATGGCGCATGACGGAGGGAATCAAGTCTCTCGGTGACCCCCAGCGCCGGCCCTTGAAAGCCGAGACGACCGAGCAGCTCAAGCGCATGGGATCCGGCCTGACAGTGAAAGCGGTGGTGCGGTTGGCCAAGCCAATGAACGAGGACGAAGTGCGCGACATCGCCTCCAATCCCGAGGTGTTCCTCTACGCTCCGCGGGACGAGGCCAAGCCGATCAGTTGGGACTCAGGCTCGTCCGGAAACACCTGTGCAGGTCTTCGCGGATTCGATTTCTGCGCCGAGGCCAGATCCGCCACGGACAGTTTCCAGAAATGGGTGTCGATGCTGCGGTCCGGCGACGAGTCCGCGCTTGAGAACCTGGGTCTGAGTCTGCCCGAATTGCAGGAGCAGGCCGCGGACATGCGGGTCCATGGAATCATTGTGTGGGACAGCTCGCAGGCCATGCTCAGGATTCTGAGCGAGCCGAACGTTTCGGCAATGAGCATCGCCGACATGCAGGTCTTCGAATGACCGATCGTCCCCTGCGCGAAAATCTGCTGATTTGTGCAGGCCGGATGATGTGATGGGCCCAGGCTCACGTCGGCCCGGGCCCATCGACCGCTACTTGAGCAGTTCGCCGTTCGGGCCGACGATCTTCTTCGTCTCCGCGTAGTTCGCCTTGTTGTAGACGTCGGCGGTCTCGCTGTCGAAGATGGCCGAGCTGATCGTGTCGATCCGGTCGTTGCCGTCCGTGTCGGCGAACAGGCTCGTGACGCCGTTGACGTAGCCGGTGCGCTTGCTGTTGTTGTACTTGATGAGCCAGGGGCCGCCGTCGGCGCCGAAGGTCATCGAGCACTTGAGGGTCTGGTGGGTCTCGACCTTGAAGGTGTTGACCTGGACGCTCTTCGTGCCGGTCTTGCCGATGCACCATTTGGGGGTGACACCGGTGTACTGCTTGTTGCCGTCGGGGTGCGGGGCGCTCGGGTAGCCGAAGACGGTCACCTGCTGGCCGAGGGGCTGGTTCCAGGCGAAGCCCTGGCCGCCGACGACGTCGCCGAGGCGGCCGAGGTCCTTGGCGAGGCCGAGGTAGTAGTGGTCGCGGAAATAGCGGACCGTCTTGCCGGCCTTCACCCACTGCTTGATGTAGTAGCGGGTCTCGAACCACGCCGTCTCTTCACCGTTGGCGTTCTTGGTGGCGGTGAGCTTGCCGAGGTACTTGCCGTCGCCCTTCTCAGCGGTGAGCTTCTGGAACTCCTCCTTGCTGATGGGGCTCGGGCCGGCCTGCTCGTACTGCTCGCCGTTGACGTCGTCGGCGGTGTCCTTGGGCGCCTTGGCGTACTCGGCCTCGGTGACCTCGACCTTGGTCAGGATCTTCTCGCCGGTGTAGTTGTGGGCGACCTTCTCCGGCGTGACGTCGAAGTCCTTCGACCAGTACGGCCCGGCGGGCCCGTACTTGTCGAACCCGGCGTCGTACTCTTCCTTCTTGATCTCCTCGTGCTTGATCCACTTGTCGCCGGCCCACGCGTGGAACTCGCTCTTGACGACCTCCTTGGAGCCCGTCAGCGAGAAGCCGTTGTGCACGGCCACGAAGGCGTAGTCGCCGTCGTAGTCGTCATAGGTGTCCAGGTCGTACGCGGTGAAGGCGTAGGCGCCGACGTAGACGCCCCAGGGGGCCTTGCCCTGGTAGTAGCCGGGCACGAAGATCCACTTGCTGTAGACGTCGTTCTTGCCGTCCTCGAACACGCAGTGGCCCGCGGTGGCGACCAGGTTGCGGTTCCTGGCCTGGATGGCGGTGCCGGTGCACCAGCGGTAGTGGCCCGCCTTGTCGAGGAAGAACACCTTGCCGACGGTCTTCGGCAGGTTCACGTTCTTGCTGGCGGTGGCCTTGGCGGTGGTGGTGGGGCCGGTCATGCCGGGCTTGCCGTCAGGGGCGCCGTTGCTGCCCGAGCTGACGATCTTCGGGACGTCCTTGGCGTCCAGGTTGTACTGCGTGGCCTTCCGCAGGGCGGCCCCGTTGGAGTCGAGCCAGAAAGCGGCGGCGCCGTACGCGTCGGCCGGCTTGGGCAGAAGGTCTTCGGATGCCCAGGACGGGGCGGCGGTCGCGGGCGAGGCGAGTACGGCGGCGCTCAGGCCGGCGGCGGCGAGGGGGATGAGCAGGCGCTTCACGGGAGGCTCCACAGTTGTCAAAAAGGGTGTAAAGACCCTATCGACCCACCAGTCACTCTGGTAAGGGGAATGCTCAAATTCATCATGAAAAGGCCAAAGGGCCCGGCCGAAGCCGAGCCCTTTGGGTGAAGCAGGTGAACGATGACCAGGGCCGTCGTTCGGTCCAACAGCAAGAACTACGGAACGAGCTTGCCGGACCACGAGGCCGAAGCGGCCTTGTAGATCGCGGCGGTCTCACCGTCGAAGTACGGCGAGGTGATCGTGTCGTAGCGCTTGTTGTTGTCGGTGTCGGCGATGAGGCTGGTGACACCGTTGACGTAGCCGAGACGCTTGCTGTTGCTGTACTTGTACAGCCACGGCGCACCGTCGTAACCGGCGGTCACGGTGCACTTGAACGACATCTGCTCCTCGACCTTCTTGGACGGGATGCGCAGAACGTTCTTGGCCGTCTTGCCGTAGCACCACTTCGGCGTGACACCGGTGAACGGCTTGTTGCCGTCCAGGTGCGGGCCGAAGGGGTAGCCGAAGGTGCGGACGTACTTGCCGGTGGGCTGGTTCCAGGCGAAGCCCTGGCCACCGACGTTGTCACCGAGGCGGCCGCCGCTCTTGATGAGCGCGCCCTCGACGACGTAGTAGTCCTCGACCCAGTACTTGGCCTGAGCGGTGGACTTGACCCACTTCTTGACGTAGTACTGCGTCTTGAACCAAGCGGTCTCGGTGCCGTTCGCGTCCTTGGTGACGCGCAGGGTGCCGAGGAACTTGCCGTCGCCCTTCTCGGCGACCAGCTTCTGGTACTCCTCCTGCGAGATCGGAACCTCGTTGGAGAGACGCTCGAACTGGTTGCCGTTGTCCAGGCCCTTGCCGGCGTTCTTGTAGACCGACTCCGTCACCTCGACGCCGATCAGCTTCACGCCGTCGACACCGGTGGTGATGTAGTCCTCGATCTTCGCCTCGGCGTTGGCCGGCTTGGCAACCGACTCGACCTTGGGGTCAGCGGCGGCCGACTTGTACGGACCAGCCTCGCCGTACTTCTCGTAACCCGCCTTGAACTCCTCGGCGGTGATGGGGGTCTCCTTGACGAAGCCCTTACCACCCTTGGCGACGTGCGCCTTGTACTCGCTCGGGGTGACCTTGGTGACCTTGGGGTTGCCCGGCACGAGCGCGTCGTAGACGGTGACGAACGCGTAGTCGCGGTCGAAGTCCTCGTACACGTCGAAGTCGTAGTGGGTGAAGGCCTGCTTACCCACGTACACGCCCCAAGGCGTCTTGCCCTGGTAGTAACCCGGGACGAAGACCCAGCGGGAAACGACCTCGTCGTTGCCGGCGATGTCGTAGACGCAGTGACCGGCCGTGGCGACCAGGTTGCGGTACTGCGACTGGATCGAGGTGCCCGAGCACCAGTAGAGCGAGCCGTCACGGTACTCGAAGAAAACCTTACCGATGGTCTTCGGCAGGTTCACGTTCTGAACCTTGGCGGTGCTCTTCTTCTCCTCGCCGATGGGAGCGGTGGAGCCCGGCTTGGTGTCCGCGCTGTAGCCGCCACCGGAGGAGATCTTCTGAACCTCAAGAGCGTCCGGGTTGAACGCGACGGCCTTCTTCAGGGCCGCGTTGTTCGACTGCGTCCAGAACTTGAGGGTCTCGTACGCCTGGGCGGACGTCTTCGCCAGGTCGGCCTTGGCGATGTCGTCGTCGGCCTGAGCCGTGGTGGCCAGACCGGCAGCCAGGAGACCAGTGGCCAGAATGGCGCCACCGGCCGGGAGGAGGATGCGCTTCAAGGTAACTCCTTGCGCTGTCGTGGAACGCCTCTTGCGTCCCATGCGTCAGTAAAGGGATAGCCAGGAACATACAGTGTCGATCTTGAGATCCGGTAGCCGCTTTGGCCGGAAAAGATGGGACAAGACGGCCGTGATCGTTCTGTGATGTTTAGATGGCTGATGCGCAGGAGCTGAGGAAAGCTGGCCTCTACACCGTTTGCCCAGATCAACATAAGGAAGTTGTCAGTGGGGCTGCCGGGGTTGAGGAATCCTCTCGATCCGGGTCGATGGGGTGATGTGACGCAGATCACATCTGGTTGATGGCACCGTCTGGGCGCGCCGTGCGTCCAAACGCCTTCACTTTCGGGGCGCCGCCGGGCAGAAAGCAGAAGGGGCCCGGCAGGATGCCGGGCCCCTTCTGGCAACGGTTGTACGAACGGTCTAAGCCCGGTCGCTATCCGTTACCTCAGACGATCTTGCCGGACCACGAGGCCGCGGCGGCCTTGTAGACGGTGTTGGTCTCGCCGTCGAAGTACGGCGACGAGATGTAGTCCACGCGGCCGTTGCTGTCCTGGTCGTTGAAGGTGCTGGTGACACCGTTCACGTAGCCGAGACGCTTGCTGTTGCTGTACTTGTACAGCCACGGGCCACCGTCGGCGCCCTCGGTCATGGCGCACTTGAGGGCGACGTGCTCCTCGATCTTCTTGGCAGCGGAGCCCACCAGCTTCTTCGTGGTGTTGCCGTAGCACCACTTCGGAGTCACGCCGGTGTAGTTCTTGTTGCCGTCGGGGTGAGGAGCGGCCGGGTAGCCGAACACGCGCACGGCCTTACCGGTCGGCTGGTTCCAGGCGAAGCCCTGACCGCCGACGTTGTCGCCGAGGCGACCGGCGTCCATGCCCTTGGTGTCGATGACGTAGTAGTCCTCGACCCAGTACTTCATCTGAGCGGTCGTCTTGACCCACTTCTTGACGAAGAACTGCTGCTTGAACCAGGCGACCTCGGTCTTCTTGTCAGCACCGAGCTGGGCGCGGACCTCGCCCATGAACTTGCCGTCGCCCTTGGCGGCCTTCAGCTCGTCGTACTGCTCCTTGCTGATGGGCACCTCGGTGCTCAGGCGCTCGAACTTGTCGCCGTTGTCGAAGCCCGAACCAGCCGCGGTGTACTGCGACTTGTAGACCTCGGCACCAGTGAGCTGGACACCCTTGGTGGGGCCCTCGCCCTTGATGTAGGCGTCGACGTTCGAGCCGGTCACGTCGGCAGGCTTCGCGACGGTCTCGACCTTCGGGTCGGCGGCCTTCGACTTGAAGGGACCGGCCTCACCGTACTTGTCGTAGCCGGCCTCGAACTCTTCCTTCGTGATCGGCGTTTCCTTGACGTAGCCGACGCCGCCCTTGGCGACGTGCGACTTGTACTCGCTCGGGGTGACCTTGGTGGCCTTGCCACCGTCGAGCTTGACGCCGTTGTACACGGTCACGAACGCGTAGTCGCGGTCGTAGTCCTCGTAGACATCGAAGTCGTAGTGGGTGAAGGCCTGCTTACCCACGTAGATGCCCCAAGGAGCCTTGCCCTGGTAGTAGCCGGGGACGAAGACCCACTTGGACAGGACGTCCGTGTTGGCGGCCGTGTCGTACACGCAGTGGCCGGCCGTGGCGACCAGGTTGCGGTACTGCGACTGGATCGAAGTGGCGGAGCACCACTTCTTCTCGCCCTTGCTGTTGACGAAGAACACCTTGCCGATGGTCTTCGGCATGTTCACGTTCTGGACCTTGGCGGAGGTCTTCTTCTCCTCGCCGATCGGCGCGGTGGAGCCCGGCTTGGTGTCCGAGCTGTAGCCGCCCTTGCTCTGAAGCTTGGCGACGTCAGCCTTGTCCCAGACGTTCGACTCGGTAGCGGCCTTGAGGGCAGCACCGTTGTTCTCCGCCCAGAACTGGGCGATGGCCTTGGCGTTGGCCGCGCTCGTCGCCATGTTGTCCTTGGCGACGGTGTCGTCGGCCTGCGCGGCACCGGCGAGGCCGGCGGCCAGGAGACCGGTGGCCAGGAGGGCGCCACCGGCGGGGATGAGGATGCGCTTCAAGGGAACTGCTCCTTGCTCTGTCGTGGGTCGCAACTTGCGTCCCATGCGTCAGTAAAGGGATAGCAAGGAACATAGCGTGGTGATCTCCGCAGGTGAAACCCGCTTTGAGTGGTCCGGCAGAGCCTCTTGTCGCCGTTATCTTTCCGTGACTTGTCAGAGACATATGCGCGTCGTGATCACGAAGTCACGTTTTTGCAGGGTGTGGAGGGGTTGTCGCTTCCGGCACTTTAGTGCCGTTAGAGGTTCATTGCGGAGTGTAGTCGGATAAATATGACTTAGATCACAGGAACCAGATGGGAACCGACTCCGTCTAACTTGGCCCGTTTCTCCCAGGAAGTCTTCAGGTTCGGCTCGGGAACGTTCAGAAACCCGTCCCTGTCGGGGTTCTGAGGGGCCGCATGCAACGGCCCGCCGACATGTCGTCGGCGGGCCGTGGGGATGTGGTGGGGGCTGGGTCAGGGCTTCTTGGCTCTGACCGTGTCGCCCAGAAGGGCCTGGAGGCTGGCCAGCACCGCTGTGTCCTTGAAGGGCGACAGGTCCGGTGCCGGGCCGGGGGAGCCGGGAGTATGGGTGCGGATGAGGTCGAGGTCGGCGTGGCCGGCCCTGATGGTCTTGGCTCCGTCGGTACGGAGCGCCAGCGCCAGCCGGTGCCAGGTGCCGTCGGCCAGCCAGCGGCGGTGACGTTTGTAGATGGTGACCCAGCAGCCGTACCGGTCGGGGAGATAACGCCATCGGACGCCGGTGCGGGCCTGATACAGCAGGCCGTTGATCACCGTGCGGTCGTCGGTGCGGTCGGCGTGGACGCTGTCGTGGGGGATCAGGGGAGCGACCTGTTCCCATTCGGCGTCTGTCAGATCATCGCGACGCATGCGCCCATCGTGACAAGGCAAATACCGTCTGTCAGTTGAACCAAGAAAGATCTTCCCGGGGGCGGGTGGAAGGTCCGGCTATGCGGCATGGGTGTCGGTGCCGCGCAGGATGTAGAGGTCATCGCCGAACACCGCGGAGATCTGCAGCTACCCGCCCAGGGCCTGGACGTAGCGGGCGATGGCCTACACGGTGGACACCTCGCCGCGCTCGATCTGCGGGACGCGGCTCTTGGTCACACGTGTGGCCGTCGATGTCTCCTCGACGGCAGGGGCACGGCGACCGCTTGCTCTCGTCAGTCGCTGAGCCGACATGCGATCTTCTGTTCATCAGCCGACTTTGGAAGAAATCTGCCGTCGCGCCTGCTGCGATCACTGCCAGCCTGGCAGGGTTCTCCGGCTGCCGGGTGGGACGTGCGCTCCCCATGCTGCCAAACGTCATCCAGCCAGTTGTGTGACGCGCGAGCGACCCGTACGTGCTTGTGATCAAGCGTCGCTGAGGGCGTTACTGAAGGCGGCGGTGGCGCTGCGGCGAGCGGAGCGAGCGGGGGGTGTCGGGGGATCGAAAGGGGGCGGAGCCTCCTTGGGAGGCGCTGTCTGAAGCTCCAAGGCGCGAAGCGCCCCAGGTGCGGAAGGCCGTGCTGTGAGCCCCTGGAGACGCAGGGTTCCGGGGAAACGGCAAGGCGAGGGCCTCGGGGTCGAGGCCCTCGCCGTTCCCCTGGTAGGGCTTACTTGTACAGCTCGCCGTTCGGGCCCACGATCTTGCCGGACCACACGTTCTTGGCCGCGTTGTAGACGGACGCGGTCTCGCCGTCGAAGTACGGCGAGGTGATGTAGTCGATGCGGTCGTTGCCGTCCTGGTCGGCGAACGTGCTGGTGACGCCGTTCACGTAGCCGAGCCGCTTGGCGTTGCTGTAGTTGAGGAGCCAGGGGCCGCCGTCGTAGCCGGGGGTGACGGCGCACTTGAGGCCGATGTGCTCCTCGATCTTGAGCCAGGAGGCGCCGACGGCCTTGGCGGTGGTGTTGCCGTAGCAGTGCTTGGGCGTGACGCCGCTGTACGGCTTGTTGCCGTCGGGGTGGGGGGCGGCGGGGTAGCCGAAGGCGCGGACGGGCTTGCCGGTGGGCTGGTTCCAGGCGAAGCCCTGGCCGCCGACGTTGTCGCCGAGGCGGCCGGCGTCCTTGGACAGGAGGATGTAGTAGTGGCCGCCCCAGGCGCGCTTCGGGCCGGTGAAGCGCTCGAAGTCCTTGCGGTCCACCTGCTTGACGCCGTTCGAGGTGATGCCGTTGAAGACGGTGACGAACGCGTAGTCGCGGTCGTAGTCCTCGTAGGTGTCGAAGTCGTAGTGGGTGAAGGCCTGCTTGCCGACGTAGATGCCCCACGGGGCCTTGCCCTGGTAGTAGCCGGGGACGAAGACCCACTTGTCCATGGTGGCGCTGTTGCTGTCGGTGTCGTACACGCAGTGGCCGGCGGTGGCGACCAGGTTGCGGTAGTTCGACTGGATGGAGGTGCCGGAGCACCAGCGGAACTTGCCCTGGCCGTCGACGAAGAAGACCTTGCCGACGGTCTTGGGGAGGTTGACGTTCTGGGCCGAGCCGGTCGACTTCGAGGAGCCGGTCGGGGCGGTGGTGCCGGGCCTGCCGTCGGGGCTGTAGCCGCCCTTGGAGACGACCTTCCGAACTTCGTTCGAGTCCCACGTGTACTGGGTCGCGGACCGGAGCGCCGCGCCGTTCGAGGCCAGCCAGAAGGAGGCGATGGAGACGGCGTCGGAGTTGTTGCGGGCCATCGGGTCGTGGGCGACGTCGCCGTCGGCCTGCGCGGTGCCGGACAGGCCGGCGGCGAGCAGGCCGGTGGCCAGGAGGGCACCGCCGGCGGGAAGGAGGATTCGCTTCAAGGTAACTCCAGGTTGCGCTGACATGAGGCGCCTTGCTGCACCTTCAAAACTCAGCAAACGGACAGCCCGGAACCTATCGGGTTGACTCCGGTCATGTGAATTACCGGTAGATCCTGTCAGCGTTCCAAACGCGCGCCGTGACCGTACCGTGACAAAGAACCCGCTGATCACCCGCAGTGATCAGATGGTTGCTATGACTTAGGTCACATTTGGGATGGTCGAAAGTGACGCGGCGCGTCGGTAGACGTCTCCGGTGGTGGTGTCGAAGTACGGTGCGGACACCGAGTCGTAGCGGCCCTTGGCGTCCCTGTTCCAGGTCAGGCTGTTGACGCCGGCCAGGCTGCCGAGCCTGCGGGTGCTGTCGTAGGCGATCACCCAGGGGCCGCCGCTGGCGCCGGGGCTGAAGTCGCACGGCGTCAGCTCGACGCCCTTCTGCAGGTCGCGCCCGGGCGCGACGGTGTAGCGGGTGGTGCCGGGCAGGCACTTGAGCAGCGTCTTGCCGTCGAACGGGTGCGTCCCGTCGGGCTGCTGGCCCGCCGGGTAGCCGAAGGCGGTCACGGTGTACGTGCCGGGCTTCTTGCTCAGCTCCAGCCCGAGGCCGCCCACGTTGTCCTGGAGCCGGCCGACGTCCTGCATGACGGACGCGCCGTCCTTGCCGGCGACCCAGGTGAAGCCCCGGTGCACGGTCACGAACGCGTAGTCGTAGTCGTAGTCGCCCTTGCCCGACCAGTCCTCGTGCAGGCTGATCGAGGCGCCGACGTAGATGCCGTCGGGGGCGCCGCCGTTGGGGCCGGGGTTCGGGACGAAGATCCAGTAGTCGGCGGGCTTGCCGGTGCGCGAGTCGTACGCGCAGTGGCCGGCGGTGGCGACGACGCTGCGGTTCCTGGCCGCGACCGCGGCGGCGGAGCACCAGAACTCCTTGTCCCCGAAGCGGAAGAAGACCTTGCCCATGGTGTTGGCGGCGGTGCCCTGGCGGGGCAGCGCGGGCGCGACGGCGGCCGCGGCGTTCGTCCGCTTGGCAGCGGTGACAGCGGCGGCGGCGGGCGCGGCGGGGCCGGCGGCGGCGCCCGACGAGGTCGTCGAGCCGGCGCCGGAGCCGGGCGTGGCCGGGGTGTAGAGGTCGGTCTGCTTGAGGCGGTCGGGCTTCCAGTAGTCGGCGACCCGCTTCACGTCCGCGAGGGTCCTGGCCAGCGGGACGGCGTACACCTTGCTGGCGACCGCGCTCGTCGCGGCGTGGGCGATCCCCGTGAAGGCAGGCACGATCAGCAGCGCGCTGCCGAGGGCAGCGGCCACGAAGTGCCTGGCGCGGGGGATCATGAAATGCCTTTCTTGGGGTCGTAAGGGTGGATTTTTCCAGATGTACAGACGGTATTGCAGCTCGGATAGAGATTCGTTACCTGATCAAGAGTGCGTCGCGAACCATAAGGATGCCGTCAGTCGTGCGCTCTCGATACGCGTAAATGATCATTAGTGGGCTGCGTCACCGCAGGTGAGCGGGGGGTTCGGCGGCGATCCGCGTGAACCGAATTCGCGCGCATTCGCGGTCGCATTCGCACGTTCCAGTGGCGTACGCCACGCCCGCATCGCACCCCTCATTCCGCCGATGGATGGCCCCGGCTCCCAGGGGAACCGGGGCCTTCCCGTCAGTGGAGTGCCGGTCGATCACCGCCAGTTGCCCGTCCAGCGGTTGGCCGCGGCCTTGTAGACCTTGTAGGTGTCGGTGTTGAAGTAGGGCGAGGAGATGTGGTCGTAGCGGTCGTTGCCGTCGGTGTCCCAGGCGACGCTGTTGACGCCCACCAGGTAGCCGGTGCGTGACGCGCTCTTGTAGTTGTAGAGGAACGGCCCGCCGCTCGCGCCGGCGGTGAAGGAGCACTTGAAGCCGACGTGCTCCTGAAGGTTGTACTTCTTGGCCTCGGGCATCGCCTTGGTCTTGCCGTAGCAGTACTTCATCGTGCGGCCGGTGTAGGGCCGGTCGCCGTCGGGGTGCTCACCCGCCGGGTAGCCGAACGAGAACACGTTCAGCTTGGTGCTCCGGTTCCAGGTGAAGCCCTGACCGCCGACGTTGTCGCCGAGACGGCCGACGTTCTTGACGGTCCACCGCCAGCGGTTGCCGGCCTTCTGCCAGTCGACCTTGATGCCGTTGAAGACGTTGACGAACGCGTAGTCGTAGTCGTAGTCCTCCTTCACGACGAAGTCGTCGTGCGCGTTGAACGTCTTGGCGGCGTAGATGCCGTACGGGGCCTTGCCGTTCCAGACCTTGTCGCCGTCCCAGTACGACGGGATGAAGATCCAGTTGTCGTAGAAGGTGTTCTGCTTCGTGTCGTACACGCAGTGGGCGGAGGTCGCCACGAGGTTGCGGTACTTGCTCTGGACCGAGGTGGCCGAGCAGTAACGCCAGTTCCTCGGGTCGCGGGGGTCGGCCTTGGGCAGCGTGAAGAACACGCGGCCGACCGTGTTCGGCAGGTTGACGTGCTTGCTTCTCTTGGACGACGTCTTCTCGCCGCCGATCGGCGGCACGGAACCGGGCGGGCCGTCGGGGGCGTCGTTGCTGCCCTTGACGCCCTTGGACGTCACGTCGATGCCCTCGTCGTGATCGGTGGCCTGCTTGACGCGGTCCGGCGTCCAGAACTGGACGGCCTGCTCGGCGGGCGTCGCCGAGTTCCTGGCGATGACGTCGGAGGGTGCGGTCGTCGCGTCTGCGGCGCCGCTGACCATTCCCGCCGCCAGCCCGATGGCCAGCAGGCCGGCGAGGGGGAACGCGATGCGCCTTGCTCGGGGGTTCATGGAGCTCCTCTCAGCTTTCGGCGGCCCAGAGCGGGGGACTGCGCCCCGGTGGGCCAGGAAAACGTTCGGAACGTTAATGAACGGCGCGATCCGGCGACCAGGAAACGACGTGAAAAAGCATGAGCCGGTTCCATTCCGTTATGGAAATAGCAAATTCGCATGTATTCGTGATGGGCATCTTCGCAGGTGGACGCCTTGATTTAATTTCTCTGGTCACAACGGTAACCGCATTTATCACATGCCACTCCTTATCAACCGAGCGATGTTCTGGTTGACTTGATCCATGGACCCTCGCACCCCCTGTCTCATTGGCATCGCACAACGCACCGTTCGTGAGCAGCCCGGGCCCGAGCCGCTCGACCTCTGGGAGTCCGTGGCACGCGAGGCCGCCGGCGACGCGCGGCTGCCCGTCGAACGGCTCGACTCCATCCAGATCGTCTGGACCGACTCCTGGCAGTACGACTCGCCCGTCGGCCGCCTCGCCGACCGCCTCGGTGCCGCGCCGCGCCACCGGGTCTACTCCAAGGTCGGAGGGACGGCTCCGCACCTGCTCATCGGTGCCGCCATGGCCGCCATCGCCGCAGGCGAGCTCGACTCCGCCCTGGTCGCCGGGGCCGAGGCGCTGGCCACGCGCAGGGCGTACAGGAAAGCGGGGGAGCACGTGCCATGGAGCCATCCCGCCGACCCCAAGCCCCCGTACGGGTGGGAACGGCCGCCGCACCCCTCGGCGCTCGCGCACGGGCTGGTCCTGCCGGTGCACACGTACCCGATCATGGAGACCGCGCGGCGGGCCGCGACCGGCCTCACGATCGAGGAGGAGATGCGCGAACGGGCCCGCATCATGGCCCCCATGACCGAGGTCGCCGCCGCGAACCCGCACGCCTGGCGCCGCACCGCCCGCGAGCCCCACGAGCTCGGCGACCGGTTCGTCGGCTGGCCCTACACCAGGGACACGGTGGCCGTGCTGGAGGTGGACCAGGCCGCCGCCGTCGTCCTGGCCAGCACCGAGCTGGCCGACCGGCTCGGAGTGCCGCCCGACCGGCGGGTGTACCTGCGCGGATGGGCGTACGCGGAGGACACCTGGGAGGTCGCGACCCGGCCCGCGCTCGGCTCCTCCACCGCCATCGCCCGCGCCGCCGAAGCCGCCTTCGAACGGGCCGGGCTGACCCTCGACGACATGAACGCGCTCGACCTCTACAGCTGCTTCGCGATCGCGCTGCGGCAGGCGTGTGACGCCATCGGGCTCGACCCGCTCGACCCGCGCGGGCTGACCGTCACCGGCGGGCTGCCGTACGCGGGCGGGCCGGCCAGCGACTACGTGCTGCACTCGACGGCCACCATGGCGGGGCTGCTGCGGGCCCAGTCGGGGCACGGGCTGGTGACCGGGGTGGGGATGCACCTGACCAAGCACACGTACGCGGTGTGGTCGAGCGAGCCGGGCGGGCGGCTCGGGGGCGCCGCTCCGGTGCACGTGGCCAAGGAGGTGCCGCTGGTGGAGAGCTGCGAAGGGGTGGGGATCGTCGCCGGGTACACGGTGGCGCACGGGCGCGACGGCGCCGCCGAGAAGGGGTTCCTCGTGCTGGACGTGCCCGGGGGGCGGTCCTATGCGGTGGTCGAGGAGGCGGCGCTGCTGGCCGAGGCCGAGGAGCGGGAGCTGGTGGGGGAGCGGGTGCGGGTGGCCGGCGACGGGAAGCTCAATGTGGCCACGTGGTGACGTAAAGTGGGCGCAAAATCTGTGATCGCGTGACTACTATCTGGTGTTGACATTTTTATGTCAGGCGCGGACGCTGGAGTCATGCGGAGGACAACGGTGCGCATCGACGAGACGCTCCTCAACGAGGCGAAGGCGTACGCGGCCAAGAACGGAAGAAGTCTCACCTCAGTCATGGAGGACGCCTTGCGCCAACTGCTCAACCGAGCCACGGAGGTGGCCGAGCGGCCCCGCGTGGAGCTCATCACGTCCGACGCCAAGCCTGGCTTCGCGCCCATGGTGCAGCAGCGGCTCGACGCCGGCGAGACGCTGGAGCACATCCTCTCCGACCTCGAAGACGAGGAATGGGTCGAGAGGGCGCGCAATGCTGCTCGCTGACACCAACGTCCTCGTCAACGCCTTCAGGAAGGAGTCCCCCGACCACAAGCAGTGCCACGCCGTCATCGACGAGATGGTCAACGGCGACTCCGGTTACGCGGTGAGCGACTTCGTCGTGAACGGCTTTGTCCGGATGGTCACCAACCGGCGCATCTACAAGGAGCCCGATCCCGTCGAGCGCGCGCTGGCCTTCGCCGAGACCTACCGCAACCAGCCGCATGCCATCGTCATCACGGCGGAGGACCGGCACTGGGAGATCTTCACCCGGCTCACCCGCGCGGCCGGCGCGACCGGCAACCTCATCCCCGACGCCTACCTCGCCGCACTCGCCATCGAGCACGGTTGTGAATTTGTGACCTGCGACCAGGGCTTCGCCAGGTTCCAGGGCTTGCGCTGGCGGTCGCCCCTCAACTGAACTGAGACGTAAGGGCGCAAGCCGGCACTACTCGGCTAGGAACGTCGTGGCTGACCAGTTCGACGTCATCGAGGCAGGCGAGCGCGGCCGTCGCCGGTGGATCGGGCTGGCGGTGGTCCTGGCGCTCCTGCTGATCCCGGTCGTCGGCCTGCTCGCCAGCCGGGACCCGGAGCCGGGGCCGGTGTCCGCGAGCCGGACGCCCTCGCCCATCACCTCCCTGACCACCATCGACAACCCGCCCAACATGCTGACCGCGCCGGTCAAGCACAAGGGCGGCGACGAGGTGATCCAGGTGGTGTTCCCGCACGGGGTGCGGGCCGAGGTGCGTTACCCGTCCGGGCTCAGGCTTGCCGCCATGGGGGTGCGGCCGTACCGGGCGGGGTGGATCGACGGGATGTTCCGGGAGTTCGTCGCGCCCTACGGAGGCGAGGCCGAGATCACGCGCGGCGGCCGGCCGCTCAGGAACTACGCGCCGAACGTGACCCTCTGGCCACGCCAGGCCGGCAGCGGCCAGTACGGGCAGGTGCTGCTGTTCGCGTTCGGGCCGTGGCGGGTGGCGATGTACGACCGGGGTCAGGGGCTCACGTTCGACCAGCGGACGGCGCTGGCGACGAGCCTCAAGGGGCGGGTGACCAAGGACGGGTATCTGGTGCTGACGGCGCGCGGCGGGGTGCAGCTCGCCGAGCCGGGCGAGTACGCGCAGGGGGAGCCGATCGGGCCGCAGCTGTGGTTCGGCGGCGGGGCGGGGGAGACGGTGGCGCTCGTGCCCACGCCCGACTGCGCGAAGCGGGCCCGGATGCCCGGGGTGGTCCAGGGGCGGGGGCGGCGGGCCGAGATGGTGTGCCAGGGAGACGTGCTGGTGGCCGCCAGCGGGCCGGCGTCGTTCCGGACGAAGGCGATCTCCGGGATCCGCGTCACGATGAAGTGAGCTTTGGTTTGCCAGGGGTGTGGTGCTCGGTCGTCCTGGGGTGGATGGTCGGGGGTGGTGGGTTGGGTCGGTGTGGTGAGGGTTCGGGGTTGAGGGGTGGGGGCTGAAGTAGGGTGCGGCCATGTTCGCCGTAACCGCCACACAGACCGATCCCGACAACCCGCTCGCCGGCCTGACGCTGGGCGAGCGCCCCGAGCCGAAGGTGCCCGACGGGTGGACGACCGTCTCCGTACGGGCGGCCGCGCTCAACCACCACGACCTGTGGACGCTGAAGGGCGTCGGCATCAGGCAGGACCGGCTGCCGATCGTGCTGGGCTGCGACGCCGCCGGCGTGGACGAGGACGGGAACGAGGTCATCGTGCACTCCGTGATCGGCACGGGTGCCGACGAGACGCTCGATCCGAAGCGGACGCTGCTGTCGGAGGTGTACGACGGCACGTTCGCCGAGCGGGTGGCCGTGCCGCGCCGCAACCTGGTGCCGAAGCCCGCGGCGCTCAGCTTCGAGGACGCGGCCTGCCTGCCGACGGCCTGGCTGACCGCGTACCGGATGTTGTTCGACAAGGCCGGGCTGCAGCCCGGCTCGACCGTGCTCGTGCAGGGGGCGGGCGGGGGAGTGGCGACGGCGCTGATCGCGCTCGGCCGCGCCGCGGGCTACCGGGTGTGGGCGACCAGCCGTTCGGAGGAGAAGCGGGAGCGGGCGCGGGAGCTGGGCGCCGACCAGGTGTTCGAGCCGGGGGCGCGGCTGCCCGAGCGGGTGGACGCGGTCATGGAGACGGTCGGGCAGGCCACGTGGGACCATTCGCTCAAGTCGCTCAAGCCGGGCGGGCGCATCGTGGTGTCGGGGGCCACGAGCGGCGCGGTGCCGCCGGCCGACCTCAACCGGGTCTTCTTCCTGCAGCTCTCGGTGGTCGGCACGACGATGGGGACGCGGGAGCAGCTGGGGCGGCTGGCGGTGTTCCTGGAGCAGACGGGGCTGCGGCCGGTGGTCGACCGGGTGCTGCCGCTGGCCGAGGCGCGGGACGGCTTCGCCGCCATGGAGGCCGGGGAGATCTTCGGGAAGGTCGTCTTCACGGTTTGAGTAAGTGAAGGGTTACTTGTGACCCTCCTGGGTGATACAAGAGGAATGGGGTTGTAGCACCCAGGAGGCAGTCATCATGGACGTTGAGCCGTTCGGCCCAGGTTCGATGCACTGGGACACCGCCGGCGAGTACCGCAACCTGCTCGTGGCCGGCAGCGCGCTGGTCCTCCAGACGATGCATCCGGCCGTCGGGGCCGCGGTCGCCGAGCACTCCACGTACAAGGCCGACCCGTGGGGGCGGCTGGAGCGCACGCTCGCGTCCGTGCAGAAATGGGTCTACGGCGGGCCGGACGGCCCCGCCGAGGGGCAGCGGCTCAGAGAGCTGCACAAGCCGATCAGCGGGGTGGACGAGCAGGGCAGGCACTACCACGCGCTGAACGGCGAGGCGTGGGCGTGGGTGCACCTGTCGTTGTTCGAGCGGTTCATCGCGCTCAACCGGTACTTCGGCACGCCGTTCACGCCGGCGCAGGAGCGGCGGCTCTACGCCGAGTCGCGGCAGCTCGGGGCCATTCTGCGGGTGCCCGAGCGGGAGATGCCGGCGGACCTGGACGCGTTCTGGCGCTACTTCGAGGAGATGGTGCGCGGGCGGCTGGAGGCGCACGCGACCGCGCTCGACGTGCTGACGGTGATGCGCGGCACGCCCGCGCCGCCCCGGTTGCCCGCGCCGCTGCGCCGGCTGTGGACGCCGGTGGGTGCCGGGGCGGGCGAGTTCACCTACTTCGTCACCGTCGGCACCCTGCCGCCCGCCGTGCGGGAGAAGCTGGGGCTGCGGTGGACCGCCCGGGAGGAGCGGCGGTTGCGGCATCTCGGGCATGCGGTGGCGATGGTGACGCCGCGGCTGCCCGAGCGGCTGCGGTACATGCCGATCGCCTACCACGCCAGGAGGGCCGCGCGCAGCTCCCTCCGCCGCCGCCGACACGCGGGACGCCTTTCCGCCTGACCAGCCGACGGCTCGGAGCCGTGCCTGGCGCGCCGCCGTGCCTGGCGCGCCGGCGTATCTGGCGGGCCGGCGTATCTGGCGGGCCGGCGTATCTGGTGAGCCGGCCGTGCCTGGCCAGGCGCGCGCCCACCACGCCTGCCGGGCCGACGTGCGGAGAGGCCTGCGGCTGGCAGAGGCAGCGGCTGGAGGAGGAAGCGGCTGGAAGGAGGCGATGCTCCTCCGCGGGGCAGGCAGGGTGTGGTGCTCCTCGGTAGGGGTCGGCGAGGAGATGGCGCTCTCGGTGGGGCCCGCGAGAAAGTGGTGCCCTCAGCAGGCGTCGGGAGGAGGCGGTGCTCTCCGCTGGGCCGGGGAGGGGTGCGGCTCCCCGGTCGGTCAGCGGTCGAGGATGTCGTGGATGCGGCGGGTCGTCTCGTCGAGCGTCGTGCGGAGCTCGGCCAGCTTCTCCGGCGTCAGCCGGGCGTTGGAGGCGTCCTCGCGCGCCCGCGCCACGAAGTCGGCGAGCAGCTCGCCCAGCTCGGCG
Organism: Nonomuraea composti; assembly: GCF_012034275.1. Lineage (NCBI taxonomy): Bacteria > Bacillati > Actinomycetota > Actinomycetes > Streptosporangiales > Streptosporangiaceae > Nonomuraea > Nonomuraea composti. The sequence goes on along the minus strand of NZ_JAATEP010000007.1, from coordinate 235,984 downwards.
TCGAGCTCGGCCCGGTTGGCGGAGGAGCCGCCGGCGGGGGTGCCGCCGAGGGTGGTCCAGACTTCGGACCAGATCCGGCGCCACTCCTTGGTGAGCCGCTCGCCTTCGTCCTGCCAGTGGTAGGCGTGCTCCATCCACTGGCGTTTCTGCTGGTCGCGCAGCCGCTTGAGCTCTTCCTTCTGCTTGTCGCGCAGCCGCCGGGTGTCCTCGGCGGCGCCGGTGCGGACGTCTTTCGCCATGCGGGTCAGCTCTTCGCGCAGCGACTTGACGGTGTCGCGCACGTCCTCCTTGACCTCGCGGGCGATGTCGCGGACGGAGGCGGAGATCTCCTGCTCCAGGTCGTCGAGCTCGTCGAGCCGGGCGTTCAGCTCCTCGCGGCCCTTGTCGGTGATGGAGAACACCTTCTTGCCCTCGACCACCTCGTGCGTGACCAGGCCCTCCTCTTCCAGGCGGGCCAGGCGCGGGTAGATGGTGCCGGGAGAGGGCGAGTAGACGCCGAGGAAGCGGTCCTGGAGCAGCCGGATGACCTCGTAGCCATGGCGCGGGCTCTCTTCCAGCAGCTTGAGCAGGTACAGCCGGAGCCGGCCGTGACCGAAGACAGGGCTCATTCCTTCTCTCCCTTGAGCAGCGTGACCTCGCCGGAGACCGTGATCGCCGACAGGGAGGCCATGCCGCCACCCAGCCGCCCCGACAGCGACTTCGCCGCGGGGGCGCTCGTGTTGGACAGTTCCTCGAACGTGCTGACCAGCCTGCCGGAGGTGGATCTGATGCTGACGTCCGCCTCCACGTTCTCCGGCAGCCTGACCAGGATGTCACCGGAGACGCTGTTGAACGTGACGTGACCCGTCGGCCGCAGGGTGAGATCCGCGGTGATCCGGCCGGAGACGGTGTTGGCTTTCAGCCGGTGGGGGACGCCGTCGGCGACGGTGAGGTCACCGGAGATGCTGACGAACGACAGGTCGCCTTCCATGGCCCGGGTCTCGACGGCTCCTGACACGGTGTTGGCGGCGACGTCGCCGCTGACCCCGTCGAGGACGACGTCACCGGAGACGCTCTTGACGTGGGTGGATCTCTCGAACCCGGCGAGGACGGCGGGTGCGGACACCACGCCCGCCTTGACCCGGCAGCTCTTGGGCACGGCGATGGACAGCACGGATCGGCGCCGGTCGCGGCGCAGCCAGCCGAGCACGCCGTCCCAGGTGAGGTCGCGGTCGGCGACGGTGAGCGAGCGGGTGGCCTCGTCGTAGGTCACGGTCAGCGGTGAGGCCGGCTCGATCTCGGCGATCTCCAGGGTGGCCGGGCCGTCGCTGGCGAGCACGTCGAGCCGGCCGGCGACGATGCGCACGTCCAGCGACTCCACGTCGCCGAACGTCAGCTGTCCTGGCTCGTCGATCGTCCATTGCTGCATGATCCCCCGCCCCTCTCTAGGCGACACCGGTTCTCCACAACTCACGATATGTCGCGTCTCGATGAATCTCAAGATGTATCGCGTTATTCGAGACTACGGCTTCGCGAGGGAAGTCGCGGGGCGCTCAGTCGTCCTCGTCGTCGTCGAGGCGCGCCAGCCAGGTGGCCAGCCGCTCGATCGGGGTCTCGAACTCGGGATTGAGATCGACGAACTCGCGCAGCCGCTCGCCCAGCCACAACAGGCTGACCTCCTCCTCGCCGCGGCGCTCGACCAGCTCTTCGATCCCCCGATCGGTGAAGTACATCGCTCTCCATTCGCAGGTTCAGACAGGGGCCCGGACCTGCACTTTAGCCTGTCCGGGCAGCAGCGAGCCCCCGGCCGCGAAGCGGCGGGCCGGGGGCTCGGACGACGGTGGCTCAGCCGAAGATCTGGTGCAGGATCTCCTCGAGCTCCGTGTCGTGGGAGTTGTGCGACCCGGTCGCCGGCGAGCTGTTGGGCGTGCGCGACACGCGCCGCACCGCCCGGCCCCCCAGCGTCTGCGGGTCTTCGGCCATCTTGAGCGTGAGGTACGGCCACGGGCCCATGTTGGCCGGCTCGTCCTGCGCCCAGATCAGCTCCACCTGGTCGCCGTACCGGGACAGCTCGGCGGCGAGCTCCTCGGACGGGAACGGGTAGAGGCGCTCCAGCCGCACGATCGCGACGTCGTCGCGGCCGTCCTTGTCGCGCCGCGCCGCCAGGTCGTAGTAGAGCCTGCCGGAGGTGAGCACGACCTTGGTGACCTTGGCCGGGTCGGCCGTGGCGTCGCCCAGGACCGGCTGGAAGGAGCCCGAGGTGAAGTCGGACGCCTTCGACGTGGCCGCCTTGTGGCGCAGCAGCGACTTGGGCGTGAAGACCACCAGCGGCTTGTGCCGCTCCGACTCCACCTGCCAGCGCAGCAGGTGGAAGTAGTTGGCCGGGGTGGTGGGCTGCGCGACCGTCATGTTGTCGAGCGCGCAGACCTGGAGGAAGCGTTCGATGCGGGCCGAGGAGTGGTCGGGGCCCTGGCCCTCGTAGCCGTGCGGCAGCAGCAGCACGACGGAGGACTTCTGGCCCCACTTCTGCTCGCCCGACGAGATGAACTCGTCGATGATCGTCTGGGCGCCGTTGACGAAGTCGCCGAACTGCGCCTCCCAGCAGACCAGGGCGTCAGGACGGACGACGCTGTAGCCGTACTCGAAGCCGAGCGCCGCGAACTCGCTGAGCAGTGAGTCGTAGACGTAGAACTTCGTGGTGCCCTGGTTGAAGGTCTTGAGCGGCGTGTGGTCGGCGCCGGTCATGCGGTCGACCAGGACGGCGTGGCGCTGGGTGAACGTGCCGCGCCGCGAGTCCTGTCCGACGAGGCGGACCGGGTGGCCGTCCATCAGCAGCGAGCCGAAGGCCAGCGTCTCGCCCATCGCCCAGTCGATCGCGTCCTGCTCGACCATCTGGCCGCGGCGCTGCAGCACCGGCGCCAGGCGCGGGTGCGGTGTGAAGCCCTCGGGGAGGTTGAGCTGGGTGTCGACGATGCGCTTGAGCGTCTCGTGCGTGATGCCGGTCGGCGTGTCGTCGTGGGACCACTTGACGACCTCGGTCGGGGGCACCCGCATCGCGGCCGCCTCGGCCGGCTTCTTCGCCGCCTCGCGGGTCTCGGTGAACGCCTGCTCCAGCTTGGCCTGGTAGTCGCGCAGCGCGGACTCGGCCTCCTCGACCGTGATGTCGCCCCGGCCGATCAGCGCCTCGGTGTAGAGCTTGCGGGTGGAGCGCTTGGCGTCGATCAGGTCGTACATCAGCGGCTGGGTGAAGGCGGGGTTGTCGCCCTCGTTGTGGCCGCGGCGGCGGTAGCAGATGAGGTCGATGACGACGTCCTTGCGGAACGCCTGGCGGTACTCGTAGGCCAATTCGCCCACGCGCACCACGGCCTCGGGGTCGTCGCCGTTGACGTGGAAGATCGGCGCCTGGATCATCCGCGCCACGTCGGTCGCGTAGACCGAGGAGCGGGAGGAGGCGGGCGAGGTGGTGAAGCCGACCTGGTTGTTGACGACCACGTGCACGGTGCCGCCGGTGCGGTAGCCGCGCAGCTGCGAGAGGTTGAGGGTCTCGGCCACGACGCCCTGGCCGGCGAAGGCCGCGTCGCCGTGGATGAGGACGGGCAGGACGGTGAAGCCCTCCTCGCCGCGCTCCAGGAGGTCCTGCTTCGCGCGGACGACACCCTCCAGGACCGGGTCGACCGCCTCTAGGTGGGAGGGGTTGGCGACCACGGACGCGGTGATCGTCTTGCCGCTCGGCGCGGTGAAGGTGCCGGTGGCGCCGAGGTGGTACTTCACGTCGCCGGAGCCGTGCGCCGTGCGCGGGTCGATGTTGCCCTCGAACTCGCCGAAGATCTGGGCGTAGGACTTGCCCACGATGTTGGCCAGGACGTTGAGGCGGCCGCGGTGCGCCATGCCGATGACGACCTCGTCGAGGCCCTCGTCGGCGGCGTCGCTGATCACGGAGTCGAGCAGCGGGATCAGGGACTCGCCGCCCTCCAGCGAGAAGCGCTTCTGGCCGACGAACTTCGTCTGCAGGAACGTCTCGAACGCCTCGGCGGTGTTGAGCCGGGACAGGATGTTGAGCTGCTCGTCGCGCTCGGGCGACTTGTGCGGCTTCTCCACCCGCGCCTGGATCCAGGCCCGCTCCTCGGGGTTCTGGATGTGCATGTACTCGATGCCGACGGTGCGGCAGTAGGAGTCACGCAGCACGCCCAGGATGTCGCGCAGCTTCATCAGCGGCTTGCCGCCGAAGCCGCCGGTGGCGAACTCGCGCTCGAGGTCCCACAGCGTCAGCCCGTGCGACTGGATGTCGAGGTCGGGGTGCTTGCGCTGCTTGTACTCCAGCGGGTCCGTCTCGGCCATCAGGTGGCCGCGGACGCGGTAGGCGTGGATCAGCTCGATCACGCGCGCGGACTTGGCCACGTCGTCGTCGTGGGTGGCCGAGATGTCCTGGACCCAGCGGACCGGCTCGTACGGGATCCGCAGCGCCTCGAAGATCTCGTCGTAGAAGCCGTCCTCGCCGAGCAGCAGCCGGTGGATCTGGCGCAGGAAGTCGCCCGACTGGGCGCCCTGGATGATCCGGTGGTCGTAGGTGCTGGTCAGCGTCATGACCTTGGAGACGGCCAGGCGCGAGAGCGTGTCGGGGGAGGCCCCCTGGTATTCGGCCGGGTATTCCATCGCGCCGACGCCGATGATCGTGCCCTGGCCGGGCATGAGGCGCGGCACGGAGTGGACGGTGCCGATCGTGCCGGGGTTGGTGAGGGAGATCGTGGTGCCGGAGAAGTCGTCGACGCCGAGCTTGCCGGCGCGGGCCTTGCGGACGACCTCCTCGTAGGCCATCCAGAACTGGCGGAAGTCCATCTCCTCGGCGCCCTTGATGGAGGGCACGAGGAGCTGGCGCTCGCCGTTGCTCTTCTGGACGTCGATCGCGAGGCCGAAGCCGACGTGCGCGGGCTTGACGAGCGTCGGCTTGCCGTCGATCTCGGCGTAGGAGTAGTTCATCTCCGGCATGGCCTTCAGCGCCTTGACGATCGCGAACCCGATCAGGTGCGTGAAGGAAACCTTGCCGCCGCGGCCCCGCTTGAGGTGATTGTTGATCACAATGCGGTTGTCGATGAGCAGCTTGGCCGGGATGGCCCGCACGCTGGTCGCCGTCGGGACCGCAAGGGAGAGGTCCATGTTGGCGGCGGTGCGGGCCGCGGCGCCGCGCAGCTTGACCTCCTCGGCGCCCTTGGGCACCGGGGTGGCGGGCTGCTTCGGCTTTTCGGCCGCGGGTGGCGCCTTGGGTGGCGCCTTCGGGGTCTGGGGAGGAGCGGGCGCGGTCACCGTGCCGTTCGCCGCCTCCCTGACCGGGGTTCGGCCCGGTCCGTAATCAGGGTTGTAGTCAGCGAAGAAGTTCCACCAGGCCTTGTCGACAGACTCTGGATCTTGGAGGTACTTCTGGTACAGCTCGTCGACAAGCCACTCGTTCTGACCAAAGCTTGCCAGCGGGTTTGTCCGCGACGACTCAGACGACACGGCGGAAATCGCCCTCTTCCGCAGATCGGCGTTGATGTTAGAGAACCTGTCCAAGGCTACTCGCCCGGACTGGCAGCGCGCGCCGAAGGACCCGTGCCGCCTCGAACGATCCTCTCAGGACCGCGCAAAGAGGTCACGCGCGCCTCGTCAATCCGGGTGGTGCAGCGTTTATTACTCTTTGGTATCAACACCGGGGGGTGAGGTTTATTTCCCGCTGGACAGGAGCCGGCTGGAGATGCGCACCTCGGGGGACAACTCGGTCAGAAGCTCCGAAAGCTCCTCTCCTGCCTGCTTCAGCTCCTCCAAAGACATCGGCTCAAGGCGCTCCAGCAGGAAGATCGCGTTGGTGGTCTCCTCGGTGAGGCGGGTGCGCACCACCTGGCGCCAGTTCCATCTCCTACAGGTGACACCGATGTCGTCACGCCAGATCACCTCGCCGGGCTCGGGCTGACCGAGCGCCTCCTCCGACGCCTCGTCGCCGCTCGCCCGCACCAGGCGCGCCGGGCCGACGTACTTGTCGAGGTCTTCGCCGCCGATGGGCAGCGCGTGCTTGACGCTGATCGCGTTGTACGCGTCGACGACCCGGTTGATCTCCGGCAGCGGCATGCGCCTGGTCAGGGCGTCGACCGAGGGGCGGGTGCGCTGCGGCTTGGCGCCGAACGCCCGGTAGGCGTCCTTCCAGGCGTCGATCTTGTCCGTCGGCACCTCCACCGCCGAGGCGGCCGCCAGCCAGGCCCGGGAGCGGTCGTCGGTGGGGCCGTTGCGCAGGCCGTGCGCGGTCACGATGAGCACCGCGAAGTCGGGGCGCAGCGCCAGGACGGAGTCGTCCACCCAGATGTCGTCGAGCATCCCCACAGTCTAGGAGAGCGGGCAAACCGCAAAATCCTCTTTGCAAAATCGTCTTTGCGATTTACGGTGAAGGGGTGGAAGAGCATTACAAGATCAGCGACCCGCAGGTGCTGAGAGTGGTCACCCACCCGCTGCGGGCCCGGCTGCTCGGCCTGCTGCGCTCCGACGGCCCGGCCACCGCCAGCGAGCTCGGCCGCACGGTGGGCGAGAGCTCCGGCTCGACCAGCTACCACCTGCGCGAGCTGTTCAAGCACGGCTTCATCGAGGAGGACCCGGAGCAGCGCGACGGCCGCGAGCGGCGCTGGCGGGCCCGGCACCGCTACACCTCGTGGAACAGCCGCGAGATGGCCGTGACGCCGGAGGGCCGCGAGACGGTCAAGGTCATGCGGCTGCTCCAGGCGGAGCTGCTGGGCCGGGTCACCGAGGAGTTCGACGAGGCCGGCTGGTCGCCGGAATGGGTGTCGGCGGCCGGTATGAGCGACCACATCGTGGAGCTGCCGCCGGCCGCGCTGGAGGAGTTCGCCGCGCGTACCGGGGAGATCCTGCGCGAGCTGGCCGCCCGCCACGAGGGCGCCCCCGACGGTCAGCTCGTCCACATCTGGGTGGGGGGCTTCCCCCGCAAGCGGAGGGAGGAGCCGTGACCACACGGTCGGCGTTACGGCGCTACCTGCTCGTCAGCTTCCTGACCTGGCTGCCGCCGGGGCTCATGATGGCCACGATGGTCCTGCTGATGACCGAGCGGGGTCTCGGCCTGGCCCAGGTCGGGCTGGTGGTGACGGTCTACTCGGTCGTGACCGTGAGCCTGGAGCTGCCGACGGGCGGGCTGGCCGACGTCGTCGGCCGGCGCATGGTGCTGGCGGCCTCGGCCGCGTTCACGGTGGCGGGGCTGGCGCTGATGAGCGTGTCCACCACGTTCTGGATGTTCCTGCTGAGCGGGGTGTTCAAGGGCGTCGCGCGAGCGCTGTCCAGCGGTCCCGCCACCTCCTGGTACGTCGACACGCTGCACGCGATCGAGGGGCGCGGGGCGGACCTCAAGCCCGGCCTGGCCAGGGGCGGCGCGATGGAGTCCGCGGCCCTGTGCGCGGGCGTGCTGGCGGGCGGGGCACTGCCGCTCCTGGTGCCGCCGTCGCTGATGCTGCCGCTGGCCGCGCCGCCCCTCGTGGGCGCGGTGGCGGCGCTGGTGCTGCTGGTCGTGGTGGTGCTCGCGCTGCCCGAGCCGGCCCACCGGCGTCGCTCGCCGGCCGGTGTGCTGCGCGAGGTGCCCGCCACCGTGGCCGGCGGCATCCGGCTGGCGCTGGGCGGCGTGCTGCTGCGCAGGCTCATGCTCGCCGCCGCGGCGTCCGGCGTGGTCCTGACGTGCATCGAGCTGCTCACGCCCGGCCGCCTGGCCGAGCTGGCCGGCACCGCCGAGGAGGGCAGCCTGGCCTACGCCGTCGTCGCGGCGCTGGGGTTCGCCGGCAGCGCGGCGGGCGCGGCGCTCGCGCCCCGCGCCGCGCGCCTGGCGGGCGGGTCGGCCAGGGGCGCGATCGCGGGCACGGCGCTGACCGCGCTCGCCGTCGGCGCGCTGGCCGCGACGGCGGGGCTGGCCGGTCTGCCCGGCCTGCTGAGCGCCGGGCTCGCCTACGTCGTGCTCTTCGTCGGCGTCGCGGTGACGGGCGTGCTCTGCCTGGAGCTGACCCACAACGCGGTCGGCTCCGCCGAGCGCACGACCGTCACCTCCACCAGCTCGTTGTCCCTGCAGTCGGGGGGCATCGCGGCCAACCTCACGCTCGGCTCGCTGGCCACCCAGGCGGGCCTCGCCGCCGCCTGGTCCGTCGCGGCCGCCGTGATGCTGGTCTCGGCGCTGCTGTTCGTGCGGATGCCCGCGCCTACAGGCTCCAGTCCAGCTCCGGCCCTACCGGCACGATCCGGCTCGGGTTGATGGTGGTCTGGGTGATGTAGTAGTGGCGCTTGATCTGGTCGAAGTCGGTGGTCTCGCGGAAGGCCGGGATGGCGTACAGGCGGCGCGCGTACGCCCACAGCGCCGGATAGTCGACCAGCCGCCGCACCGAGCACTTGAAGTGCCCGTAGTAGACGGCGTCGAACCTGGCCAGCGTCGTGTAGAGGCGCACGTCGCTGTCGGTGAGCGTGTCGAACAGGAACTCCGACTCGGCCAGCCGCACCTCCAGGAAGTCGAGGGTGGTGAACACCCGGGCCACCGCCTCCTCGTAGACCTGCTGGTCACGGGAGAAGCCCGCCTCGTAGACCGCGTTGTTGAGCCCGTGGTAGAGGCGGTCGTTCATGATGTCGATGTCGGGGCGCAGGCGTTCGGGATAGAGGTTGGGCGAGGTGCCCCACGTCGTCTCCAGGTCGAGCGTGATCTGCGGGAAGTCGTTGGTGACGATCCGCTTCTCCTGGGTGTCCCAGACGCAGGGGACGGTGTAGCGGCCCGTGTAGCCGGGGTCGGTGGCGTGGTAGAGCTCCGACAGGTACTCCGGGTCGCCACCGGGGACACGCCAGCCCTTCTCGTCGCGGATGGGGTCGACGATCGTGACGTCCAGCAGGTCTTCCAGGCCCAGGAGCTTACGGACGATCAGTACGCGCTGCGCCCACGGGCAGGCGTAGGACGCGTAGACCCGGTAGCGGCCGGGCTCGGGTGGGCCGAGCCGATCCGTGAAACGGTTCGGCTGCCGGACGAAGCGGCCATCATCGTTGATCTCGCGGCTCAGCTTCATGCCCCAAGTAGAACATGATTCGGACGCAGAACTATATTCGGGTCGTGGCGAAATTCGTAGTGACCCCCGCCAACCCCGCCCAGCGGGAGGCGTGGGTCGGCGGGACGTTCCCCGAAGTCGAGCGGGTGCGTCCCGGCCTGTGGTCCGTTCCCGTCCCGATCCCGATCAACCCTCTCCGGTACGTGCTCGTCTACGTGCTGGAGCTGCCCGACGGCGTGGCCATCATCGACGCCGGGTGGAACACCGACGAGGCCTACGACGCGCTCGTGGCGGGCCTGGGCGTGGCCGGGTACGCGATCACGGACGTCAAGGGCGTCCTGGTCACCCACATCCACCCCGACCACTACGGCCTGGCGGGCCGCATCAGGGACAGCTCCGGCGCCTGGATCGCGCTGCACCCCGCCGACGCCCGCCTGGTCCGCGAGCGTTACGACGACGACGCCATCGACTCCCTCGTCCAGCGGGAGCGGGCGCTACTGCGCCGCTGCGGCGTCCCTGACCTGACGCTGGACGAGCTGGCCGGCGCCTCGATGATGATCAGGCACATGGTCTCGATGGCCAGGCCGGACCGGCTGGTGGAGGACGGCGACGACCTCGGCCTGCCGGGCTGGGACCTGCGGGCCATCTGGACGCCCGGCCACTCGCCGGGTCACCTGTGCTTCGTCTCGCCGGAGCGCAAGGTGCTGTTCTCCGGTGACCACGTCCTGGCGCGGATCACGCCCATCGTGGCCGTGCACCCGCAGTCGGGGCCGAACCCGCTGGCCGACTACCTCGACTCCCTGGACGCCGTGCGCAAGCTGGAGGTCGAGGAGGTGCTGCCCGCGCACGAGTACCGGTTCCTGGAGCTGGCCGAGCGGGTGGAGACGGTGCTGGCGCACCACGACGCCCGCCTCGCGGAGATCGAGCAGGTGGTCGGCGCGGCCGGCGCCGCCAACTGCTGGGACGTGGCCACCCGGCTGACGTGGTCGCGGCCGTGGGAGACGATCCCGCCGTTCATGCGGCGCTCGGCCAACAACGAGACGCTGGCTCATCTGGCGTGGCTGGAGGCCAAGGGGCGGGTGGTCAGGGAAGCGGGCGAGCCGGACCTGTGGCGGCTGCCCTGAGGCGGCTATCGTACAGGTGACCAGAATTTTGTTCTCCTCGGCTCGGGAGGTTCGATGCTTCGGTTCGATGACAGGGTCGCGATCATCACGGGGGCCGGGCACGGCCTGGGCAGGTCGCACGCGCTCCTGCTCGCCGAGCGGGGCGCCAAGGTCGTCGTCAACGACCTCGGCGGCGCGCTCGACGGCACCGGCGCCTCGACCGGCCCCGCGGCCGAGGTGGCCGACCTCATCACGAAGAACGGCGGCCAGGCCGTCGCCAACGCCGACGACGTCGCCACCCCCGAAGGCGCCCACGCCATCGTCCAGGCCGCGGTGGACGCGTTCGGCAAGGTCGACATCGTCGTCAACAACGCGGGCATCCTGCGCGACAAGTCGTTCGGGAAGATGACGGTCGAGGAGTTCGACGCGGTGCTGGCCGTGCACGTACGCGGCTCCTACCTCGTCAGCCAGGCCGCCTACCCGCTGATGAAGGCGGCCGGCTACGGCCGCGTCGTCAACACCTCCAGCCCCGCCGGCCTGTTCGGCAACTTCGGCCAGGCCAACTACTCCACGGCCAAGATGGGCCTGGTGGGCCTGACCAAGACGCTCGGGATCGAGGGGGCGCGTAACGGCATCAAGGCCAACGCGATCGCCCCCGTCGCCTGGACGCGGATGACCGAGGCGCTGCTGCCGGCCGAGTTCGAGGCCAAGTTCACGCCCGAGCGGGTCAGCGCGCTGGTCGCCTACCTCGTGCACGAGTCGTGCGAGGCGACCGGCGAGGTGTTCACGGTCGGGGGCGGCAAGGTGGCGCGGGTGTTCGTGGCCGAGGGGCCGGGGTGGAAGAGCGACGACCTGACGCCCGAGGCGATCGCGGACAACTGGGGGGCGGTCATGACCGAGCAGCCTTACGTGCTGACGGCGGCCGACTCCATGAAGTCGATGCTCTGACCGCCACGCCCGGCTGACCGCCACGCCCGGCTGACCGCCACGCCCGGCTGACCGCCACGCCCGGCTGACCGCCACGCCCGGCTGACCGCCACGCCCGGCCGCTCCGGCTGATCGCGGCGACCGGCGGCCATGTTCGAAGCGCCGGCTCCCGGTTCGGGGGTCGGCGCTTCCGCATACCTGGGTAAGTACCGAAATGTCGGCTTTTCTGGGCTAAAACCGGCCTTTGTTCGATCTTCGGCGGAAGTTGGGGGAGTTTGGTCGATCTCCGCTCTTGATTTGCCCCATCGGTGATCTTATTGTCGCGGCATGACCCCCCAGCCGGGCTCCGCCGGCGACGTGCTGACGCTGATCAGCGCGGGCTCCGCGACGACCCGATCCGATCTGGCGAGGCTCACCGGCCTGGCCCGCTCGACGATCTCCCAGCGCGTGGACGCGCTGATCGAGCGCGGCCTGGTCGAGGAGACCGAGAGCGGCGAGTCGACCGGTGGCCGCCCGCCGCGCCAGCTTCGCCTGCACACCGAGGACCACGCCTTCGCGGGCGTGGACCTGGGCGCCACCCACTGCCGGGTGGCCCTCATGGACATCTCGGGCAATGTGCTGGCCGAGTGCGAGGACGCGCTGCTGATCGGCGAGGGCCCGGAAAAGGTGCTCGCCCACGTGGACCAGCGGCTCGACCACCTGCTCGGCCAGGCGGGCCGGCCCAGGGCCGCGCTGCGGGCCATCGGGATCGGCGTGCCGGGGCCGGTGGAGTTCGCGACCGGGCGGCCGAACAACCCGCCGATCATGCCCGGCTGGAACGACTACCCCATCCCCGAGTACTTCGAGGGTGTCGAGGTGCTGGTCGACAACGACGTCAACGTGATGGCGCTGGGCGAGCACCGGGGCGCCTTCGCCGACACCAAGCACCTGCTGTTCGTCAAGGTCGGCACCGGCATCGGCTGCGGCATCATGGCCGCCGGCACCCTGCACAGAGGCGCGCAGGGCTCCGCCGGCGACATCGGCCACATCCGGGTCAGCGGCCACGAGGACGCCGGCTGCCGGTGCGGCAACAGCGCCTGCCTGGAAGCCGTGGCCGGCGGCGCCGCCATCGCGCGGCGGCTGACCGAGCTGGGCCTTCCGGCCGAGACCGGCGCCGACGTCGTGGCACTCGTCCAATCAGGAAACACCCAGGCGCTGCGCCTGGTCAGGGAGGCCGGCCGGCTCATCGGCGAGGTGCTGGCCAGCCTGGTCAACTTCTTCAACCCCGAGGTCATCGTGATCGGCGGCGCGCTGTCACGGGTGCACGAGCACCTGCTGGCAGGGATCAGGGAGACGGTCTACCGCAGGTCGCTCCCGCTGGCCACGCACCACCTGTCGATCACGCCGAGCCGTACGGGGATCAACGCCGCCGCGCTCGGCGCCGGGATCCTCGCCATCGAGCACTACCTGTCACCCGACAACATCAACCGCATCGTCAACGCCTGAAAGGGACCTCCCGATGCTGGTCATGAAGGGCATCGTCAAGCAGTTCCCCGGCGTGCGCGCGCTGGACGGGGTCGATCTGGACGTGCGGGCGGGCGAGGTTCACTGCCTGCTCGGCCAGAACGGCGCCGGCAAATCCACCCTGATCAAGGTGCTGGCCGGAGTTCACCAGCCGGACGAGGGCACGATCTCGTTCAACGGGGCGGAGGTGCGCCCCGGCAGCCCCATCGACGCCATCAAGCTCGGCTTCGCCACCATCTACCAGGAGCTGGATCTGGTGGACGGCCTCAGCGTGGCCGAGAACATCTTCCTCGGCCACGAGCACGCCCGCCTCGGCTTCGTCAACAGGGCGGCGGGCCGGCGGGCCGCCCGCGAGGTGCTGGAGCGCCTCGGCCATCCGGAGATCCGCCCTTCCACCGAGGTGGGGCGGCTGTCACCGGCGGCCAAGCAGGTCGTCTCCATGGCCCGCGCGCTCTCCCACGAGGCGAAGCTGATCATCATGGACGAGCCGTCGGCCGCGCTCGCCCACGACGAGGTCGACAACCTCTTCCGCATCATCCGCGAGCTGACCGCCCAGGGCGTGGCCGTGGTCTACATCTCCCACCGGCTGGAGGAGATCCGTGAGATCGGCGACCGCGTCACCGTGCTCAAGGACGGCCGCACGGTCGCGGTCGGGCTGCCCGCCCGCGACACGCCCACCACCCAGATCGTCTCGCTCATGACCGGCAGGAACGTCGAGTACGTCTTCCCGCCCAGGGGCGGCCGCGAGTTCGGCGAGGAGGTGCTCCGCGTCGAGAACCTGAGCTCGCCGGGCGTCTTCAAGGACGTCTCGTTCAGCGTCCGGGCGGGCGAGATCGTCGGCCTGGCCGGGCTGGTCGGCTCGGGCCGCTCGGAGATCCTGGAGGCCGTCTACGGCGCCCGCCCCCACACGGGCCGCGTCCTGCTCGACGGCCGCCAGGTGCGCCGCGGCGTGGTCGGCACCGTCAGGAGCGGCATGGGCCTGGCCCCCGAGGAACGCAAGGCGCAGGCCCTGCTCCTCGACCAGAGCGTCACGGCCAACATCACGCTGGGCACCCTGCCGGGGTTCGCCAGGTTCGGCTGGATCGACCGCAAACGGGAGCGGGACGAGGCCAAACGACTGTCCGAGATGCTGGACATCCGCCCGCCCGACCCCGAACGCCCGATCAGGACCCTGTCGGGCGGCAACCAGCAGAAGGCCGTGCTCGCCCGCTGGCTGCTCGGCGGGCGCAAGCTGCTGCTGCTCGACGAGCCCACCCGCGGCGTGGACGTGGGAGCCAGGGCCGAGCTGTACGCCGTCATCCACGACCTGGCCAAGCAGGGCATCGGGGTGCTGCTGGTCTCCAGCGAGGTGCCCGAGGTGCTGGGGCTGGCCGATCGCGTGCTGGTGCTGCGCGAGGGCGCGGTCATCCATGAGGGAGAGGCGACTGAGCTGGACGAGCACCGCGTACTGGACATGATCATGAATGGGAGGGCCGCGTGATGGGCGAGCCCACGACGAAGGCCGTACCGGCGCTGCCGTCCATCCGCGGCGTCGGCGAGATGCGGCATCTCGGCCTGGTCGGCGCGCTGGCACTGCTGGTCGTCGTCGGCCTGATCACCCGGCCCGACAACTTCCTGACCACCTCGAACCTCGTCAGCATCCTGTCGCTGGCGGCCACGATCGGCGTGATCACGGTCGGGGCCACGTTCGTCATCATCGGCGGCGGCATCGACCTGTCGGTCGGCGCGGTCATGGCGCTGGCCAGCGTGTGGGCCACGACCGTGGCCACGCAGTCGTACGGGCCGGTCGTCATGGCGATCTGCGCGATCCTCGTCGGCACCGGAGCGGGGCTGGTCAACGGCTGGCTGATCGCCTACGGGCGGTTGGTGCCGTTCATCGCCACGCTGGCCATGCTGGTGGCCGCGCGAGGGCTCGCGCAACGCATGTCGGACCGCAAGACCCAGCTCATCCAGGCCGACAACTCGGCCCTCGTGGACCTGTCGACGACGCGGCTGCTCGGCATCCCGCTGCTCGTCTACATCTTCGCGCTGGTCGTGGTGCTGGGCTGGATCGTGCTCAACCGCACGACGTTCGGGCGGCGCACGTACGCGGTCGGCGGCAACCCCGAGGCCGCCCGCCTGGCCGGCATCGACGTACGCAGGCACACCATGCTGCTGTACGCGCTGTCGGGCCTGTGCTGCGGCATCGCGGCCATCCTCATCATGGCGCGCACCACGACGGGCTCGTCCACCCACGGCGACCTGTACGAGCTGGACGCCATCGCCGCCGTCATCATCGGCGGCACGCTGCTCACCGGAGGCCGCGGCACGATCGTCGGCTCCATCCTGGGCCTGCTGATCTTCACCCTCATCACCAACCTCTTCATCCTCAACGGGCTCAACACCAGCGACCAGCTGATCGCCAAGGGCCTGATCATCGTCGTCGCCGTCCTTCTCCAGCGGCGGAATCTGAAGGAGAGAGCACCATGAGTGACAACGTCGCGCGCCGGGGATTCCTCATCGGCGGACTCGGCGGGGCCGCGCTGCTGGCGGCGGGCTGCACCAGCAACGAGCCCGCCGCGTCGAGCCCCACCAGCGCGGCCCCCGCCCCCGCCCAGGCGAGTGGCGGCAACGACCAGCCGGGCACGAAGGTGACGATCGGCTTCTCGGCCCCCGCGGCCGACCACGGCTGGATCGCGGCGATCGCCAAGAACGCCGAGGCCACCGCGAAGCAGTACACCGACATCGACTTCAAGCCGGTCGAGCCGACCAATGACATCAACCAGCAGATCTCCGCCGTGGAGACGCTCATCCAGGCCAAGGTGAACGCCCTGGTGATCCTGCCGAACGACGGCCAGCAGCTCAACCAGGTCGCGCTGCAGGCCACGGAGGCGGGCATCCCGGTCGTCAACCTCGACCGGATCTTCCCGGACAAGCTCGCCTACCGCACGTGGGTCGGCGGCGACAACTACGGCATGGGCGTGGCCGCCGGCCACTACATCGGCAAGCAGCTCAAGGACAAGGGCGTCTCGAACCCCGTCATCGTCGAGATCCAGGGCATCGCCACGCTGCCGCTGACGCAGGACCGCAGCAAGGGCTTCGCCGACGCGCTGAAGACGTACGGGTTCAGCGTGACGGCCAAGCAGGACGCCCAGTTCACCGTGGAGACCGGCAACGAGGTCGCCACGTCGCTGCTGCAGGCGCACAAGAAGATCGACGCGATGTGGAACCACGACGACGACCAGGGCGTCGGCGTGCTGGCGGCCATCAAGGAAGCCAGCCGCAACGAGTTCATCATGGTCGGCGGCGCCGGCTCGCTGAACGCGATGCGCGAGATCCAGTCGGGCAACTCCGTGCTGAAGGCCACCGTCACCTACTCGCCGACCATGGCCTCCTCGGCGATCAAGCTGGCGCGTCTGATAGCACAGGGGAAGGGCATGAGTGATCTGGTGGAGAACACGGTTCCCCAGTCCATCACGCTCGCGTCCGAGACCATTACCAAGGAGAACGTCGAGAAGTACCTGGCACTCGGCTTCGAATCCTGATCCTGATCGGGGGTTGCATGTCAGACAGAACCACCATCGGCGTGGGCATGGTCGGCTACGCCTTCATGGGCCGTGTCCACTCCCAGGCCTGGCGCAGCGTCGGAGCGTTCTTCGACCTGCCGGTGGCGCCGCGCATGGCGGTGCTCTCCGGCCGGTCGAAGGAGCGCACCGAGGCGGCCGCCGCGCAGCTCGGCTGGGCCGACATCGAGACGGACTGGAGAGAGCTGGTCAAGCGCGACGACGTGCAGATCGTCGACATCTGCACGCCCGGTGACTCGCACGCCGAGATCGCCATCGCCGCGTTGCAGGCCGGCAAGCACGTGATCTGCGAGAAACCGCTGGCCAACACCGTCGCCGAGGCCGAGGCCATGGTGGCGGCGGCCGCCGCGGCGACGGGCAAGAGCATGGTGGCCTTCAACTACCGGCGGGTGCCCGCGATCGCGCTGGCCCGCCGGTACGTCGAGGAGGGCCGGATCGGCGAGATCAGGCACGTCCGGGCACAGTACTTGCAGGACTGGATCGTCGACCCGGAGTTCCCGCTGGTCTGGCGGCTGCAGAAGGACAAGGCGGGCTCGGGCGCGCTCGGCGACATCGGCGCGCACATCGTCGACGCCGCCCAGTTCGTCACCGGCCAGAACGTCGTGGGCGTGTCGGCCCTGACCGAGACGTTCATCAAGGAGCGCCCGCTGGCGACCGAGTCCGCCGGGCTCGGCGCCACCGGGTCCAGCGCCAGGGGCGAGGTGACGGTCGACGACGCGGCACTGTTCATCGGCCGCATGTCGGGCGGCGCGGTGGCCTCGTTCGAGGCGACCCGCTTCGCCAACGGGCGCAAGAACGCCATGCGCCTCGAGATCAACGGCTCGCTCGGCAGCCTCGCCTTCGACTTCGAGGCCATGAACGAGCTGTGGTTCAGCGCGAACGGCGGCGGCTTCGAGCGGATCCTGGTCACCGAGCCCGACCACCCGTACGTCGGCGCCTGGTGGCCGCCCGGCCACGGCCTCGGCTACGAGCACACCTTCACCCACGAGATCAAGGACTTCCTGGAAGCGGTCGCCACGGGCGCCGACCCGTCGCCGTCGTTCGCCGACGGGCTGCGGGTGCAGCGCGTGCTGGAGGCGGTCGAGCGCAGCGCGGCTGACGGCAGCCGCTACACGAACGTGGAGGACTGATGCGACCCGTCACACTGTTCACCGGACAGTGGGCCGACCTGCCGTTCGAGGAGGTGTGCAGGCTGGCCTCCGAGTGGGGCTACGACGGCCTGGAGATCGCCTGCTCGGGCGATCACTTCGACGTGGCGCAGGCCGTGGCGGACCCCTCGTACGTGGAGCAGAAGCGCGCCCAGCTCGACAAGCACGGCCTGAAGGTCTGGACGATCTCCAACCACCTGGTCGGCCAGGCCGTCTGCGACCACCCCATCGACGAGCGGCACAAGGCCATCCTCCCGGCCCGCATCTGGGGCAACGGCGACCCCGAGTCGGTGCGCCAGGCCGCGGCCGAGGAGATGAAGAACACCGCCCGCGCCGCCGCGCTGCTCGGCGTGGACACCGTGGTGGGCTTCACGGGCTCCTCGATCTGGCACACGGTGGCGATGTTCCCGCCGGTGCCCGCCTCGATGATCGAGGCCGGGTACCAGGACTTCGCCGACCGCTGGAACCCGATCCTCGACGTCTTCGACGAGGTGGGCGTGCGCTTCGCCCACGAGGTGCACCCGAGCGAGATCGCCTACGACTACCACACCACCGTGCGCACGCTGGAGGCCATCGGCCACCGGCCCGCGTTCGGCCTCAACTGGGACCCGTCCCACATGGTGTGGCAGGACCTCGACCCGGTCGGGTTCATCCTCGACTTCGCCGACCGCATCTACCACGTCGACTGCAAGGACACCCGCGTGCGGGTCGGCGACGGCCGCAAGGGCCGCCTGTCGTCGCACCTGCCGTGGGCCGACATGCGCCGGGGCTGGGACTTCGTCTCGACCGGCCGCGGCGACGTGCCGTGGGAGGACTGCTTCCGCGCGCTCAACGCGATCGGCTACGAAGGCCCGATCTCGATCGAGTGGGAGGACGCCGGGATGGACCGGCTCGACGGGGCCAAGGAGGCGCTCGGCTACATCCGCAAGCTGAACTCCATCACCCCGCCGGCGACGGCCTTCGACGCCGCCTTCTCCACCGAGTAGCGGCTGGCGGGGCCGCCCCTTCGCGGGGGCGGCCCCGCTGCCGTCAGTCCATCAGGACGATCTGGCGCAGCACCTCGCCGCCCTTGAGCGCCGCGACCGCGTCGTTCAGGTCGGTCAGGCGGATGCGGGCGCTGATCATCGACTCCAGGTCCAGCAGGCCGGACTTGTGGAGCTTGGCGAAGTACGGGAAGTCGTGCCGGACGTCGGCCTCGCCGTACAGGCTGGACAGCAGGTTCTTGCCCTCGAACAGCAGGCTGAAGGCGGAGATGGAGACCGTGTCGTCCATCGCGCCGGCGCCGACGACGATCACGTCGCCGCCCTGCCGGGCGAGCTGCCACGTGGCCTGGATGGTGGCCGACTTGCCGACCACCTCGAAGGCGTAGTCGAAGCCGGCGCCGCCGGTGAGCTCGGCCAGCGCGCCCGGCACCTGCTCGGGGGTGACCGCGTGCGTGGCCCCGACCTTCCTGGCCAGCTCGTGCTTGGACTCCAGCGGGTCCACCGCCAGGATCGTGCGGGCCCCGGAGACCCGCGCCCCCTGGATGACGGACAGGCCGACGCCGCCGCAGCCGACCACCGCGACGGTCGAGCCGGGCCGCACCTTCGCGGTGTTGAGCACCGCGCCGACGCCGGTCGTGATGCCGCAGCCGATCAGCGCCGCCGCCTCCCACGACACGTCGTCGTCGATCTTGATCGCGCCCTGCCACGGCACGACGATCTCCTCGGCCCAGGTGCCGCACCCGGCCATCCCGAACACCGTGGAGCCGTCGCCGAGCCGGAAGTTGCCCTTGGTGAAGGACTCGACGACGTACTTCATGCACAGGAACGGCTGGCCGCCCACGCACAGCTCGCACTCCTGGCACGCCGGGCGCCAGCTGATGACGACGTGGTCGCCCGGCTTGACCGACGTGACGTGCTCGCCCACCTCGACCACCTCACCCGCGCCCTCGTGGCCGAGGATGAGCGGCACGGGCTGGGGCAGCACGCCGGTCATGGCCGACAGGTCGGAGTGGCAGACGCCCGTCGCCCTGATCCGGACGCGTACGTCCGCCGGCCCCACCGGGGCCAGGGTCACGTCGTCGCGGATGTCGAGCTTGTCGTTGCCTACGGCGTGCAGGATCGCGGCGCGCATGGGGGTTCCTCCTCGTGTTGCCTGCGGGCTATTCCTCGAGGGACAGAGCGGCTTTCGGGCAGGACCTGACCGCGTGGCGGACGCGGTCCTGCAACTCGGGGGGTGGTTCGGGCAGCAGGATGTGGAGCTGGTCGTCGTCGTCCACCTCGAACACTTCCGGCGCGAGCCCCATGCACACGGCGTTGGCCTCGCAGACCAGCTCGTCCACCTTGACCTTCATGTGAGCCTCCTGTGGTCCCATGAGACCACTTTCGTGCGCTCGACGACGTACGCAACCCGCTTGGCGCCGGTTTTCTCCACGTACGGGAGCAGCAGCTCGTCGGGTACGCCAGGAGTCATCCGGCGCGCGATCGCCAGGCCGATGGACAGGACCCGGTCGCGGTCGTCCACTCGGGCGGCCGTGCCGTACAGCAGGACGCCGCGCAGCTCGGCGTAGTCCTCGCCGGCCTCCACGAGGCAGCTCACGCGGGGGTCGCGGGCCAGGTTGCGGGTCTTCTGCGCCTTGGCGTAGGTCCAGAAGGCGATGCGGCCCTCGTCCAGGCCGTAGAACATGGTCACGAGGTGGGGGGTGCCGTCCGGGTTGATGGTGGCGAGCTGCAGCTTGCGCGAGCCCTCCAGGAAGGCGGTGACCTCGTCGTCCGGCATGGCGATGCGAGCGCGCTGATTCACGCTGCCAAGTAGAACAGGTTCCAGATCGGCCCGGCAAGAGCCGGTTGGAATGTTGTTCGGTTCGGCTAGGGTTCAGGGCTATGACGATGCCGTCAGAGCTGCTTTACGCGGCGAAGCACGCCAAGGGATTCATGCCGCCGGAAGAGGGCCTCGCCCTGTTCGAGGCCGCCTGCCGCTACGGCAAGCTCGGCCCCATCTGCGAGATCGGCACCTACTGCGGCAAGTCGGCCATCTACCTGGGCGCGGCCGCCCGGCAGAGCGGGTCCGTCGTCGTCACGGTGGACCACCACCGGGGCTCGGAGGAGATCCAGCCCGGCTGGGCCCACCACGACCCCACGCTGATGGACCCCCGGTTCGGGAAGATGGACTCCCTGCCGACGTTCCGCGCCACGATCGCCGCCGCCGGGCTGGAGGAGGAGGTGATCGCGATCGTCGGCAGGTCGGAGCGCGTCGCCGCGCTCTGGAACACGCCGCTGGGCATGCTGTTCATCGACGGCGGCCACTCCGAGGAGCCGGTGACCCGCGACTACGAGGGCTGGGCGCCGCACGTGCTGGGCGGCGGGGCGCTGGTCTTCCACGACGTCTTCCCCGACCCGGCCGACGGCGGTCAGGCGCCGTACCGGGTCTACCGGCGGGCGCTTGACTCCGGCGCGTTCGACGAGGTGGCGGTCACCGGCTCGCTGCGCGTCCTGGAGCGCGTCCGGCCCGGCATCTGATCAGTTCCGTATCTGATCAGTTCCGTATCTGATCAGTTCACCAGGACGATCCTGCCCGGCGCGTGGCGGCGCTCGCTCAGCTCGTGCGCGGCCGCGGCCTCGGTGAGCGGGAACGCCGCCGCGACCGGCACCCGCAGCCGCCCCCGCGCGGCGAGATCGGCCGCGATGGCCAGGCCGTGCACCGCCAGCGGGTCGGCCGCCGAGCCGGCGGCCGCGTCCCCGCCCGGCACGCCGTGCGACATGTGCACGCCGAGGGCCGCCGCGTCACGGTTGGGCGCGATCGTCACCACCCGGGACGGGTCGCCGGCGATCGCGATGAGGTCGGGCAGCGAGCCGCCCGCACAGTCGAACACAGCGTCCACCCCGCCGGGAGCCAGGGCCCGCACCCGCTCGGGCAGGCTGGGCGCTCAGTAGTGGTGGCGGCGCGTCCAGGAGCGGCGGATCTGCGACTGCCAGCTCCGGAAGTCCTCATGTGTGTGCGCCTCGTGGCCGAGCGCGATCAGCGCCCGGTCCGTCCACGAGGCCGCCTCCTCGGGGTCCGTGCCCGCCAGGATCGCCGCCGCCCGCGCCACGTGCTCCGGCGGCGCTCCCGAACGCAGCCGCGCCGCCACCGCGAACGCGCACCCCTGCGCCAGGTACGCGCGGAACCCGTCCGCCCCGGCGCGCTCGGTCAGCCACCACAGCTCCTCGGACTCCGCGCCGCCCGTGTACGCCGCCGCGAACCCCACCCCGCTCCACAGGTCGGCCCGCCGCGGGATCGGATACGCCCCGATCCGCGCCGAGACGTCCTCGGGCGCGCCCCCCTCGTGGTACCACAGCAGCCGCCCCAGCCCCTGGTCGAACACCGCGCAGTGCGCCCGCGTCAGCAGGTCCGGCATCGTCCGCTCGCCCACCATGCGGTCGGCCCTGGCCAGGCTCCACTGGAAGCCGAACCCGTCCACGGCCAGCCACCGCAGCAGCGGATGCGCCCGGCGCGCGCCCTGCGCCGGGCGCAGCCGCAGCAACGCGTAGCCGCGGCCGGCGCCCAGGTAGGCGGCGTGGCGGTGATGCCGGGCGGGGCCGGCCAGTAGCTCGTGAAGGCGCCGGCCCCGGGTCAGGGTGAGCAGGTCGAGGACCGTGCAGGCCGCCGCGGCCCCCTCGTAGGCGAAGGGGCGCTGGTCCTCCCGCAGCTCCTCGATCTTCTCGGCTTCTCGTGACACCACCGCGTTGTAGCCGAACACGTACGAACGCTCGGAGGCCGTGAAGACCGTCGGTGCGGTGCCGCTCCGGTTCCGGAACCTGCGCCGGCTCAGGTCCGACTCCTCCGGGCCCTTGGCGAGCAGCCGCCGCAGCCCCTTGATCTCCGAGAGTGTCGGCTCGGTCCCGGCCTGGTCCAAGAACGATGGTGTGCCCGTGTCGCCCACGCTTCCCCCGAAGACGCCTCGTACGTCACTCAGAAGCTAGTAAGCCCGCTGAGCGACGCATCGGCGGCGCACCGGACGTCGCGGGCAAAGAACCCGCAAAAGCGGTTGTGCGGGCGCCTCAGAGCCCTTCCGCTGCTTTTAGAGCCCTTCCGTCCGTACGGCGGCGCAGCCGCACACCTCCGGGTCGAACACGGCCGTCCCGACGATGTCGCGGAACAGCCCGGCCCCCGGCGAGAGCCCGAGCAGCGCGTCGGCCGCCAGGACCACCGCGGCGGCGGTGTAGCCGGAGCGCTCGTGCGGGAAGTGCTTGCGGTTGGCGAACTGCCAGCCCGTCCAGTACGAGCCGTCGTCGTGCCGCAGGTGCTGCATGTCGGCGAAGAGCGTACGGGCCCGCTCACCGTCGCCGAGCGCGTCGAGCGCCAGCACCAGCTCGCACGTCTCGGCCCCCGTCACCCACGGCTGGTCGGAGACGCACCGGATGCCCAGCCCCGGCACCACGAACGTGGCCCACTCGCGTTCCAGCAGCTCGAACGCCTGCTGCCCGCGCACCGCGCCGCCCAGCACCGGGTAGTACCAGTCCATGGAGTAGCGGCTCTTGTCGGCGAACGCCTCGGGGTGGGCCGCCAGCACGTGCGCCAGCCGGTCGGCGGCCAGCTCCCAGTGCGGCTGCGGGTCGCCCAGGTGCTCGGCCAGCAGCACGCCACAGCGCAGCCCCTGGTGGATGGAGGAGCAGCCGGTCAGCAGCGCGTACGTCGCGGCCGTGCCGTGCGCGTCGCGCTCCCAGACGATCTCGCCGCGCTCGGTCTGCAGCCCCGCCACGTAGTCGAGCGCGGCCTTGACCATCGGCCAGCTCTCCTCGGTGAAGCGCCGGTCGCCGGTGACGAGGTGGTGGTGCCAGACGCCGACGGCGAGGTAGGCGGCGTGGTTCGTCTCGCCGTTCGACTCCGACGGCACACCATCGACGATCTTGCTCGGCCAGGAGCCGTCGGGGCGCTGGTGGCGGGCCAGCCAGGCGTAGCCGCGGCGCACCGGCTCGTCGAGACCCGCCACGGACATCGCCATCAGGCACTCGACGTGGTTCCACGCGTCCACGTGGCCCTCCGGCCAGGGCACGCCGCCGTCGTCCTGCTGGATCGCGGCGATGCTCTCGGCCGTGCGGACGACCTCCTCGCGGGAGATCATGGCTTCTTGACGTACAGGACCACGCTCTTGCCGATGATCGGGTTGAGCACGGCCTCGGCGATCCTGGTGGCGGCGGGCCGCTTCATGATGTCCCAGACCAGCAGCTCGTGGTACGCCTTGGCGAGCGGGTGGTCGTCGTTGTTGACGCCGACCGCGCACTTGATCCACCAGTAGGGCGCGTGCAGGCCGTGAGCGTGGTGGTGCGGCCCGATCTCGAAGCCGGTGGACTTCAGCTTGGCCGACAGCTCCGCCAGCGTGTAGATGCGGACGTGGCCGCCGGGAGCGGTGTGGTAGTCCTCGTCCAGTGCCCAGCAGATGCGCTCGGGCAGGAAGGCCGGCACGGTCACGGCCGCCGTGCCGCCCGGCTTCAGCACCCGGAAGATCTCGCGCATGGCCGCCATGTCGTCGGGGATGTGCTCCAGCACCTCCGCCGCGATGACGCGGTCGAAGCTGCCGTCCTCGAACGGCATGTCCAGCGCGGTGCCCTGGACCGTCTCGCCGGTGGCGCCGTCGGGCACCTCGCCCGCCTTGTCCATGGCCGTGAACATGTTCGCCACGGTGTCCAGCTCCGACTGGTCCATGTCGAACGCGACCACGTCCGCGCCCCGGCGCAGCGCCTCGAAGGCGTGCCTGCCGCCGCCGCAGCCCAGGTCGAGCACGCGCACGCCCGGGCCCACCGGCAGCCGGGCGAAGTCCACCGTCAGCACTGGTCAGACTCTCCTCTTGTGGTTCTCGATGGCCTCGTGGTACGCCTCGACGGTCCGCTTGGCCACGACGTGCCAGGTGTAGCGCTCCATGACCCGGTCGTATCCGGCCTTGCCCACCCGCTCGCGCTCTTCCGGCGAGTCGTGCAGGCGGCGCAGCACCGCGGCCAGCTCCTCCGGGTCGCCCGGCGGCACCTGGACGGCCGCGTCGCCGACCACCTCGGGCAGCGCGCCCGTACGGCTGGCGACCAGCGGCGTGCCGCACGCCATGTGCTCCACGGCGGGCAGCGAGAAGCCCTCGTACAGGGACGGCACGACCGAGATCTCCGAGGTGGCGATCAGCTCGCCCAGCTCGTCGTCGGAGATGCCGTGCACGAACCGCACGCGGTCCTGCAGCGACAGCTCCTGCACGAGCTGCTCGGTGGGGCCGCCCGGCGTGGGCTTGCTGACGACGGTCAGGTTCACGTCGCGCTCGGTGGCCAGCTTCGCCACCGCGCGCAGCAGCGTCGCGACGCCCTTCATGGGGGAGTCGGCGCTGGCCACCGCCACGATCGAGCCCTTCCGCCTCGGCTTGTCCGGGCGCGGGTGGAAGTAGCGGGTGTCGACGCCGAGCGGGATCAGGCGCATGTTCGCCTGGGGGACGTTGAAGTCGCGGTGGATGTCGGCCAGCGACGACTCGCTGACGGTCAGGATCGGGCTCAGCCGGGGGGCGACGCGCGACTGCATCTTCACGAAGCCGTACCAGCGGCGCATGGTCAGCTTCTTGGCGCCCTCGGCGGCCTCCAGCTCGATGCGCCGGTCGACGCTGATCGGGTGGTGGATGGTGCCGACCACGGGGAACAGCTTCTGGATGCCGAGCAGGCCGTACCCGAGGGTCTGGTTGTCCTGCACGACGTCGAAGTCGCCGACGCGCTTCTTCAACTCGCGGTAGGCGCGCAGCGTGAACGTCAGCGGCTCGGGGAAGCCGGCCGTCCACATGGTGCCGACTTCCAGCCAGTCGATCCAGTCGCGGTATTCGTGCAGCTTGGGCGTTCTGAACGGGTCTTCGTCGCGGTAGAGGTCGAGGCTGGGCACCTTCCGGAGGATGACGCCCTCGTCCAGCTCGGGATACGGCTGGCCGGAGAACACCTCCACGTGGTGCCCCAGGGCGACCAGCTCCCGGCTCAGATGGCGGAGGTAGACCCCCTGACCGCCACAGGTGGGCTTGCTGCGGTAGGACAGAAGCGCGATCCGCAGCGTTCGCTCCCGCACGGACACCCCTTTCTCCGCCGGTAGGGCCCGGATCCGGGCGTGTACCGTGAAAGATGACCTTAGTCCGAGAAGGCTACCATTCGGTAGGTCGGCTGGAATTGTTCACAATGACCGTTGCAGGGCGTGCGAACTGCGACATTGCTGTAACCGAGCGTGGTTCGGTGGAACGTGTTCTATGTCGCCTGATGTCCTTGTGAGGTGCTTAGCTGTACATTCCCGTCTCAAAGGGACAGGGCAGGCGATAGTTGGAGGACCCCTTGGCCAGGCGCGCTCTGATCACCGGCATCACCGGCCAGGACGGTTCCTACCTGGCGGAGCACCTGCTCCAGCAGGGGTACGAGGTCTGGGGGCTGGCCCGGGGACAGGCGAACCCGCGCGTGTCGCGCATGCGCAAGCTGCTCGCCGACGTCCGCGTGGTGCGCGGTGATCTCCTCGACCAGGGGTCGCTGATCTCCGCCGTCGAACGGGTGCAGCCGGACGAGGTGTACAACCTCGGAGCGATCTCGTTCGTGCCCATGTCGTGGGAGCAGGCCGAGCTCACCGCCGAGGTGACCGGGATGGGCGTGCTGCGCATGCTGGAGGCGATCCGGGTGTGCTCGGGCGTGTCGCGCGGCGGCGCTGGGAGCTCTGCCGGCGGCGGCGGGGGCGCTGGGGGCGCTGGGGGCTCTGCTGGGGGCGGTGGGGGACAAATCCGCTTTTATCAGGCTTCCTCCTCCGAGATGTTCGGCCAGGTCACCGAAACCC
Source organism: Nonomuraea composti (assembly GCF_012034275.1). NCBI lineage: Bacteria > Bacillati > Actinomycetota > Actinomycetes > Streptosporangiales > Streptosporangiaceae > Nonomuraea > Nonomuraea composti. Next base: position 209,942 of record NZ_JAATEP010000007.1, on the reverse strand, counting down.
CCCAGAACGAGCGCACCGCCTTCCACCCCCGCTCCCCGTACGGGGTCGCCAAGGCGTACGGGCACTTCCTCACCCAGAACTACCGCGAGTCGTACGGCATGTTCGCCGTGTCCGGCATCCTGTTCAACCACGAGTCGCCGCGGCGCGGCGCCGAGTTCGTCACCAGGAAGGTCTCGCTCGGGGTGGCCCGCATCAAGCTCGGCCTGGCCACCGAGCTGCGGCTCGGCAACCTGGAGGCCCGCCGCGACTGGGGCTACGCCGGCGACTACGTCCAGGCCATGCACCTGATGCTCCAGGCCGACAAGCCCGAGGACTACGTCATCGGCACCGGCCGCATGAAGTCGGTCAGGGAACTGGTGCAGGCCGCCTTCGACGCCGCCGGCCTGGACTGGGAGCAGTACGTCGTCACCGACCAGACCCTCCACCGCCCCGCCGAGGTCGACCTGCTGTGCGCCGACCCGAAGAAGGCGCGGGCGCAGCTCGGCTGGGAGCCCCGGGTGTCGTTCGACGAACTGGTGGCCATGATGGTGGAGGCCGACCTGCGGCTCCTCACGGACGGCGGCGACCCCCACGACGACAGCTCCTGGCCCTGACCTCGCCGGGGCAGCGCTCCCCGCCCTGTGATTCTCGTCACTCTCGCCCTTCAGGGAGGGGACGCCCTTCGGAGCATCCCTTCGGGACGGCACGCCCTCGGAGCCGCCCTAAGGGAGGGCGCGTCCTCCCAGCATCTTCAAGGGAGGGCACGCCTTCGGAACATCTCTCAGGGGGCGCGCCTTCGAAGCAGCCGGCCCGGCGTGGAGCGCGAAACCGGGGCCGAACCATGCGGGCGCCATCCCGTTCGTCTGTGGACAAGCTCCCTCATCCACAGAACCGTGTTCGGCGCCTGCCGGCTGAGCGTGGCTGAGGCACCCTCCCACCATGACCTCACCGACACCCCCACCCTCACCTCCGCCACCCCCGCCCTCGCCTCCGCCGCTCTCGTCATCCCAGCCGTCGCTGCGGGGCACGCCCGTTGCCTCGCCGCTGACGCCTCCGCTCCTGGCACCCGCGCCGCCGCCTTCGGCGCGCCCGCGTTCGTTCGCGCAGTCCCAGCCTCGGCCGCCCTCGCCGTCGCAGCCGTCGCCCGACTCGCCGTCCCAGCGTTCGTCATCGGGCACGCCTGCCGCATCGCTCTCCCTCCTGAAGCGTGCCCGCCGGGCGACCCGGGCAGTGCCGGAGGCCGTCGTCTGCCGTCAGACGGCGGCCCACATCTGGGGGGTCAAAACGCTCTCCACGCCGGAGGAGGAGTGGCCGGTGGAGTTGATCGCCCCGAGTGATCTCGCGATCCCCGGCTGCGTCACCTACCCGGCACCTCTCCCCGAAGAGGACATCACCGAGCACCAGGGCGTTCGTCTCACCACCATGGACCGCACGGCCCTCGACTGCGCCCGCTGGCTGCCGCGCATGGTTGCCGTGGCCACCCTCGACCAGTTCGCCCGCCGGGGCGTGGACCTCGAGGCGCTGTGGCACCGTCCGCTCAACACCTGGGGCCTCCGGGAAACCCTCAGCCTCGTCGACCGAGGCGCGGCCTCTCCGAGGGAGAGCTGGCTCAGAGTCATCCTGACCGACGGGGGCCTCCCCAGACCCACCACCCAGATCAGGGTGGACCTGGGCGATGACCGGTTCGCCTATCTCGACCTGGGCTGGGAGGAGTTCAAGGTCGCCGTGGAGTACGACGGCCAGGAGCACCACACGTCACCCGCCGACCAGCAGCACGACACAGACCGCCGCGAGGAGCTGCGCCGGCGTGGGTGGCGCGTGATCGCCGTCCGCCGAGACGTCATCCCCGGCCAGATCGCCGACCTCCTGCAACACGTGGCGAACGCCCTGATCGAATCCGGCTGGCAACCGAGCCCGCAACGCACGATCCGCATCCTGAGCCGCATCCGCGCCGCCCGCCGCAGCCGCCGCTACCGCTTACCCTCCCTCGCCCCGCACTCACGGGCCGCACCCACGGGCCGTGTCCTCGGGCCGTGTCCTCGGGCCGTGTCTCGTCCTCGCGTCTCGCTCTCGCCCTAGACTCACGCACGCCCTCGTCCCGTCCCCTTGTCTCGCACCCCCCGACCCACGCCCTGATCTCGTGTCGCCGGCCCCGGCCCTCGCCTCGCGCCGTCAGACCACGCTTTCAACGTGGGTTCTCGGCGCGAGTCACCCATCCGTCGCGCTGACCGCCTCCTCGACCTGTGCCGTCGACCTGCCTAGCCGTGCCGCCCGGAGAGTTCGTGATCCCGCCACCGACGATGACGATCACTCACAGTCCTTGGGTCGGACAGGTGGCCCCGCATTCGTGCTCCTCAACAGAGCACCAGACAGATGATCAGCCGATGGTCACGGGCAGTTCCTTGATGCCGTTGATGAAGTTGGAGCGCAGGCGTCGGGCCTCGCCTGTCTGGCGGAGGCGGGGGTGGCGGCGGGCCAGTTGCTCGAAGAGGACGCGGAGTTCGAGCTTGGCGAGGTGGTTGCCCAGGCAGAAGTGGGCCCCGCCCCCGCCGAAGCCGATGTGGGGGTTGGGGTCGCGGCCGATGTCGAAGGTGTCGGCGTTGGGGAAGACGGAGGAGTCGCGGTTGGCGGAGGAGTAGAAGACCACGACCTTGTCGTTCTCCTTGATCTCCTGGCCGCCCAGCACCTGGTCGGTGGTCGAGGTGCGTCTGAAGAGGTTGACGGGGGAGACCCAGCGGACGATCTCGTCCGCGGCCGTCTTCGCGAGGGTCGGGTCGGCGACGAGCCGGGCCCACTGGTCGGGGTGCTCGAAGAGCGCGAGCATGCCGCCGGAGGCCCCGTTGCGGGTGGTCTCGTTGCCGGCCACCACCAGGAGGAGGACGAAGAGGTCGAACTCGTCCTCGCTGAGAGTTTCGCCGTGCTCGTCCGGCTGGAGGAGCTTGGTGACGATGTCGTTCTTGGGGTTGGCCTTGCGCTGGGCGGCGAGCTGGTTGGCGTAGGCGTAGACCTCCATGGCGGCGCCGGAGCCCTCTTCGGGGCTGGCGGCGTAGTCGGGGTCCTGGGAGCCGATCATGCGGTTCGACCAGTTGAACAGCTTGTCGCGGTCGGTTGCCGGGGCGCCGAGCAGCTCGCAGATCACGTAGAGGGGCAGGGGCGCGGCGACTTCGGTGACGAAGTCGATCTCGCCGGTCAGCTTGTCGAGGAGGTCGTCGCAGATGTCGCGGATGTGCTGTTCGAGTGCGCCGATCGTGCGGGGGGTGAAGCCGCGGTTGACCAGCGAGCGGCGCCTCGTGTGCTCGGGCGGGTCCTGGTTGAGCATCATGAGGCGCTGGAGGGCGATCTGGTCCTCGGGGAGGTCTTCGAAGAGGGCGAGCTTACGGTGGGAGGAGAAGAGGTCGGAGTGCCGTGACACGTGCACGACGTCCTCGTAGCGCGTCACGGCCCAGAACCCGGGGTCGCCCTCGTGCCAGTGGATGGGGGAGTGCGCGCGTAGCCAGGCGAGCTGGTCGTGGGGTGGGCCGGCGTTCGCGTAAATGTCCCTGTCGACAAGGTCGATGTGCACGCGGGTCACCTCTTGATCAAGCGCTTGGTTAGGCCTATCTGAAACGTGTTCTATTACGGCGCTGTACGGTCGTCAAGGACGGGCATCGATCGTTCCTGATGAGTTCTGCCCTAAATCGCCTCTGGCCTGCACTTATCCCACCAACCTCGGTCATCGAGGTCGCCCTCGTCGCGGGTCCGTGTTCTCCCGCCGGTCCATGCTCTCCCGCCGGTCCATGTCCTCCCGCCGGTCCGCGTCCTCCCTGCCTCCGTGTCCTCCCGCCTCTGTGTCCTGTGTGGCGGTCGTGCCTCCGGCCTCCGTGTCCGGCCTCTGCGTCGTGCGCGGCGGCCCGCACCTCCCGCCTCCGTGTCTTACCGCCGTGGCTCGTGCCTGTCCCCGTCTGCGCCCCCGCTTCAGTCCTGTTTGGGCTCCTGCTTGGGGTGCTGCCTGGGCTTCTGTCTGAGCGGTCTTGGTGTGCGCGCGGCTGCCTCGCGGGTCCCGGTCTCACGGCTTCCTGCCTGGCGTCCTTGCCTTGTCGGCTCCCGTCCCTCGGCGCGCCCGACTCCCGTGGTGAGTCCCAGCCCTCCGACCCCTGCATGAGGAACCTGAGTGGTGGGGTTGAAGGGGATGGTGGGTCAGGAGGGTTTGTGGTCCGATGTATTGGGGGACGGGGTTTCGGTCGCGTGAAAGGGGGTGGTCGGGGTTGTTAAGTGGGTTCACGAGGTGGCGGGGGGAGCTTGCGGGGGTTTGTCGTGGTCAGGGATCGGAGGTATGCGGGGAGATGGCCTTGACACATGCCACGCGGCAGCACCAGCATCTTGAAACGAGACATCCGATGTATAGATAAGAAGGATGCGGTGTGAAGCTGCTGCGAGTGGGACCCGCCGGCCAGGAGCGGCCGGTGGTCATGGACGATGCCGGTAACCTGCGCGACATCGGAGAACCGGAGATCGACGGGGCTTTCCTCGCCTCCGGGGGAGTGGCGCGGGTGCGTGCGGCGCTGGAGCGCGGTGATCTGCCGGTCGTCGAGGCCGAGGGGGTGCGGGTCGGGGCGCCGATCGCGCGGCCCGGGAAGATCGTCTGCATCGGCCTGAACTACAGCGATCACGCCGCCGAGTCCGGTGCCGCGGTTCCGGCCGAGCCCGTCGTGTTCATGAAGGCCGGCAACACGATGGTCGGTCCGTACGACGAGGTGCTCGTGCCGCGGGGCAGCGTGAAGACCGACTGGGAGGTGGAGCTGGCCGTGGTCATCGGGCAGGAGGCCCGTTACCTCGGCAGCCGGGAGGAGGCGCTCGGCGTGATCGCCGGGTACGCGATCTCCAACGATGTCTCCGAGCGGGAGTTCCAGCTGGAGCGGGGCGGACAGTGGGACAAGGGGAAGTCGTGCGAGACGTTCAACCCGCTGGGCCCGTGGCTGGTGACGGCCGACGAGGTAGGTGATCCGCAGGCGTTGCCGATGCGGCTCTGGGTGAACGGGGAGCTGCGGCAGGACGGCGACACCAAGAACATGATCTTCGACGTGGCCGAGGTGGTGCGGTACCTGAGCCAGTTCATGGTGCTGGAGCCCGGCGACGTGATCAACACCGGGACGCCGGCGGGTGTCGCCATGGGCATGCCGGGGCAGCCGTACCTGCGGGCCGGTGACGTGATGGAGCTGGAGATCGAAGGGCTGGGGCGGCAGCGGCAGACGGTGGGGCAGGCATGACGGCGGCGATGGACGCCTCCACGGCCGGCGGGGATCGCCGGGGCGGGTCGTACCGGATCGTGGGAATGGAGACGCACGACGTGCGGTTCCCGACCTCGCGGGAGCTGGACGGCTCCGACGCGATGAACCCCGACCCCGACTACTCCGCCGCGTACGTGGTGCTCAGGACGGACGACGGGTACGAGGGGCACGGCTTCGCGTTCACGATCGGCCGCGGCAACGACATCCAGACCACGGCCATCAGCGCCCTGGAGCCGTACGTGGTGGGCAGGGACGTCGAGGACCTCGGGGCCCTGTACCGCGAGATGGTGGGCGACTCGCAGCTGCGCTGGCTGGGCCCGGAGAAGGGCGTCATGCACATGGCGATCTCCGCCGTGGTCAACGCCCTGTGGGACCTCAAGGCGAAGCGGGCGGGCCTGCCGTTGTGGCGGCTGCTGGCGGAGATGACGCCGGAGGAGATCGTCGAGCTGATCGACTTCCGGTACCTGAGCGACGCGCTGACCAGGGACGAGGCCCTTGAGATCCTGAGGCGGAACGAGGCCGGCAAGGGCGAGCGGATCGAGCGGCTGGTCCGGGAGGGCTATCCGGCGTACACGACGTCTCCGGGCTGGCTCGGCTACGACGACGAGAAGCTGCGGCGGCTCTGCAAGGAGGCGCTGGAGCAGGGGTTCGGGCAGATCAAGCTGAAGGTCGGCGCCGATCTGGAGGACGACCGGCGGCGGTTCAGGGTGGCGCGCGAGGTGTGCGGGCCCGACTTCCCGATCGCGATCGACGCGAACCAGCGCTGGGACGTCGGCTCGGCCATCGAGTGGGTCGGCGCGCTGAGCGAGTTCAGGCCGCACTGGGTGGAGGAGCCGACGAGCCCCGACGACGTGCTCGGGCACGCCGCCATCGCCAGGGGCATCGCGCCGGTGCCGGTGGCGACGGGCGAGCACGTCCAGAACCGCATCGTGTTCAAGCAGCTCCTTCAGGCCGAGGCCATCTCGTACGTGCAGATCGACTCGGCCCGCGTCGGCGGGGTCAACGAGAACCTGGCGATCCTGCTGCTGGCGGCCAAGTTCGGCGTGCCGGTGTGCCCGCACGCGGGCGGGGTGGGGCTGTGCGAGCTGGTGCAGCACCTGTCGATGTTCGACTTCGTGGCGGTCACGGGGTCGATGGAGGGCCGCGTGATCGAGTACGTCGACCACCTGCACGAGCACTTCGTGGACCCGGTGGTGATCCGCGACGGCCGGTACGTGGCGCCGTCGAGGCCGGGGTTCAGCGCGGAAATGCACGCGGAGTCGATCGCCGCCCACACGTATCCGGGTGGCGAGGTCTGGAGGGATGAGGCGTGAGCCTGAAAGCGGTGGTGACCGGCGGCGGGTCCGGGATCGGGCTGGCGGCGGCGCGGGCGCTGGCCGGGCGCGGCATGACGGTGGCCTGTCTCGACCTCAACCCGCCGGGTGAGCCGTTCATCGGCATCAAGGCCGACGTCACCGACGACGCGCAGGTACGCGCGGCGGTGGCCGAGGCGGCCGAGCGGCTGGGCGGCATCGACGTGCTGGTGAACAACGCGGGCATCGGCGCGCAGGGCACCATCGAGGACAACCCGGACAGCGAGTGGCACCGGGTGTTCGACGTCAACGTGCTCGGCATGGTCCGGGTGGCGCGGGCGGCGCTGCCGTACCTGAGGAGGTCGGAGCACGCGGCGATCGTGAACACGTGCTCGATCGCGGCCACCGCGGGGCTGCCGCAGCGGGCGCTCTACAGCGCTACGAAGGGCGCGGTGCTGTCGCTGACGCTGGCGATGGCGGCGGACCACATCCGTGAGGGCATTCGCGTCAACTGCGTCAATCCGGGCACCGCCGACACGCCGTGGGTGGGCAGGCTGCTGGCCGCGGCCGACGACCCGGAGGCGGAGCGGGCGGCGCTCAACGCCAGGCAGCCGATGGGCCGCCTGGTCACCGCGGAGGAGGTGGCCGCGGCGATCGCCTACCTCGCCGGCCCCGAGTCCGCCTCGACCACCGGCACCGCGCTCGCGGTGGACGGCGGCATGCAGGGGCTACGGCTCCGGCCCACCAACTGAGGGCCACGCTACTAAGGAAGGTACCCCCCAATGAAGTTCGGACGGGCGGTCGCGGCAGCGGCCCTCTTGGCGGTCGTGACCGCGTGTGGCTCAGGCACCACGACGGGAGCAGGAAGCGGCGGCGGCAAGGTCGGCATCGACCATCCGCGTGCCGACTCCGACTTCTGGAACTCCTACATCAAGTACGTCCCGCAGATGGCCGGCGAGCTCAAGGTGGACCTCATGCCCGCCACGAACTCGCAGAACGACGTGGCCAAGCTGGTCAACAACGTGCAGGCGCTGATCGGCCAGGGCGCGAAGGTCATCGTCATGGCCCCTCAGGACACCGGCGCCATCGCCAACACGCTCCAGCAGCTGGAGAACAAGAAGATCCCGGTCGTCACCGTGGACACCCGTCCGGACAAGGGCAAGGTCTACATGGTCGTCCGTGCGGACAACCGCGCGTACGGCACGAAGGCGTGCGAGTTCCTCGGCGAGAAGCTCGGCGGCAAGGGCAAGGTGGTGCAGCTCCAGGGTGCGCTCAGCTCGATCAACGGCCGTGACAGGTCGGAGGCGTTCCTGGAGTGCATGAAGGCGAAGTTCCCCGGCATCACGGTGTTCAGCGAGCCGACCGACTGGGAGGGCAGCAAGGCGGCGTCCATGCTGCAGACCCGCCTGGAGCAGAACCCGGACATCAAGGGCATCTACATGCACGCGGGCGGCGTGCACCTGGCGCCGACGTTGCAGGTGCTCAAGCAGAAGGGCCTGCTGGTCCCGCCGGACGACCCCAAGCACATCTTCGTGATCTCCAATGACGGGATCCCTCAGGAGTTCGAGGCGATCCGCAAGGGCGACATCGACGCGACGGTGTCGCAGCCGGCCGACCTTTACGCCAAGTACGCCCTCTTCTACGCCAAGGCCGCGGCGGAGGGCAAGACGTTCAAGCCAGGCCCGACCGACCACGACAGCACGATCATCCAGCTCCCCAACGGACTGGAGGACCAGCTCCCGGCGCCGCTGGTGACCAAGGAGAACGTGGACGACAAGGCCCTCTGGGGCAACCAGGTCAAGTAGATGAACATTCACGTCGAAGCCCGGAACGTGGTCAAACGCTTCGGCCCGACCACCGCGCTGAACGGCGCGAAGATCGAGATCGCCGAGGGTGAGACGCACGCGCTCGTGGGCAGGAACGGCGCGGGCAAGTCGACGCTCGTGTCGATCCTGACCGGGCTGCAGCGGCCGGACGAGGGCGAGGTGCGGTTCTCGGGGCAGGCCGCGCCCGCCCTGGCCGACCGTGACGCCTGGCGGCAGCGGGTGGCCTGCGTCTACCAGAAGTCCACGATCATCCCGGCGCTCACCGTCGCCGAGAACCTGTTCCTCAACCGGCAGTCCGACGGCCACGCCAGGATCAACTGGCGCCGGCTGCGGGCCAGGGCGCGCGAGGTGCTGGACACGTACGAGGTGGACGTCGACGCGCAGGCGTTGGCCGGCGACCTCAGCGTGGAGCAGCGGCAGCTCGTGGAGATCGCCCGCGCGCTGTCGTTCGGGGCGCGCTTCATCATCCTCGACGAGCCGACCGCCCGCCTCGACGGCCCGGCCATCGAGCGGCTGTTCGCGCGCATGCGGTCGCTGCGCGAGCAGGGCGTCACGATGATGTACATCTCCCACCACCTCGACGAGGTCTACGAGATCTGCCAGAGCGTCACCGTCTTCCGCGACGCCCGGCACGTCACGACCCGGCGGGTCGCCGACCTGCCGCACGACGAGCTGGTGGCCGCGATGACGGGGGAGGCCACGGCGGCTTACGAGGCGCGCGAGCACACTCCCGGTGAGCGGGTGGTGTTGCGAGGGACGGGCCTCAGCCTCACCGGCCGCTACACGGATATCGATATCTCCGTCAAAGAGGGCGAAGTCGTCGGCCTGGCCGGGTCCGCGAGCAGCGGCAAGGTCGGCCTCGCCGAGACGCTGGTCGGGCTGCGCAAACCCGACACCGGCACCGTCGAGGTGAACGGCACCCGGGTCCGGCCCGGCGACGTGCCCGCCGCCATACGGGCCGGGCTCGGGTTCGTGCCCGAGGACCGGCACCACGAGGGGTTCGTCCCGCTGCTGTCGGTCGGGGAGAACGCCACGTTCCCGATCGCCCGCAAGCTGGGCCGCTACGGCCTGGTCTCCCCGGCCAGGCGGCGCGCCACCGCGGAGCGGATGATCGCGGCGCTGGACATCAAGACCGAAGGCCCCGACCAGCCCGTCGGCGACCTGTCCGGCGGGAACGCGCAGAAGGTCGTCTTCGCGCGGGCCCTCGTGGACGACCCGACCGTGCTGGTCGTGATCAACCCGACCGCCGGCGTGGACGTCAAGGCCAAGCAGGCCCTGCTCGGCGCCGTCGAGGACGCGGTCGAGCGCGGCGCGGGCGCCGTGGTGGTCTCCGACGAGCTCGACGACCTGCGCATCTGCGACAGGGTGCTGGTGATGTTCCATGGCAGGGTGGTGAAGGACGTGCCACGTGGCTGGACCGACCACGAGCTCGTGGCCGTGATGGAAGGCATGGAAGAGTGACGACTTTGACCGCACCCGCCCCTCGGCTGAGGATGGCCAGGTTCCGCGACCTGACGCTCGTGCCGGTGATCGTGCTCCTGCTGATCGTGGGCGCGTTCCTCGACCCGACCTTCCTGACCGCGGGCAACCTCACGAACGTGCTCCAGCAGCAGGCCGCGATCTCGCTGCTCGTGCTGGCCGAGTCGATGATCCTGATCGCCGGGAAGTTCGACCTGTCGCTGGAGTCCACGGTCGGCACCGCGCCGGCCATCGCGGTGATGCTGGTGATCCCGGCCGCCGCCGGCGGCTTCGGCATCGGGCTGCCGGGCGTGCTCGTGATCCCGCTGGCGCTGCTCATCGGGGCCGCGATCGGGGCGTTCAACGGTTTCCTGATCATCAGGTTCCAGCTGTCGGCGTTCATCGTCACGCTGGCCATGCTGATCATCGTGCACGGCTTCCTCCAGGGGCCGACCGAGGGCAAGACGCTGTTCCAGCTCCCCGAATCGATCCTCTACCTGGGCAGCGCCATGTGGCTCGGCCTGCCGGCCGCCATCTGGATCGCCGGCGTGCTGTTCGCCGCCGGCATCTTCGGCCTCGGCTACCTCAGGCTCGGCCGCGCCCTGTACGCGATCGGCGGCAACATCGACGCCGCCCGCGCCGCCGGGATCCGGGTGGACCGCGTCCTGTACGGCGTCTTCATCCTGGGCGGCACGCTCGCGGCGCTGGCCGGCATCCTGGAGACCGGACGCCTCGGGGCGATCGGCAACAACCAGGGCGTCGGGTGGATCTTCATGGTGTTCGCCGCGGCCGTCATCGGCGGCGTCAGCATGGACGGCGGCAAGGGCACGATCCTCGGCGCGCTCACCGGCGTGCTGGTCATCGGCCTCGTCCAGAACATCCTCACCCTCATCGGCGTCTCCGGCTTCTGGCAGCCGGTGATCTACGGCTCGATCATCCTCATCGCCCTCATGATCAGCCGGATCGCGGGCGGAAAGGCACAAGACTGATGGCAGTCGTGGGTGGAAGGGTGCATGAGTGATGGCAGCCGCGGGTGGAAGGGCGCGCGAGTGATGGCAGCCGCGGGTGGAAAGGTGCACGAGTGATGGCCATCGACCTGCCCCGACACGGGTTCGGCGGCGCGCCCATCGGCAACCTGTACGACGAGGTCACCGAGGAGCAGGCCCGCGCCACGGTGGACGCGGCCTGGGACAGCGGGGTGCGCCTCTACGACACCGCCCCCCACTACGGCCTCGGCCTGTCGGAGCGCCGCCTCGGCGCCGCGCTCGCCGGCCGGTCCGGCTACCTGCTGTCCACGAAGGTGGGCCGCCTGCTGCGCCCCAAGGCGTCCGGCCCCGGCCACGACGACGACATCTTCGACGTCTCGGGGGAGCTGGAGCGGGTGTGGGACTTCTCGGCCGCCGGCGTCCGCGCCTCCCTGGACGAATCCCTCGAACGCCTCGGCCTCCCGTCCGTGGACATCGCCCTCATCCACGACCCCGACAACCACGCGGACCAGGCCATCGGCGAGGCGTACCCGGCGCTGGCCGAGCTGCGCGCCGACGGGCGGGTGCGGGCCATCGGCGTCGGCATGAACCAGTGGGAGGTGCCGCTGCGCTTCGTCCAGGAGACCGACATCGACGTCGTCATGCTCGCCGGCCGCTACACCCTCCTCGACCAGTCGGGCCTGCCGCTGCTGGACGAGTGCGCGAAGCGGGGCGTCAAGGTGCTGGCCGCAGGGGTCTTCAACAGCGGCATCCTGGCCACCCACGAGCCGGCGGGCACGTACGACTACGCCCCGGCGCCGGCACAACTGCTGGAGCGGGCCAGGCGGATCGCCGGGATCTGCGAACGGCACGACGTCACCCTGCCGCACGCGGCCCTGGCGTTCCCGCTACGGCACGAGGCGATCACCACCATCGTCCTGGGCGCCCGCACCCCCGAGGAGGTACGCCGCAACGCCGACCTGTGGTCCCGCCCGGTGCCCGAGGAGCTGTGGGCGGAGCTGGAAGGAGAGGGGTTGCTCGCGGCGGGGAGGCGATGATCCCGGCGAGGAGGCGGTTGCGGTGGGCCCGTCGCCGGACGGGCCTACCCGGCCTCCCAGAGCGCGCTCACCGGCATGGCCCGCATGCGATCGCCGAAGGGGAGGGTCTGGGTGCCGGTGTAGAGGACCACGCCCGCGACGAAGTCGTCCCCGAGCCGGTCGGCCAGGTGTCTCAGCCCCCTGAAATCCCCGCCCCGTACGGTCGAGGCGGCCTTGACCTCGATGCCCACGACGCGCCCTTGCCTGTTCTCCAGCACGGCGTCCACCTCGACGCCGTCCTTCGTCCTGTAATGGGAGAGATCGACGAGCTCGTCCGACCAGGTGAGCTGCCGGGCCAGCTCCATGAGCACGAACCCTTCCAGCAGCGGCCCGAACGCGCCCCCGGGCCGCACCAGCCCGCGCGCGTCGGTCCCGAGCACGTTCGCCGCCACGCCGGAGTCCACGAACGCCACCTTCGGCGTGCCCACGGCGCGGTTGCTCAGGTTTCTGGACCAGGCCGGGATCCGCTTGATGAGGAAGACCTCTTCGAGCAGGGCGAGATAGCGGATCACCGTGCTCGCGGACACGCCGAGCTCGGCGCTCAGGGCGTTCGCGACGAGCAACTGGCCGGATCGGGCGGCCAGGAGGCGGATGAGGGCCGTCATCTGGGGGGCACGCTCGATCTCCGAGAGCCGCCGCACGTCACGGGCGATGAGATCGCCGAGGTAGGAGTCGAAGAAGCGCCCTCTGCGCCGGGGGTTGTCGCGGGCCACCGCTTCCGGGAAGCCACCTCGGATGAGCCGCTCGGCGTACTCCGTCCTGGTCACCTCGGAGTTGTGCCGCAACGCGGGCCCTTCCGCGAAGACGGCGTCGACGAATCGATCGGCGGTGCCGTCGATCTCTCCCTGCGCGAACGGCCAGAGCTCGATCGTCTCCATGCGCCCCGGCAGCGTGTCGGGGAGGTCCTTGAGGGCGAGCAGGCGGGACGATCCGGTGAGGAGGAAGCGGCCTGGCCTCGGGTCGTTGTCCACCTGCGACTTGATCGCGAGCAGCAGCTCGGGAACCCGCTGGATCTCGTCGATCACCATGAGATCGGGGAACGCCACGAAGCCGTCCGGGTCCTCGACGGCCGCCTGCCTCGTGGCCGTGCTGTCGAGATCGCGCCATTCGGTCGCCCGGCCCTTCGCGATCCGGCTCACCAGCCTGTTCTTGCCGCAGTGGCGGGCGCCGTTGACGAGGACGACTCTGGTGTCGTCCAGTGCTTCCACCACCGCTCGTTCGGCGTGCCGGGGCAGGAACTCGCGCATGGGCGTGCTGGCCATATCCGCAGCATGACGTACGTGGCTGACGCGTTGGCCGCCTTTGGGCTGACGGACTGGTCGCCCTTCTGCTGACGGATCGGTCGGGGTGGGGCCGTCAGGAGGGGACGAAGAGCCAGGATTTCGACGGGCCCGGTTCGTACGGTGAGTTCAGGCGCTTGGCGATCACCCCGGGCAGGCCCTGTTCGCGGGCCGCCCGGCGGACCGCGTCCGACTCGCCGGGCCAGGATGGGGCGGTCTGCCAGTGGGGGCCGGTCAGGTTCAGGGCTTCCAGGGCGGCTCTCCGCGTGGTGTAGGGCTCGGTCAGGAGGGAGTGGCCGTCGTCGTACAGGAGGTCGTAGAAGACGAGGAGCTCCGCGCCGCCGAGCGTGGCCACTTCGCCGTCCAGGACGGCGGTGCGGCTGCCGAACGACTCCGCCAGGCCGCGTAGCCACGGGTGGTCGCGGGCCGCGTCCGTGCGGCCGCCGTCGATGGGGACGAGGAGGCGGCGCCCGCCCCACGCGAACTCGAAGGCGTAGGCCGAAACGTCCTTCGGGGGGCGGGTGCGGTCGGTGGGGAGCATGGGCGTCAGGGGCGGGAACGGGTCGCGGACGGGCGCGCCCATGCGGTGAATCATCCAGTTCTTGCCGCGCGTCCGGAACAGCACGAACCGGCCGGAGGCCCGCTCGCCGCGCAGGACGACCTTGACCTCGCGGTCCGACCACTTCTCCGTTTCGTACGTGCCGGTGTCCCAGACGGTCATGGTGCCGCCGCCGTACTCGCCCTGGGGGATCTCGCCGTGGAAGGTGAGGTACTCCATCGGGTGGTCCTCGGTGTGCACGGCCAGGTGGTTGGTGTCGGGGTCGGCGGGCAGGCCCTTGGGGACGGCCCAGGAGACGAGGACGCCGTCGCGTTCCAGGCGCAGGTCCCAGTGGAGGGAGCGGGCGTGGTGCTCCTGGATCACGAAGGCCCTGCCGTCAACGCTGCCGTCAACGCTGCCGTCAACGCTGCCGTCAACGCTGCCGTCAGCGCTGCCGTCGGGGGAGGGGGTGTCGGGGACGGGCTCTGGGGTGCGGTTCGGGTCGCGTTTGCTCCGGTATTTCGAGAGTTTGTCGGACACAGGACCGGTACTACCCGCTCGGGCTCTCCCTGATCGGCGGTCCTGGAGTCCTCCGATGTGCGGACGAGATCAGTCCATCTCCAGGGCCCGGCGCAGCCACGACTCCACGCCCGCCACGTGCACGGTCGCCCACGCGCGGGCCACGTCCGCCTGGCGGGCGGCGATCGCCTCGTAGATGGCGGTGTGCTGCTCGCGCGTCTTGTCCATCGCACCCTCCTGGGTGAGGCCGCGCCAGATGCGGGCGCGGGTGGTCGGCCCCGACAGGCTCTCGATGAACGAGCACAGCACGCTGTTGCCCGACCCCTGCGCGATGCGGTGGTGGAACTGGAGGTCGTTGGCCACCAGCTCCTCCACGGTGGGCCGGGCGGGCAGCGACTCCAGGATCACGCGCAACTCGGCGATGTCGGCGTCGGACATCTGCTCCGTCGCCATCGCCGTGGCGGCCGGCTCGAGGATGCGGCGCACCTCGAAGAACTGGATGACGGTGTCGTCGCGGTGCAGGTCGAGCACGAACGACATCGTGTCGAGCAGCAGCCCGGGCTCCAGGCTGGTGACGTACGTGCCGTCGCCCTGCCGCACGTCGAGCACGTTGATCAGCGACAGCGCGCGGACGGCCTCGCGCAGCGAGTTGCGTGACAGGCCGAGCCGTTCGGCCAGGTCGGCCTCTTTAGGCAGCCGGTCGCCGGGGGCCAGCTCCCCGGAGAGGATCATCTGCTTGATCTTGTCGATGGCCGCATCGGTGACCGCCACGCTCTTCTCCCTAGACATCGGATGTCTAGGAGTCTAGAGCGTGGAAGCGGACGGCATCGACACCGGGCAGGCGCCGCACGTGACCTTTGGCCTCCAGGGCGCGCAGGTGTGCGGCGGCCTCGCCGGCCGCCATGCCCCGCAGCGGCGGGGGCAGCTCGTCCCACGGCCTGTTCCACGTCATCATCGCGGCGACCTCCCAGATGGTCAGCGGTTGCGGCCGCTGGGCCAGGAGGGCGCGCAGCCGTTCGAGCTTCTCCTCGTGATGGTGGCGGATCTGGGCGGCGCGTGCGGCCACATCAGGAAATATCCACTCATGTGCGGGAAGGGCGTCGAGAGGGCCGAGCTCGCTCACCCGGTCCAGGGAGTCCAGGAAGTCGCCCAAGGGGTCGATGTCGTCCCGGTCGTAGGGGTAGATCCCGATGTGCGGGGTGATGTCGGGCAGGACGTGGTCGCCGGTGAACAGCCGGTCGGCGTCCTCCAGGTGCAGGCAGATGTGCCCCGGCGTGTGCCCGGGGGTGTGCACGGCACGCAGCTTGCGGCCCGGCAGGTCCACCAGGTCGCCGTCGCGCAGCTCCCGGTCCGGCGGTGCGGGCGGGGCCGGGCGCTCGCCCGCGACCTGTCTGGCCTCGCCCGGATCGGCTCCCGCCCGTCTCAGCATGTCGGCCTGGAACGCGTCGTGCTCGGCGCCGGCGTACTCGGCCATGAGCCTGACCAGCGCGGCGTCACTCTCGTGCATGGCGATCCAGGCACCGGACGCCTGCCTGACCTGCCCGGCCAGGCCCGCGTGGTCGGGATGGAAATGGGTGACGACCACCCCCGTCACCGCGCTCACGTCCAGCCCCAGCGTGGCCAGGCCGCCGCTCAGGGCCGCCCACGCGTCCGGATGGTTCCATCCCGCGTCGATCAGCACCGGGCCGGGAGGGGAGTCGATGGCGTAGACGAGCGTGTAGCCGAGCGGGTTGCCCGGGATCGGCACCGGCACGCTCCACACGCCGCCGCCGAGGTCTTGCGGGCGCTGCTCTGCGTACGGCCTGCGCCTGGACTTCATCTGTCCCCCGATTGAGAAAGTGCGTACGTGGTCTGAGCGCCGGGACCGGCGGCCAGATACATGATCGGCTGATTTGTCGGAAATGGTCGCTTGCGGGGGATCGGGCGCGGCGTTTCCCGCCAAGCCGGCGGGGTCGTGGTCGGCGGTGGCGGGGCTTCTGCGGCGGCCGGTGGAGGTCGTGGTGGGCGGGGTCGGAGCTTCTGTGTAGCCGGTGAAGGTCGCGGGTCGGCGAGGTCAGGGTCTTCTGTGGCAACCGGTGGAGGTCGTGGGGCGGGGGCGGGGCCTTCTGCAGAGGGGTCAGCTGATGCGTTCGAGGATGGTGGCCGTGGCCAGGGCGCCTCCCGCGCACATTGTGACCAGTGCTGTCGTCGAGTCCGACCGTTCCAGCTCGTGCAGCGCCGACGTGATCAGCCGAGCCCCCGTGGCCCCCACGGGATGGCCGAGGGCGATGGCGCCGCCGTTGACGTTCACCCGGTCGAGGTCGGGCTCGTGCACGCTCGCCCACGACAGCACCACCGACGCGAAAGCCTCGTTCACCTCGAACCGGTCGATGTCGCCGACCGTCATGCCGGCCCTGTCCAGGACGCGCGCCGTCGCCTCCACGGGCCCGTCCAGGTGGTAGTACGGCTCCGCCCCCACGAGCGCCTGCGCCAGGATCCGGGCTCTGGGGCGCAGGCCATGCCGCCGCGCCGCCGCCTCGCTCGTCACGAGCACGGCCGCGGCCCCGTCGGAGATCTGCGAGGAGGTTCCGGCCGTGTGCAGGCCGCCCTCGACCACCGGTTTCAGCCCGGCCAGCGCTTCCACGGTGGTCTCGCGCAGGCCCTGGTCCCTGCGGACGTCGCCGACGGGGACGATCTCCCGTTCGAAGCGCCCGTCCGCCCACGCCTTGCCGGCCCGCTGCTGCGAGCGCGCCCCGAACCAGTCGAGCCGCTCGCGGGTGAGCCCGCGCCGCCGCGCGATGCGCTCGGCGGCGGTGAACTGGTCGGGCAGGTCGATGCTCCAGTCGTCCGGTCGGGGACGGGCGGGACGCACGTTGCTGCCCAGCGGCGCCCTGCTCATCACCTCGACCCCGCACCCGACGCCGACCTCGATCACGCCCGCGCCGATCAGCGCGGCCGCCAGGTGCACCGCCTGCTGGCTGGAGCCGCACTGGGCGTCGACGGTGGTGACGCCCGCCTGGTAGGGCAGCCCGGCATACAGCCACGAGTAACGGCCGACGTGGCCGCCCTGCTCGCCGGCCTGCGTCACGCAACCGGCGAAGACCTGCTCCACGGCGGCCGGATCGAGGCCCGACCGCTCGACGAGCCCGTTCAGCGCCGCGGCCAGAACCTGTTGCGGTTTGAGCTCCGACAACCACCCCGCCCGCTTGCCGATGGGCGTGCGGACGGCTTCGACGATGACCGGTGTGCCCATGGCCGCCTCCAGAACGACGCTCTGGCGCGACTGTAACGCGTTCTACTTTGTTTCGGAACCCTCCCACTTCGGCGGCAGCCCGAACGTCCCGAACAGCGCCTCCTCGAAGAACATGCCGACGTGGCTGATCCGATCGCCCGAGAACGTCAGCACCGCGATCGCGAACTGCTCGTAGACGCCGTCGCGCCGGTAGTAGAGAGCGAAGGCCGGCTGGCCGTTGGCCGCGACGGGCACCAGCTTGAGATCGCCCGCCTTCTCCGCCGGGCACTGCGTGCGGGTGAGCTCCGCGATCGTCTCCGGCCCTTGGTACCAGCCCACGAACGGCGGCATCTCCCAGACCGCGTCCTTCGTGAACAGGTCGACCAGGCTGTCGACGTCATAGTTCTCGAACGCGGCCACGTAGCGGTCGAGCAGGGCCCGCTGCTCCTGCGTCAGCGGCTCCACCGGGTCGTCGAGGCTCGGCGAGACCTCGCTGAGCTGCGCCCTGGCCCGCTGCAGGATGCTGTTGACCGCCGCCGTGGAGGTGCCGACGGCCTCGGCCACCTCGGCGGCCTTCCACTTGAGCACGTCGCGCAGGATCAGCACCGCCCGCTGCCGGGGCGGCAGGTGCTGCAGCGCCGCGATCAGCGCGAGCCGGATGCTCTCGCGGGAGGTCACGATCGAGGCGGGGTCGTCGTCGCCGCCGACGCCGGCCAGCGCGTCGGGTACCGGCTCCAGCCACAGCACCTCGTTGTCCTGCACCAGGGGCGCGGTGGCCTCCTGGCTCGGCGCGCCGAGGCCGGTCGGGAGCGGGCGCCTGGAGCGGCTGTCGAGCGCGGTCAGGCAGGTGGTGGTGGCGATGCGGTAGAGCCAGGTGCGCAGGGAGGAGCGCCCCTCGAAGTTCTCATAGCCGCGCCACGCGCGTAGGTACGTCTCCTGCACGAGGTCCTCGGCTTCGTGCACCGAACCCATCATGCGGTAGCAGTGCGCCAGCAGCTCACGCCGCATCGGATCAGCCAGCCGGAGGAAGTCCTCGTTCGTCGGCTTGTCGGTCATACCCCCTGTATAGCCTCCGGCACCGACAGAACGGTGAATGCTTCGACAGACGCCGAACACTTAGCCCTTGCGCTAACCATTGTGACCCCCTAATACTTAGCCGCATGGCACAGTATTCGGCGGAGCTGGACGGCGTGTTCGTCGCCCTCGCCGACCCGACCCGGCGCGCCGTGGTCCGTCGCCTCGGCCGCGGGCCCGTGAGCGTCGGTGACCTCGCCCGCGAGTTCCCGATGACGCTCCCCTCGTTCATGAAACACGTGCGGATGCTCGAGTCGAACGGGCTCATCCGCACGGCCAAGTCCGGACGGGTGCGCACCTGCGTGCTCAACCGCGACCGCCTCGCCCTCATCGACGGCTGGCTCGCGGAGCAGCGCCGGATCTGGGAGGAGCGCACAGACCGCCTCGAACAGTTCGTCACCGGCCCCGAACAGTTCGTCACCGGCCCCGAGGAGGGCAATCCATGAACCCCGATCTCGACCTCACCCTGCAGCGGATCATCCGCGCCCCGCGCGCGGCCGTCTGGCACGCCTGGACCGACCCGGCCAAGCTCGCCCAGTGGTGGCTGCCCGCCCCCGCCCGCTGCCAGGTGGACCGGCTCGACCCCAGGCCGGGAGGGGCGTTCGTCACCCGGATGAGCGACGCGGACGGCACGTTCGTCCCCCACCTCGACGCGTGCTTCCTCGTCGTGGACGAGCTCGAACGCATCGTCTTCACCAACGCGCTCACCAGCACCTGGCGCCCGGCCACCCCCGCCCCCGTCGCCATGACCGCCACCATCACGCTGACCGACCACCCCGACGGCACCGACTACCAGATCCTCGTCCAGCACGGCGACCCCGAGTCCCGCGCCCACCACGAGAAGCTCGGCTTCGCCGACGGTTGGGGCCTGGTCACCGCCCAGCTCGCCGCCGTCGCCGAAGACCTGGCCGCTCGATGAGGCTCACGCTCACCGAGTTCGTCACGCTCGACGGCGTCAGCCAGGGGCCCGGCTCGCCCGACGAGGACAACAGTGGCGGCTGCCCAAGATCACCGATCCGGCGGATCCGTATGCCCGCGGATGAACGCGCTACCCAAGGACGTCGTCTCGAACACCCTCACCGAAGGCGCCTGGCACCCCACCACCGTCCTCGGCGGCGACCCGGTCCAGGCGGTCGCCGGGCTCAAGGCGCGCCCCGGGCGGGAGCTGCAGATCCACGGCAGCGGCCGGCTCGGCGACACGCTCCTCGCCGCCGGCCTGGTCGACGTGCTCCACCTCGTGATCGCACCCACCGTGCTGCGGGCCGGCCGGCGCCTCCTGTCGGGGGCGGGCGGCACGTCCGGGCTGCGCCTCGTGCGGCACGAGGCGACGCCGAGCGGGCTGGTGCTCCTTGAGTACGAGGCGGCGGGGCGGGCCTCCCAGGGGCGGTACGAGGGCGTCACCGCCTTCGTCTGAGTCCTTTGCCCAGGAGTCCTTTGCCCAGGAGTCCTTCGCCCAGGAGTCCTTCGCCCAGGAGTCCTTCGCCCGGTGGCCGGGATGTTGCTCGGCCACGCGGACGGCCCACTGGGGCGGCGTAACGGCGGCTCGCCACTGACGGGGTCAGCGGGCGTGTTCCTGGAAGGTCCGCGCCGGAGTGCGGCGGGTGGCGGTGGGGGCGGCTTCGCCGTACGGGATGGGGTGGGTTCGACTCACGAGGGGATGTCGGCGAGCAGGCGGGCGGCGGCGGTCTCGATGCGGCGCTGGATCTGGTCGTACGTGCGGCGCCCGCGCAGCATCTCCAGCAGCTCCTGCACCCACACGCTGGACAGCGACCCCGCGAGGTCGATCTGCTCCTCGGTGGCCTCCTCCAGCGTCAGCCCGTCGGCTGAGACGCGCAGCAGCAGGCCCGTCATGCGGTCGCCGAACGGGGTCTGGACCTCGGCCAGGATCAGCGACCTGATCAGCGCGTCGGCCAGCTCCGGCTCGCGCATGAGCCCCCGCGTGGCCCGCATGAGCACGTCGACGGCGCGGCTGGCCGGGGTGGCGGCCCCCGGCGGGCGGCGCTCGATGCTGCTCTCCAGCAGGTCGATCTCCTCGCCGACGACGGCCACGACGAGGTCCATCTTGGAGGGGAAGTAGCGGTAAAGAGTGCCGAGCGCCACGCCGGCGCGCTCGGCCACCGTGCGCATCTGCATGGCCTCGACGCCGCCGCGTGAGGCGAGCGCGGCGGCGGCTTGGACGATGCGCTTGCGGCGTTGGTGCTGGCTGCGCGTACGGACGCTGTGCCCGCCCGGCGCGGGGTGGCTTTCCACGGCTGCCTCGGTCTCGCTCGGGGGCGCGGTGATTGCGGGCTGCGGGGTACGCATAAGAACACGTTATCTGATTTCTCGATAACGCGGCTTGTTACTCGCGGGTCACAAACGAGCCGTATTGGCCCATGTCTCCGGCGTTACGCGGATATATCGGTGTTTATCTCTCGGGCCGGATACTGGACAGCTATTAGAATCTGTTCTAGTTTGCGATTCGGCTTACCTAGCGCTTGCTGGACGAGCTTGCCTAGCGCTTGCTGGAGGAGCGATGACCGCGGACACGCTCGCCTCCCTGCTGCTCGCACGGGCCGAGGACGACCGGCCCGGGGTCGTGTTCGAGGGCAGGGTGTGGTCGTGGCGTCAGCACGTCGCGGACTGCCTCGCCGCCGGGGCCCGGCTGTCCGCGCGCGGGGCCGGGACGCACGTCGGGGTGCTCAGCGAGAACGTTCCCGAGCTGGTCTGCCTGATCGGCGGCGCGGCGCTGGCCGGCCACGTGGTCGTGGCGCTGAACCCGACGCGGTCGGTGGACGAGCTCATCCGCGACGCCCGCGCGACCGAGGTCGACCTGGTCCTGGCCGGCGAACCCTACGCGGGGACGGGCCGGGCGGTGTCGGAGGCGCTGGACGTGCCGGCGCTGCCCCTCGCCCCGCAACCGGACGGCCCCGCGCTCAAGGCGGACGGTCCCGCGCTCAAGCCGGACGGTCCCGCGCTCAAGCCCGACGGTGCCGCGCCCGAAGCCTCTCGTGCGGGGGAGGCGGCGGCGGGGGATCTCGTGATGTTGATCTTCACGTCCGGGACCTCCGGCCGTCCCAGAGCCGTGCGGATCACGCAGCGGAAGCTCGCCGTGCCCGGGACGAGCCTGGCCGCGCTGCTCACCCCCGAGGACGCCGTCTACTGCTCGATGCCGCTGTTCCACTCCGGCGCGCTCATGGCCGCCTACGCGCCCGCCGTCGCGTCCGGGGCGGCGCTGGTGCTGCGGCGGCGCTTCTCGGCCTCCGGGGTGCTGCCCGACATCAGGCGATACGGCTGTACGTACCTGCACTACGTCGGCAAGGCGCTCTCCTACGTCCTCGCCACCCCCGAGCGGCCCGACGACGCCGACAACCCGCTCAGAATCGCGTTCGGGAACGAGGGGAGCGCGGTGGCGGTCAGGAGGTTCGGGGAGCGGTTCGGCTGCCTGGTCATCGATGCCTTCGGCTCCACCGAGACCGCGATCTCGCTCGTCCCCGACCCCGCCGGGCCGCCGGGCTGCCTCGGACGCCTGCCCGAGGGCGTGCTGATCCTCGACCCGTCCACCACCCGGCCCTGCCCGCCCGCCCGCATCGAGGACGGCCGCCTGCTCAACCCCGACGAGGCCATCGGGGAGCTGGTCAACACGGCCGGGCTCGGCCTGTTCGAGGGCTACTACAACGACCCCGGCGCCGACGCCGAGCGGGTCAGGGACGGGGCGTTCTGGTCCGGCGACCTCGCCTACATGGACGCCGACGGCCATGTGTTCTTCGCCGGCCGGGGCACCGAGCGGCTGCGCGTGGACGGCGAGAACCTGGCGGTCGCGCCGATCGAGGCGGCGCTGCGGGAGTTCGGCGGGGTGGTGGAGGCGGCGGTGTATCCGGTGCCCGACCCGGCGGCCGGTGACCAGGTCATGGCCGCCCTCGTCATGAACGGCGGCGCCTCCGGCTTCGATCCGGGTGCGTTCGGCGCGTTCCTGGCCTCGCGGCGGGACCTCGGCGTCAAGTCCATGCCCCGCTTCGTCCGCGTGTGCCGGGAGTTGCCGCAGACGGCCTCGCACAAGGTCATCAAGCGGCGGCTCGCCCGGGACGCCTGGCGCGCCTCCGACCCGGTCTGGGTGCGCGGGCCCGACGGATTCAGGCCGCTCACCGAGGCGGACGTGAAGGGGATCGAGGAGGAGTTCGTACGGCACGGCAGGCAACACCTCTTGGAGACGTAGTGGATTTCAACCTGGACGAAACCCAGCAGGATCTGAAGAAGCTGGCCGCCGACGTCCTCGCCAGGGACGGCGACGAGGAGCGGCTGTGGCAGGCCGGGCTGATGGGCGTGTGCGTGCCCGAGGAGGCGGGCGGGGCCGGACTCGGGCCGGTGGAGATGGCCGTGGTGCTGCGCGAGGTGGGCGCGCGGGCGGCCATGGTGCCCGCGCTGCCGACCCTGGCCTCGACGCTCCTGCTGGCCCGCCACGGCACCCCCGACCAGCAGCGCCGCCACGCGGCCGACTCGCGAAGCCGCGCCACCTCCGACCGGCAGCGCACCGGCCGCCTCACCCTCGCCCTGCGCGAGCCGGCCCGTGCCCTCGCCGACCCACCCACGACCACCGCCCGCCAGGTCACCGTTGGACCGGGGGCTGAGGGGCCGGGTGCTGGAGGGGCGGGCGCCGGGCCGGTCGCGGCAGAGGCACCAGGTGCCGGCGCGGGCGCCGAGGGCGAAGCCGGGTGGAGAGTGAGCGGGCGGAAGGTGGGGGTGCCGTATCCCGGAGGGGCGGTGCTGGTGACCGCCGACGAAGGTCTGTTCCTCGTGGACGAGCCGGTGACGGCGGCCGAGTTCACCTCCACGGGCGAGCCGGCCGCCACGGTCGTGCTGGACGGCACCCCGGCGGAGCGGGTGGCGGGGCCGGAGGCGGTGGCGGACGCGCGGCGGATCTTCATGGCGGCCGTGGCCGCGCAGGCGAGCGGCGTGCTGGCGGGCGCGCTGGAGCTGACCACCGCCTACATCAAGCAGCGCAGGCAGTTCGGGCGGGCGCTGGCGGAGTTCCAGGCCGTGACGATGCAGATCGCCGACGTCTACATCGCCGCCAGGGCCCTGGACGTGGCCATGTGGTCGGCGGTGTGGCGGCTGGGCGAAGGGTTGCCGGCGGAGGAGGACGTGGCGCTGGCGGCGTACCACGTCAGCGGGGCGTTCAGGGCGCTTTACACCTGCCAGCACCTGCACGGCGGTCTCGGCCTCGACGTCACCTACCCGCTGCACCGCTACTTCGCCCAGGCCAGGCACCTGTCCTTGCTGCTCGGCGGCGCCGACGCGCAGCTCGACGTGATCGGAGCGCTCGTCTGATGTTCATCGACCTGACCCCCGAGCAGCGCAGGCTGCGTGACGAGTTGCGCGAGTACTTCCAGGGCTGCCTCACCGCCGAGGACCGCGCCAAGATCGCCGAGGATCCGTTCGGCGAGGCGTACATGGCGCACTGCCGCCGCCTCGGGCGGGACGGCAAGCTGGGCCTCGGCTGGCCCAAGGAGTACGGCGGCAGCGGCTACGGCCCCCTGGAGCAGCAGATCTTCGCCAACGAGATCGCCCGCGCGGGCGTGCCGTACCCGATCATCACGGTGCAGACGGTGGGGCCGACGCTCATGCAGTACGGGACGGAGCGGCAGAAGGAGCACTTCCTGCCGCGCATCCTCGCCGGCGAGTGCCATTTCGCGATCGGCTACAGCGAGCCGGAGGCGGGCACGGACCTGGCCTCGTTGCGGACCACGGCGGTGCTCGACGGCGACCACTACGTCGTCAACGGCCAGAAGATCTTCACCAGCGGCGCCCACTACGCGCAGTACATCTGGCTGGCCGCCCGCACGAACCCGACGGCGAAGAAGCACAAGGGCATCACCATGATGATCGCCTCCACGGACGATCCGGGCTTCTCGTGGACGCCGATCGTGACCATGGACGGCCGCCACCACACCAACGCCACGTACTACTCGGACGTGCGCGTCCCGGTGGACATGGTGGTCGGCGAGGTGGACCGCGGCTGGGACCTGATCGTCAACCAGCTCAACCACGAGCGCGTCACGCTCGGCCCGGCGGGCAACCTCGGCCAGACGTACGACCGCTTCCGCGCCTGGGCGCGCCGCACCGGCGTGGACGCCGAGCCGGACGTGCGGCGAGCGCTGGCGGAGGTGTGGGCGGCGTTCCGGACGAACGAGCTGCTCAACTGGCAGGTGGCGGCCAACATGGACCTGGGCTGGCTGGGCGCGCCGGACGCGTCCGCGACGAAGATCTACGGCTCGGAGCGCATGCAGGAGATCGGCCGGATCGTCGGCGACGTGCTGGCCAGGTACGGCGACCCGGCGGACCCGGAGACGGCCGAGCTGCTCGAACGCCTCGACCACGGGGTGAAGGGCGCGGTGGTGCTGACGTTCGGCGGCGGGGTGAACGAGGTGCAGCGCGAGCTGATCGCCATGCTCGGCCTGAGCCTCCCGAGGCCGCCGCGATGACCGCCTCCGAGAAGCGTGAGCCGCTGTCGGACGAGGAGCTGCACGAGCTGGCGGGCAAGCAGGCGGCGCTCGGGGAGGTGCGGGGCGCTCCGGCCGCCGACCCCGTGAACGTCCCGATGATCAGGCACTGGCTGACCGCCATGGGCGACGAGAACCCGCGCTACCTGGAGGAGGGCCTGGCCCCGCCCGCCATGGCCCAGGTGTGGACGATGCCGGGCCTGCGGCGCGGCGCGAAGGACCGCTCGCCGGTGGACGACATGATGGCCGCGCTCGACGGCAGCGGCTACACGGGTGTGGTGGCGACGAACTGCGAGCAGACCTACCACCGTTATGTCCGGGTAGGGGAGCGGCTGACCCCGGCGACGAGGTTCGCGGGCCTGGCGGGGCCGAAGCGGACGGCTCTGGGCGTCGGCTACTTCGCCACGTGGAACATCACCTGGTACACCGACGACGACGAGCCGGTCGCCGAGATGATGTTCCGGGTACTGAAGTTCCGCCCGCCGCAGGCGAAGGCGATGGAGCCGTATCCGCTGCAGCCCGCCGTCAACCAGGACACGGCGTTCTTCTGGGAGGGCGTGAACGACGGCGAGCTGCGCGTCCAGGCGTGCGCCGACTGCGGCGAGCTGCGCCACCCGCCCGGCCCGCTGTGCCCGCGCTGCCGCTCCTCGGAGCGTACGTACCGCGTGGCCAGCGGCAACGGGACGCTGTTCAGCTACGTCGTGCACCACCATCCGCCCGTGCCGGGCAGGCAGACGCCGTTCGTGGTGGGGGTGGTGGAGCTGCCGGAGGGCGTGCGGGTCGTCGGCAACGTCGTGGACTGCCCCGTCGAGGAAGTGAGGATCGGAATGCCGTTGCGGGTGACCTACCGCCGGATGGACGACCGGCTCGTCCTGCCCATGTGGACGCGGCCGTGATCGGGGCCGCGCTGCCGGAGCTGTCGATCGACCTGACGCCCACGATGGTCGTCTCCACGGCCCTGGCCACCATGGACTACACGCCGGTGCACCACGACACGGCGCTGGCCCGCGCCCAGGGCTCCAAGGACATCTTCCTGAACATCCTGACCACGATGGGCCTGGTCGAGCGCTACGTGACCGACTGGGCGGGCCCCCGGTCCGTGATCAGGAGCATCGACGTCAAGCTGGGCGTCCCGGCGTACGCGGGCGACCGCCTGACGTTCAGCGGCACGGTCGTGGCGGGCGCGGGCGAGCGGCTGACGGTCGAGGTGCGCGGCCGGGTGAGCCTGGGCGAGCACGCCACGGGCACGGTCACCTTGGAGACGCAGTGACGACGACGGCCATCGCCGGCATCGGCGCCACCGAGTTCAGCAAGCAGTCGGGACGCTCGGAGCTGCGGCTCGCCGCCGAGGCCGTGCTGGCGGCCCTGGACGACGCCGGCCTGTCGCCGGCCGACGTGGACGGCCTGGTCACCTACAGCCAGGACGCCAACCAGGAGATCGCCGTCGCCAGGGAGACGGGCATCGGCGAGCTGACGTTCTTCTCCCGCGTCGAGTACGGCGGCGGCGCGGCCTGCGGCACCGTCGCCCACGCGGCCATGGCGGTGGCCACGGGCGCGGCCCGCACGGTGGTCTGCTACCGGGCGTTCAACGAGCGCTCGGGCCGCCGCTTCGGCCGTCCGAACGCGGGGCTGGCCGGGCAGCCGGGCTCGCAGGGGCTGGAGATGAGCTGGCACGTGCCGTTCGGGCTGATGACGCCGGCGGCGTGGGTGGCCATGTTCGCGCGCCGCTACATGCACGTCCACAACGCGACTTCCGAGGATTTCGGGCGGGTGGCGGTGGCCATGCGCAGGCACGCGGCCACGAACCCGGCCGCCTGGTTCCACGGCCGCCCGATCACGCTGGAGGAGCACCAGGCGTCCCGGTGGATCGTGGAGCCGCTGCACCTGCTCGACTGCTGCCAGGAGAGCGACGGGGCGGTGGCACTGGTGGTCACCTCCACCGAACGGGCCCGCGACCTGCGCCGCTCCCCGGCCGTGATCACGGCGGCGGCCCAGGGGGCGGGGGCCGGCCAGATGATGATGACGAGCTACTACCGGGATGACATGACCGGCCTGCCGGAGATGTCGGTCGTCGGCCGGCGTCTCTGGGAGATCTCCGGCCTTTCCCCCGCCGACATCCAGACGGCGATCCTGTACGACCATTTCACGCCGTTCGTCCTGACCCAGCTTGAGGAGCTCGGCTTCTGCGGGCGGGGCGAGGCGCCCGGGTTCCTCGCCGACGGCGGCATCGAGCTGGACGGCCGCCTCCCGGTCAACCCGCACGGCGGGCAGCTCGGGGAGGCGTACATCCACGGCATGAACGGCATCGCGGAGGCCGTCCGCCAGATCAGGGGCACGGCCGTCAACCAGCTCCCCGACGTCACGAACGTGCTGGTGACGGCCGGGACGGGCGTCCCGACCAGCGGCCTCATCCTGTCATCCGGCTGAGGCGGCTCGCCCGCAGCGCCTTCATGGCGCCCGGCAGGACGAAGGCGGGCCGGCCCATCCGTGCCTCCATCGCCCACTCCAGAGAGGGGGCCCGGGGCCGGCCATGTCACGCCGGCCCGCTTTCATGGGTCACAGCGATGACGCGGGCCGAAGAAGGAATGTGACACATGGACGACCACGAATCTCTGACGGGCCTCTTCGAGGCGCAACGCGGTCAGCTGAGAGCCGTCGCGTACCGGATGCTCGGCTCGCTCAGCGAGGCCGACGACGCCGTGCAGGAGGCGTGGATCAGGCTCAACCGCACCGACACCGCCGACGTGCGGAACATGGGCGGCTGGCTGACCACGGTCGTGGCCCGCATCTGCCTGAACATGCTGCGCTCGCGCGAGCACCGCCGCGAGGACCCGCTGGAGGAACGCCTGCCCGACCCGGTGGTGAGCCCGGCGGGCGGCGTCGATCCCGAGCAGGAGGCGCTGCTGGCCGACTCGGTGGGGCTGGCGCTGCTCGTCGTGCTGCAGACCCTGGAGCCGACGGAGCGGCTGGCGTTCGTGCTGCACGACATGTTCGCGGTGCCGTTCGAGGAGATCGCCTTGATCATCGACCGCACGCCGGCCGCCACCCGGCAGCTCGCCAGCCGCGCCCGCCGCCGCGTGCGCGGCGCGGCGCCCGAGCCCGACCCGGACGTGTCGCGGCAGCGGGAGGTGGTGCGGGCGTTCATGGCGGCCGCCCGCGAGGGCGACTTCGACACGCTCGTGTCGCTGCTGCACCCCGACGTCGTGCTGCGCACCGACATGGGGCCCACAGTGGCCAGGGGCTGGAACGAGCTGCGCGGCGCGCTCACCGTCGGGCAGCAGGCGCTCATGTTCCGGCGGATGGCGCCGTTCGCGCACCCCGTGCTGGTCAACGGCGTCGCGGGGGCGCTCAACGTCGTGGACGGCAAGACGGTCGCCGTCGGAGCGTTCACGATCGCGGACGGCAGGATCGTCTCGATCGACATCCTCGCCGACCCCGCCCGCGTGGCCGGGCTCGACCCGGCCACCCTCATCGGCGCGTGAAGAAAGGGGCGGCGGGCCGGCCCGCCGCCCCCCATGATCGTCACGGGCCGACGATGACCGGCATGGAGAAGAACACGATCATCGCGATGGCCACGCACAGCAGGAACCCGACGAGCTCCCACACCCAGTCGTGGTGGCGGTCCTTGCGGCGGCGCACCTTCTTGGGGCGGGCGCTGTCGGGGCGCCGCTTGGGGGCGGGCCTGGCCCGTACGGGACGCGGCTCCAGGACGGAGGCGCCCGGCCGGTCCTTCCGCTTCGGCTCCCGGTCACCCTGGCGGGGCCTGTCGAGGGGCTTCTCCAGCGGCTTGACGAGCGGCTTCTCCAGCGGCCGTCCAAGCGAGCCCGCCTGCTCCTGCTCGTCCGGGCCGGGCAGCCGGTAGACCGGCTCGCCGGCGGGCCTGGAGGAGGCGCGCTTGTTGCTGCGGGGCTTGAACAGCGGGGCCGCCGGTCCGCGTACGGGCTCCTCGGCACGGGACGCCTGGCGGCGGGGGGCGGGCGCCGACGGCGGCCGGCGGAACTCCTCCGGCGCCGACGGCGGGCGGCGGAACTCCTCCGGTGCCGGCTGCGGCTCCGACGACGGCGGCCGGCGGTCGGCGGGCGCGCGCCGCGGCGGCGGCAGCGGCCGGGAGGGGCCGTCGTGGAGGAGCACGTCGCCGGTCATGTACGGGTCGGGCGCGTCCTTGGGCAGGATCACGTCACCGGTGGCGAACGGCTCGGCGGCCGTGGGGTCGGGGGCGGCCATGAAGAACGGGCGCTCCTGCGGCGCCTGCCGCGACGAGGACGCCCCGGCCACCCACTTGTCACCGGCGGACGGCACCCCGGGCTCGCCCAGAGGCCCCCTGAGCGTCCGCGCCGACCCGAGCGGATCCCGCAGCGGCGGGCCCGGATCCAGGACGTCTCGAGGCGGCGACAGCGGGTCGCGCAGCTTGGGCATGGGAGCCGTGGTCGCCTCGTGCACGGGCGTGTGCGCGGGCGACGGCGGCGTCAGCAGCTCGGCCGGGAAGATCACCGTGCTGGACGCCGGGTCCGCCTCCGCCAGCGGCTGGGGCCACACGGGCGGGCTGGGCCAGCGCGGCTTGGTGAACAGCGGCGCGGGCGCCGCCGTGCGGGAGCCCGCGAAGTGGATGCGCAGCGTGCCGGGCGGCTGCGGCCAGGGCAGGCGGCCGAGCACGTCGGCCAGCGGCGCGATCGCGAGCGCGCCGTAGACGTCGGCCACGGGCTTGGGCACGCGGACGCCGGTCGAGGCCAGCGCGGCCCCCAGCGACTGCCTGAACCGGTGCCCGGCGCCCACCGCCAGCTCCTCGGCGGTGTCGGGCGCGACGTCGAGCACCCACGCCAGCTCCTGCTTGCTCAGCCCGCACACCGCGCACAGCACGAGCACTTCACGCTGGTGCGGGCGCAGCTCCCGCAGGGTGCGCTCGACGAGCGCGGTGGCGGGGTCGATGAGCGGGTCGACGGCGGGCGGGGAGTAGACGATGTCCCGCCGGTGGATCTCGCGGCGGGCGAAGGCGTAGAGCGCCGCGCGGGGCGGCGGGGTGGCGGGGACGCCGCCGAGCACGGCCACCAGGACGTCGGAGGCCGAGCCGAGGTCGCCGAGCTGGTCGGCACAGTACGCGAACAGCCCGGCGGCATGGAGGTCGTAGAGCTCTGCGATCACTTCTGCGCGCCGGCGCTGATCGGTGAGCGACTGGGACACGGGCCGGTTCCTCTTGCTGGATGCGGACGCTGGGGGGTGAGTGCGCGTCAGGAGTTGTGAGCTGAAGCGTCAGGAATTGTGAGGGTTATCATGCCAACTCTTCGTGGTCCGGCGCACTACCAGATCCAGATTTCATCGGAATCTCCCAGCTCAGGTGAAACGCTTCAGGAAAACCCGAGGGGACAGGCCGGTACGAGCCGCCGTAGTCTGTGGGTTCAGCAGATCATGCGGCGGTCGTGGCACGGGGGCTGCGGCACTGCCGCCGGAAGCCCCTGAGCGAGAGTTCGCGCGTGATCACATTCGAGTCTGTCACCAAACGCTATCCGGACGGCACGGTCGCGGTCGACCGCCTCACCCTGGAGGCGCCCACCGGCCAGATCACCGTGTTCGTCGGCCCGTCGGGCTGCGGGAAGACCACCTCCCTGCGCATGATCAACCGGATGATCGACGCGACGGAGGGCCGCATCCTCCTCGACGGCGTCCCGGTGCAGGGCATCGACCCGCCGACGCTGCGGCGCGGCATCGGGTACGTCATCCAGCAGGCCGGCCTGTTCCCGCACCGGAAGATCGTCGACAACATCGCCACCGTCCCCTACCTGCTGGGCTGGGACCGCAAGAAGGCCAGGGCCACGGCCATGGAGCTGCTGGAGCGCGTCGGTCTCGACCCGGCGCTGGCCGGCCGCTACCCGTTCCAGCTCTCCGGCGGCCAGCAGCAGCGCGTCGGCGTGGCCAGGGCGCTGGCCGCCGACCCGCCCGTGCTGCTCATGGACGAGCCGTTCAGCGCGGTCGACCCCATCGTCCGCACCAACCTCCAGGACGAGCTGCTGCGGCTGCAGAGCGAGCTGAACAAGACGATCGTGTTCGTCACCCACGACATCGACGAGGCGATCAAGCTGGGCGACCAGGTGGCGGTGCTGCAGGTGGGCGGCAGGCTGGCCCAGCTCGCCGACCCCAAGACGCTGCTGTCGGAGCCGGCCGACGACTTCGTCCGCGAGTTCCTCGGGCAGGACAGAGGGATCAGGCGGCTGCGCTTCATCTCCACGGCGGGGCTGCGGCTGCGTACCGACCTGACCGTGGCGGAAGGTTTCGACGGCAGCTCGCCGGAGCGGTGGCTGCTGGTGGTGGACGGCGACGGCCGGCCGCTCGGCTGGCGCTCCAGCGACCGGCCCGAGGAGCTGGAGCCGTACGGGACGTTCGTGCACGGCACCGACAGCATGCGCGCCGCGCTCGACGCGGCGCTGCTGTCGCCGTCCGGCTGCGCGGTGGCCGTGGACGAGCGGGGCAGGGCCGTCGGCGTGGCCACCCGGCAGGCACTGGACGAGGCGCTGGCGGAGGCGGCAGATGGGTGACGGTCCTCCCTCCATCTGGGAGTGGATCGGGCGCAACTGGGACACCGGCCGGGCCGACAGCATCAGGAACCTGCTCACCGACCACCTCACGATGTCGCTGGTGCCGATCGTGCTCGCGCTGGTCCTCGCGCTCCCGCTGGGCCTGGCCTCCGTGCGCTGGCGCTGGCTCTACCAGCCCACCACGGGGCTCATGAACGTCGTGTACGCGCTGCCGTCGCTGCCCGTCTTCATGCTGCTGATCTCGGTGACCGGGCTGTCGCAGACCACGGTGATCATCCCGCTGACCTTCTACGGCATGGCGGTGCTGATCCCGGCCGTGGTCGACGGGCTCAACTCGGTGCCCGACCACGTACGCCAGTCGGCCGTCGCGATGGGCTTCACGCCGCTGCGCCGCCTGCTCCAGGTCGAGCTGCCGATCGCGGTGCCGGTGGTGCTGGCCGGGATGCGCGTGGTCGCGGTCTCCAGCATCAGCCTGGTCAGCGTGGGCGCGCTGATCGGGCAGGGCGGGCTCGGGGGGCTGTTCACGCGGGCCTATCAGAACCCGTTCATGCCGCCGGTGATCGTCGGCATCGTGCTCATCGTGCTGCTCGCGTTGATCGCCGACGGCCTGCTGGTGCTGGCCCAGCGGCTGCTCACCCCCTGGGTGCGGGCGCGGAAGGGGCAGGCGTCATGACGTGGCTGTCGTCGTTCGTGAGCTGGCTCGGCGAGTTCTTCGGCAGCGGCGAGAACTGGTCGGGGCCGGGCGGCATCCCGGTCCGCCTGCTGGAGCACCTGGAGTTCTCGGGGCTGGCGCTGCTGCTGGCGGTGCTGATCGCGGTGCCGCTGGGCCTGGCGATCGGGCACACGGGGCGGGGCGAGCTGCTGGTCGTCGTGTCCGCGAACCTGGCCAGGGCGCTGCCCACGCTGGGCCTGCTCGTGATGTTCGTGCTGCTGCTGGGCACGGCGTCGATCTGGCCGGTGATCATCCCGCTGGTGCTGCTGTCGGTGCCGCCGATCCTGGTCAACACGTTCGAGGGGATCAAGGGGGTCGATCCCGAGCTGCGCGACGCCGCGTACGGGATGGGGCTGCGCGGCCCGCAGGTGCTCGGCCGGGTGCTGGTGCCGGTGGCGCTGCCGCTGATCCTGCTCGGCTGCCGGCTGTCGGCCATCCAGGTGGTGGCCACCACCACGGTCGCCGCCTACACCGGGCTGGGCGGTCTCGGGCGT
The DNA here is from genome assembly GCF_012034275.1 of Nonomuraea composti. Classification (NCBI taxonomy): domain Bacteria; kingdom Bacillati; phylum Actinomycetota; class Actinomycetes; order Streptosporangiales; family Streptosporangiaceae; genus Nonomuraea; species Nonomuraea composti. Next base: position 177,224 of record NZ_JAATEP010000007.1, on the reverse strand, counting down.
TATGTGATCGACGGTTTCGCGACGAAGGATTACGCGAGCGTCGTGGGGGGTTCAGTACTGATTGTGCTGTTCGCCCTCGTGGTGCAGGTCCTGTTCGCGCTCGCCCAGAGAGTGACGGTGTCGCCTGGGGTGAGCCAGCGGTTGAAGGTCCGATAGTCTCCTGTATTACCTCCCGCTTGGAAGGGGAAAAGCAAGATGAGACGCAAGTACGGCGTCGCCGGCGTGTTCCTGACGGCGATGCTCGCACTCGCCGCCTGCGGGGGCGGCGGCAGCACCGGGGGCAACCCGCTCGACACGACGAGCGCCGCCCCCAGCGGCTCGGCCTCGGCCTCCGGAGCCGGCGGCAAGGCCGTCGTCGGCTCCTTCGACTTCGACGAGAGCGTGCTGCTCGCCTCCATCTACGCCCAGGCGCTGGAGGCCAAGGGCGTGCAGGTGGAGGAGAAGCCGCGCATCGGCAGCCGCGAGGTCGTCTACGACCAGGTCAAGGGCGGCGGCCTGACGATCGTCCCCGAGTACAACGGCAACCTGCTCGCCTTCATCGACCCGAAGGCCACCGCCGCCACCACCGACGAGGTGAACGCGGCGCTCAAGGAGAAGCTGCCCGCCGAGCTCGAAGTGCTCGACTCCTCGCCCGCCGAGGACAAGGACAGCCTGTCGATCTCCAAGGACACCCAGACCAAGCAGTCGCTGAACACCATCGAAGACCTCGCCAAGGTCTCCAAGGACATGGTCGTCGGCGGCCCGCCCGAGTTCAAGAAGCGGTGGGAGGCGCGCTTCAAGGAGGTCTACGGCCTGGAGTTCAAGGAGTGGAAGCCGACCGGGCCCACCACCTCCGACGCCATCAAGGACGGCTCGATCCAGGTCGGCAACGTCTTCACCACCGACCCCAAGATGGCCGCCAACAACCTCGTCGCGCTGCAGGACCCCAAGAACATCTTCCCCGCCCAGAACGTGACGCCCCTCCTGAACAAGGCCGCGGCCAGCGACACCATCAGGACCACCCTGAACGGCATCTCGGCCAAGCTGACCACCGAGTCCCTGCTGAAGATGATGCAGCAGATCTCCGTCAACAAGGACGAGCCCGCGACCGTGGCCAAGGAATGGCTGACCACCAACGGCCTCGGATGACCCCCGCACCGCCACGGGCCCCCGGACGCCGGGGGCCCGCGCGGTGAGCGAGCTGTTCACCGAGGCGATGGCGCAGCTCGCCGCCGGGGTCGCTGTCGTCACCGTCCGCGACGGGCGCGACGACCTCGGCACCACCGTGTCGGCGCTCATGTCCGTCTCGCTGGAGCCGCCGCTGGTCCTGGTCAGCCTGGCCGCCCGCGGCTACCTGAACGAGGTCCTGCTCCGGCAGGACCGCTGGGCCGCCTCCCTGCTGTCGTCGGGGCAGGCCGCCGTCGCCAGCCGCTTCGCCACCGCCGGCCGGCCCAGCGCCCGCCTGCTGGTGGCCGGCACCCCGCACCACCGGGGCGAACGGACGGAGGCGCTCGTCATCGACGGCGGGGTGGCCGCGATCGAGGCCGAGACCACCCAGGTGGTGCCGGCCGGCGACCACACGCTCTTCATCGCCGCCGTCCTCGCCGTCGACTACGTCGACCCCGCCCAGACCCCTCTGGTACGGCTGCGCGGCCGCTACCGCTCGACGTCCTCCTGACCCGGGCTCAGCCGGGGAAGACGGCGCTGTGCAGGTCCACCGGGTTCGCGGCGTCGGCGGTCGCGACCCCGTACACGGCGGTGAACGTGCTCCCCGCCGAGACCAGCCCCGTGTAGTCGCCGAGCAGCCGCCCGACGCTGGTCACCGGGACCTTCCGCGTGTCGAACGGCCCCTCGACGTGCCGCTCGCGCCATGACCCCGGCTTCGCGCAGTCGCCCGCGCACGTCACCGCCCACAGGTCGGTGGGCAGGGTGGCCGGGTCGGGCGTGTTGTTGCGGAAGTCGTAGTAGGTGATCGCCACGGTGCCCGTCCTCGACGTGGCCACGACCGGCACGGCGGCCGAGCCCGTGGGCGTCTTGTCCACGCGGATCGGGGCCGACCAGGTCTTCCCGCCGTCCGACGAGCGCGAGTAGGCGACGTGGAAGGTGCCGTCGGAGTCCTGGCTCGGCCAGACGGCGTTGACCACCCGCGTGCCCGGCTGGGCGGCCAGCAGCGGCAGGGCGGCGTTGCGGATCGGGTCGCCCGAGTCGTCCGGGTCGGGGATGCGCGGGCCCACCGCGAGCGGGGCCGGGACGTTCAGCGTCGGCGCCGACCAGGTCGCGCCGCCGTCGGTCGAGCGGATCACCTGGGTCGAGCCCTCGGTGATCGTCTCGTGGTGCATGCCGATCAGCAGCGTCCCGTCCGGGAGCGCCACGAGCTGCGTGCCGATGACGCCACTGTTGGTCGGCACGTCGTACACCTTGCGCGTGGTCCAGGTGCGGCCGTCGTCCGTCGACTTCGCCAGGTAGACCGGCTGCACCCAGTTGGGCGTCGTGCTCGTCGACTGGTCGTCGATGCGGTCCCACACCGCGTAGAGCACGCCCGGCCGGTACGGGTCCGCGGTGACCGACGGGCGGTCGTTGAAGAAGCGCACGTTGTCGTCGCGCTGCAGGGTGACCGGCGCCTCCCACGTCCGGCCGCCGTCACCCGAGCGGGACACCAGGATGGCGGTGACGTCGCCGGCGCGCGACATCGCCAGCGACGCGGCCACCGCCGTGCCCGACGGCGTGACCGTCACCCAGTGGTCCGTCGCGACGTCGTAGTCCCCGCCGTCGCAGCGGGAGAAGGCGGGCCGGTTCCTGGACTGGCGCCAGGTCAGGCCGCGGTCGTCCGACACGGCCACGCCCGTGCCGTTGCTGCCGTAACGGTTCCAGCGGTCCTGCTGGAAGACCGTGACGAGACGCTGCGGCCGGTACGGGTCCTGCGCCAGCGCGGGCAGGACCTCGGTGTTCGGGTTGAGGGTGTAGCCGTCGGCGGGCGGCGGGCCGCAGTCGGCGGGTAACGGGCTGACGCCCGAGACCTGCCGCACGATGGCGGCCCCGGCCGCGTCGTCGTCCGCCGTGGCGGGTTGGGCGAGGGCGCAGGCCAGCAGGACAGCCGCGGCCGGCAGAAGAGCCCTGGAGGGTCGGATCACGAGCCTTCCTCGTTCTCGTCGTGTCCATGGAGACGTCACCGGACCTCCTTGAGGGGGTCCGGCGAACGACGGAGGAAGATTACCGGCCCAAGATCAGGTTTGTTCGCTTTATCCGCAAAGGCGATGTCTGACCTGGGCCTTCGTGATGCTCGCGAGTTGACCGGCTCCTCGACCACGCGCGGCCGTCGCGCGGCCTTCACCGGATCGTGTGCCGGCCCGTCACGCGGGTCAGCGGATCGTGTACCAGCCCGGCAGGATCAGCGGACCCACGGCCGGCAGGCCCAGCTCGGCCGACAGGCGGGCCAGCGGCCCCCAGGCGTCCATCCGGATCCTGGCCAGCGCCGCCGACCTGTCCTCGCTCGACTCCGGGCCGCGCAGCCGCTCCAGCGGGTTCAGCCGGGGATAGGTGCGTACCGGCGCGTCCTCCGCCAGGCCGGCCCGCTTCCTCGCCATGGCCAGCGCGTCCTCCAGCCCGCCCAGCTCGTCCACCAGCCCGCTCGACCGGGCGTCGGCGCCCGTCCAGACGCGGCCGCGGGCCAGCTCGTGCGCCCGCTCCCGGGACAGGTCGCGGCTCTGCGCCACCTTGCCCACGAAGTCGTCGTAGATGCGGTCGAGCCAGGCGTTGATGCGCTCCCACTGCTCCGGCGAGAAGCCCCGAGAGGTGGAGAACATGCCGGCGTTCGCGCCCTCGGCCACCATCTCCGAGTTGACCCCCACCTTCTCCAGCAGCTCGGCGAAGACGGGCTTGCCGCCGTACACGCCGATCGAGCCGGTCAGCGTGCCGGGCTGGGCCACGATCACGTCGGCCGCCATCGAGATGAAGTAGCCGCCGGAGGCCGCCAGGTCGCCCATGGACACGATCACCGGCTTCACCTTGCGCGTCAGCGTCACCTCGCGCCAGACCGTGTCGCTGGCCACGTACGAGCCGCCGGGGCTGTCCACCCGGAACACGACCGCCTTGATGTGGTCGTCGCGCCGGGCCGCCCGCAGCGCGGCACTGATCGTGTCGGAGCCCATGGCGCCGCCGCCACCGAGCGGGCTGCGGCCGCTGCGGCCCGTCCTGATCATGCCGGTGGCGTGCACGAGCGCGACCGCGTCGGCCATCGGATGCGGCAGCTTCCGCACGGCCGCGCCCCTGGCGTAGCGGGAGACGTACAGCAGGTGCGCGTCGTCGCCCGCCGCCTGCTTCAGCTCGTCGTACACCTCGTCGCGGTAGGCCAGCCCGTCGACCAGCCCGGCCTCCTGCGCCTCGGAGGCGGTGAACGGCCCGCGGTCGACCAGCTCCCGCACCTTCCCCGGATCGAGCCGCCGCCCGTCGGCGATGCCCGCGACCAGCGTCTCGGTCACCGACTCCACGATCCGCGCCATCGACTCGCGGTGCGGATCCGTCATGTGGTCCTGGGTGAAGGTGTTGGGCGCCGTCTTGTACTCGTGCCGCTGCCCCGCCTCGAACCCGACCCCCAGCTTCTCCAGCGCCCCCTTGACGAAGCGCTGCTCCAGCGCCACCCCCGTCAGCCCGACGTCGCCGCTGGGCTGCAGGTAGAGCCGCTCGAAGGCGGTGGCCAGGTAGTACGGCACGGTGCCGCCGCCGAACTCCCCGAACGACTCGGAGAACGCGACCGTCAGCTTCCCGGAGGCCCGGAAGTGGATCACCGCCTGGCGCAGCTCCTGCACCATCGCCAGCCCCAGCGGCTGCCCCCCGATCTTCACCACCAGCGCCTTGACCCGCGGGTCCTGCCGGGCCCGCTTGAGCCCGGACAGCACGTCGGCCAGGCGCGGCTTCCGCATGGACAGCACGGCGGCGAGCGGATCGGCCGGCGGGCCCTCGGTGAGACCCTCTGTGAGGTCCAGCTCCAGGATCAGCGGGGCGGTGCGCCGCTGGCGAAGCTTTTCGACGGTTTCGATGATCGCCTTACCTGCGTCCATAGAGCCACCCTAAGCGACACAAATCGGATTGTGCTTAGAGGTATACACCTAAGGTGTGTAGACCTTAGGTGTATGGTCCTACCATGAAGTCGATCCCTAAACCCGCCCACGTGTTCGACCGCGATCGTGAGTGGGCGGGCCTGGTGCGATTCGCGACCTCTCCGAGCCCGGACGTGCGGCTCGGGATCGTGAGTGGCAGACGCAGACAGGGCAAGACGTTCCTGCTCGATGCGCTGGTGCGCGAGGTGGGTGGATTTTTCTTCACCGCCACGGACGAGACGGAGACCGCCGCGTTGGCCCGGTTCGGCAGAGCGCTGGCGGCGCAGACCGGAGGCGGCCGATACGCGTTCGCCGACTGGCATGAGGCGCTGGAACGGCTGTACATCGACGTGCCGGAAGGGCTCATCGTGATCGATGAGTTCCCCTATCTCGCGAAGGCTTCTCCCTCACTTGCGTCGGTGTTTCAGCTCGCGCTGGATCCACGTGGGTATGCGAGAGGCGCGAAGTCCCGGCTGCTGTTGTGCGGGTCGGCCATGGGGGTGATGGGGCGTCTCCTCGCCGGTAACGCGCCCTTGCGCGGGCGGGCGAGTCTGGAACTGGTGGTCAAGCCCCTGGACTACCGCGCTGCTGCCAGGTTCTGGGACATCGATGATCCTCGTCTCGCGGTGCTCGTCCATGCGGTTGTGGGAGGCACGCCCGCTTACCGGCGGGAGTTCGTCGCCCATGATGTGCCGGAGTCCGTGGACGACTTCGATGACTGGGTGGTGCGCACCGTGCTCAACCCGCAGACTCCGATCTTCCGGGAGGCCCGCTACCTCTTGGCGGAGGAGGCGGACATCCGTGACACTGCCATCTACCACGCCGTGCTCGACGCCATCGCATCCGGCAACGCCACTCGTGGCGGCATAGCCAACCATATTGGGCGGAAATCTCCGGACATCGGCCATCCGTTGACCGTGCTGGAGGACGCGCAGCTGATCACTCGTGAGGCGGACGCGTTCAGGAAGGGGAAATCGGTCTTCCGCGTCAGCGAGCCCCTGATCGTCTTCTACGAAGCCATCATGCGCCGCGAATGGACCCGCCTGGAACGCGGCCAGCCCGAAGCCGCGTGGCGCGACTCCCGCGCGACCTTCCTGTCCCAGGTGGTGGGCCCGCACTTCGAGGCCCTGTGCAGGGAGTGGGTGTGGACAGTGGACGCTGGCGTGTTCGGGGAGCTGCCCAGCGAGGTGGCCGCCGGCACGGTGGCGGACCCGCGTAACCGCACCCAGATCCAGGTGGACGTGGCCGTGCTGGGCCGCGAGGAGCACGGCCGGCCGCGCCGCGTCCTGTCCCTGGGCGAGGTCAAGTGGGACAAGGTCATGAATCCGGGCCATGTCGAACGGCTCCGCCGGGCCAGGGACCTGCTGTCGGTGAAGGGCTACGACACCAGCGGCACGATCCTCACCTGCTACACCGGCGCCGGCTTCCAGGGAGACCTGCCAAAGGACGCCCGCGTGGTCACGCTCGACGACCTCTACGCCTGACCCACCCGGACGACGACCTTGCCGGGGGCGTGGCCCTCCTCCTGGTAGCGGATGGCCGCCCGCAGGTCCTCGAAGTCGTAGACGCGGTCGAGCACCGGCGTGAGCCGGCCCTCGTCGATGAGGGCGGTCAGTTCCTCCAGGTTGTGCCGGTTGCCCTTGCAGGCGAGCACGTTCGTGAGCACCGCCTTCTGGGGGACGAACGCGGAGGCGGCGAGGGTGGCGAAGACGTGGCCGGCGGGCTGCAGCCAGCGGGTGGCCGCGCCGCCGATCAGGACGCAGACGCCCTTGCGCGTCAGCACCCGGCGGCACTCCGCGAACGAGCGGTTGCCCGCGATGTAGAGGAGCACGTCGTAGACCTGGCCGCTGCGGGTGAAGTCCTCCTTGGTGCGGTCGAAGACCTCGTCGGCGCCGAGCGAGCGCACCAGGTCCAGGTTGCGGGTGCTGCACACGCCCGTGACGTGCGCCCCGTACGCCTTGCCGAGCTGCACCGCGAACGTCCCGACGCCGCCCGACGCGCCGTTGACCAGGACGCGGGAGCCCGGCCGGACCGCGCCCTGGTCGCGCAGCGCGAGCAGGGCGGTGCCGGCGGCCAACGGCACGGACGCCGCCTCCTCGAACGTCAGGCTCGCCGGCTTGGGCGCGAGCTCGGTCTCCGGGACGCACACGTACTCGGCGAACCCGCCGCCCTTGGCCGTCATCGCGAACACCTCGTCGCCCGGCCCGAACCCCGTCACCCCGGGGCCGACCGCCGCGACCTCGCCGGCCACGTCCGCGCCCAGGACGGTGATTCGCGGCCGGCGCAGGCCGAGCGGGCCGGGCATGAGCCGGGAGATGAACGGCTCCCCGCGCATGAGGTGCCAGTCGGCGGGCTGGACGGAGGCGGCGCGCACCCGCACCAGCACCTCGCCGGGGCCGGGCGCCGGCCGGTCCACGTCCCTGAGCTGCAGGACGTCGGGGGAGCCGTACGAGCCGAGAACGTACGCCTTCATCGGGGTCTCCTTCCGGGAGGGTCGATGGGGCTCAGTGTGCGAGCGACCTGCGGGAAGGCGTAACGGTCGAAAGTACGAGCGCCGGCCTGGCCGATCGGCTCATCCAGGTCCGGTCGTCCGGGCGATGAGGCGGGGCGGGCCCGGCGGACACCATCGGGGCATGCCCAAAGACCTCGTCGCCCCCAGGACGGGCTGGCTGGTGCCGGCCAGGCTCATCGCGCTCGGGTTCGTCCCGCTGCTCGCGGGCGCCGTCCGGCTCGCCGAGCTGATCTCCGGAGCGGAGATCACGCAGGCCAACGCCCGCTTCTTCGCCTCGCCCGTGCCGATCGTCGCGCACATCGTCGGCGTGACCGTCTACAGCGCGGTGGGCGCGTTCCAGTTCGCGCCCCGGTTCAGGCGGCGCCGGCGCGGCTGGCACCGGCGGGCCGGGCGGGTGGTGGCCGGGTTCGGGATGGTGGCGGCGGCGTCGGGGCTGTGGATGACCGCGTTCGCGGAGCTGCCGACCGGGGACGACGGGCTGCTCAGCGTGTTCCGGTGGGTGGCGGGGACGGCCATGCTCGCCTCCCTCGTGCTCGGCCTCACCGCCATCCGCCGCCGGGACGTGCGCCGCCACCGTGCCTGGATGATGCGGGCGTACGCGATCGGGCTCGGGGCGGGCAGCCAGGCCGTGACGCAGGCGGTGTGGATCACGGCCGCCGGCGTGCCGCCCGATCACCTCACCCGGGCGTTGCTACTGGGGGCGGGGTGGGCGATCAACGCCGCCGTGGCCGAAGCGATCATCCGGCGGGCGGGTGTCGCCTGAGGGGGGCGCCGTCAGCGCGGCCGGACGCGGTTCGTCTCGTACGCCCACATGGCGATCTCCACCCTGTTGCGGACGCCCAGTTTCGTCATCAGGCTCGCCACGTGGCTCTTGACCGTGCTCAGCGAGATGTGCAGCTCGTCGGCGATCTCGCTGTTGGTCCGCCCGCGCGCCACCGTCACCAGGATCTCCTCCTCCCGCTCGGTCAGCGGCTCGATCGGCTGCACCCGCGGCTGCGCGGGCCCGGTGCCGGCGAACGCGGACAGCAGGCGGGCCGTGATGCTCGGCGCGATGAGCGCGTCGCCGCCCGCCGCCGCGCGCACCGCCTGGGCCAGCAGCTCGGGGCCCGCGTCCTTGAGCAGGAAACCGCGGGCGCCCGCCCGGAGCGCCGCGTAGACGTACTCGTCGAGGTCGAACGTGGTGATCACGACGACGGCCATCGGGTCCGCCACGTCGGGCCCGGCCAGGGAGCGGGTGGCCTCGATGCCGTCGCAGCGCGGCATGCGGATGTCGAACAGGCACACGTCCGGACGCAGGCGCCGCGCCAGCTCGACGGCCCGGTGCCCGTCCGCCGCCTCGGCGACGACCTCGATGCCGGGCTGGGCGTCGAGGATCATGCGCAGGCCGGTACGGGCGATCTCCTGGTCGTCGGCGACGATCACGCGAATGGGCCCGCTCTGCCCCGCACCATCCCCGTCCTGTCCTGTAGGGTGCCGATCGCCCGTCTCCTCCGCCGGTACCGGCTCCAAGGTCGTCATGAGGCTCCCGTCCGAGGAAGTACGGCGGTCACGGTCCAGCCGCGACCGGGATTGGGCCCGGCCTCGCAGGTGCCGCCGAGCAGACCGGCCCGTTCGATCATCCCGACCAGCCCGTACCCGGCGGACGTCATGGGTCGCCCCGCGGTGCTGTCACCGTCGTCGGTCACCCGCAGCCGGACGGACGTGTCGTCGGCGGCCACCCGCACCTCGATCCGGGTGGCGTGCCGGGCGTGCCGCCGCGCGTTCGTGACCGACTCCTGGGCGATCCGGTAGATCGCGGCCCCCACGGACGCGGGCACGCCATCGAGGTCGCCGTCGATCCGCACGTCCACGGCCGGCCCGACCCGCCCCCGCCCGGCGAGCTGCCGCAGGTCGGTGAGGTGCGGGTTGGGCGCCAGCTCCGGCGCGGACAACTCGTCGCGGCGCAGCACCCGCACCATGGTCCGCATCTCGGCCAGCGTACGGGACGCCTCCGCCTCGATCACCCGCAACGCGTCCACGGCGGCCCCCGGATCGGCGGTCGCGGTCGCGATGCCCGCCTGCGCCCTGATCGCCATCGCCGAGACGTGGTGGGCGACGGTGTCGTGCAGGTCGCGGGCCAACTGCTCGCGTTCGAGCAGCTTGACCTGGTCGAGCTCCCGCATCCTCGCCCTGGCCCGGTACCGGAAGGTGCCGCCCAGCGCCATCCCCGCGAACACGACCGCGAACGCCCCCGCGACGTCCCCCGAGACGATGTGCCCCGCCACCACACCGGCCAGCACCGCCACGACGATCAGCACCAGCCCCGCCGCGACCTCCCGCCCCGACCCCCAGCGGGCCAGCGCGTAGAGCAGGACCAGGATGTACGCCGCGGAGCCCAGCTCGGCCGGATCCGCACCCGTGACCAGTTGCACCAGCGCCGAGGCCACGACCGGGACCGCCAGGGCGGGCAGCGGCCGCGTGCGGCGCCACAGCAGGGCGGGCAGCATCAGGGCGGTGAAGGTCACCGAGATCGGCCGGTACTGCAGGTCCGTCCGGAACACGGCCTCCAGGACGATGGCCAGGGCGAGCAGCCCTACGAGCGCCCAGTCCCGCCACACCCGGGGCGGCGCCTGGGGCGGACGGGGCTCGTCCCATAACGAGCGGAGAAGGCCCTGCACGCAATCATCGTACGAGGCCATGACCCGGTCCTCACCAGTGCCTTGTTCTCGGCGCCGGACGGCCGGGCTGGTACAGGGGAATCGGGCTGCGTGGGAGCGCCAAAGGCACCCAGGAGCGCATCACCAGGCACCCAAGTGCCCGCCGCCAGGCGTCCGGGGGCGCGCCGCCAGGCATCGCGAGTGCGCCGTAGGCGCGGGGTGCGTCGTCAAGCGCCTGAGGGGGACGACCGAGCGGAGACGCCCGAGCGAAGACGCCTGAGCGAAGACGCCTGAGCTGTGTGGCGCGTAGCGCCTCTGTGGCGAAGCTTGTGGTTCGGGGCGGGCTCCCAACGGCCAGCCACCCCATCGGGCAACGGGTGGGCGCCAGGGGCCGGGCGCGGTGTGGCCCGGCCCCCCTGTGGTCAGATGCCCGGGTTCACGGGAGCCTGGGCGGTGGTGGTGGCGCGTTCCATGTCGATCCGTGATTTGATCACCGCCGTCCCCGCCGAGTCGAACTGGACGGGTGTGCCGGTGTCCTGGAGTCGTTGCAGGCTTTGCGCGACGGTGTTCTCCGGGAAGCGCTGCCGCATCAGGGCGAACGCTCCGGCCACGTGTGGTGCGGCCATCGAGGTGCCCTGCTTGACCCCGTACGCGTCGTCGGGCACCGCGGAGTTGACGGCGACGCCGGGTGCGAACAGATCGAGCAGGTTGCCGCGGTTGGTGAAGGTGGGCAGGGCGTCGGCGTCGTCGGTGGCGCCGACGGCGACGGCGGTGGAGATGCAGGCGGGGGAGGAGACGGCGTTGGGCAGGCCCGCGTTGCCTGCCGCGACGACGGGTGCCACTCCGAGGCCGGCCAGCGCGTCGAACTCGGGTTTGACGCCGGAGGCGGCCGGGTCGGCGTCGCACGCTTCGGTGTAGCCGCGGCTGCCGCCGAGGCTCATGTTCACGGAGGCGACGTTGAACGTCCTGACGACCCGGGTCACGTATTCGAGTGCGAGTTTCTGGTCGGAGGTGTAGCTGAGGAAGCAGGGTGCGGTGGAGCCGCCGATGGCGCAGGTGAGCGGGTTGTCGATGCGGCTGAACACTTGGATGGGCAGGAGGCGGGCCTCGGGGGCGACGCCGTTGGCGGGCGCTCCTGGGGTCATCCTGCCCGCGGCGATGCCGGCGACGTGGGTGCCGTGTGAGCAGGCGTTGGCGCCGTTGACGGTGCACTGCGGGATTTCGACGTTGGCGGAGCCGGGGCCGGTCTGGCTGGGCTGGTTGTTGGGGCAGAGTGAGACGGCGCCGTCCCTGCCGCTGGAGGAGGAGAAGCACGCCTCGTCCGCGATGCGGCCGGTGAAGAACGGGTGGTCGCTGTCGATGCCGGTGTCGAGGACGGCGACGGTGGTGCCGGTGCCGTTCCAGCCGGCCCGGTTGGCCTGGACGGAGCGGATGGTGGCGGTGCTGGTGTCGAGGAACGGCATGCTCAGTTCGTCCTTGTAGACGGACTGGACGCGGGAGTCCCGTTTGAGTTTCTCCAGCGTGGTGCCGTCGACTTCGGCGACGAAGAAGTTGGGTGACTGGGCGGCTTCGAGGACGCGGCTGCCCTCGGAGGCCTGTTCGATGTCGGCGGCCACGGCCTCGACGCTTTGGCCTGGTTTGAGCTGGATGATGCTGCGTACTGCGCTCTTTTCCTTGATCTCCGAAACGAGCGCGGGGCTGATGATCGGGTCACCGGTGTCGGTGGTGTCGGCTCGGAGAGCCGGACCGGCGCAGAGCGCACCGGTTGTCATGGCCAGCGTCGTAGCGCCGGCCAGCAGAGACCGTAGCCTCACTTCTTCCTCCCGGAGGCTGGAGCCGTGAAGCGTTTCCGGCTCCCGGCTGCGTACGACCGCTTACCTCCCCACCTGCGACAACTGTGATGTCAGTGACGTATGTAACCCGATTAAACGTTGGAGGCATTTTTGCTTTTAAGCGACACAAGCGAAAAGGCCGGTCGGAAGTGACCGGCCTTTTCAGGAAATGCTGTTATTTGACGGTTTTGAGGATGTTGCTGGTGGCCTTCTTCAGCGCCGCCGCGCTCGGCTTGCTGCTCAGCCGCACCTTCTCCGCCGCGGCCAGCGCCGTCGTGCCGTTCGTGCCGTGCGCCCAGTTCAGCCACGCGGTCAGCAGCGCGCTGTCCAGCTTGGCCTTGCGCGTCTGCGGGCTCTTCAGCACCCGGTACGCCGTCCCCAGCGACGACGCCTTCGTCAGCTCGGGGAACACCTTGCTCGACTTGCCGATCAGCTTCAGGTAGCAGCCGAGCGTCTCGTCCGAGATCGTGCCGCTGGCCCGGTGCAGCTCCAGGGCCCACTTCTTGGCCGTCAGCTTCTGGGCGGCGGTGCCGCGCGTGCAGACGGCCGCCGGCAGCTTGGCCGTCTCGGTCACGGTCACGGTGACCGTCACCGTCGGCAGCGGGATCGGCGTGGACGACGCCGAAGGCGCGGGATCCGCCGGCGCGGGCGTGGGGCCGCTGCTGTCGCTCGGGTCCGGCTCGGGCGCGGTGTCGTCGATGGTGCCGTCCGTCCCCGGGGACGGGGTCTGCGTGACGGGCGGCTGCACGGCGGCGCCGGTCAGGGCCGCCGCCAGGTCCAGGCGCGGGGTGGTGACCTGGGTGCCGGACACGTCATAGACGTACGGCCGGCCGGTGCTCTTCAGCGTCTCGATCAGCTCGGCCATCGGCTTGTCCGGCATGGCTTTCTTCATCAGCGCCAGCGCGCCGGTCACCTGCGGGGTCGCCATGGAGGTACCGCTGTAGACGACCGTGGTGTTGTCCGGGACGGCCGACTCGATGTCCACGCCGGGCGCGAACAGGTCGAGCAGCGGGCCCCGGTTGGACCACTCGGCGATGGTGTCGGAGTTGTCGTTCGCGCCGACGGCCACCGCCGTGGAGACGCAGGCCGGGTGGGCGGTGCCCTCGTAGTACTCGTTGCCCGCCGCCACCACGGTCGCGATGCCCTTGGCCAGCAGCGCGTCGAACTTCTCCTTGAAGATCGCGCCTTCCTCGGTGGCGTCGCAGCTCTGGTCGTACAGCATGCCGCCGAGGCTCATGTTGACCGCCGCGATGGGCTGGTTCAGGTCCCGTACGTAGTCGAGGGCCTGGCGCAGCGACGACTCGTACGCCACGAGGCAGGCCGGCTCGCCGCAGCTGGCCTCGTCGTTGAGCCGGCTGAACACCTGCACCGCCACGATGCCCGCGCCCGGCGCCACCCCTCCGGTGCCGGCCGCGATGCCGGCCACGTGGGAGCCGTGGTCGCACAGGTTCACGCCGTCGAGCAGGCACTTGGGCGTCATCGCGTCCGCCGCGTCGCCGTCCGTCTGCGCGTTGGCGCCGTTCGGGCAGAGCGACTCGACGCCGCTGTCCTCCGTGGCGGAGAAGCACGCCTGGGCCACGATCCGGTCCTTGAACCACGGGTGGTCCACGTCGATGCCGGTGTCGAGCACCGCCACGACCTGGCCGGCCCCGGCGTTGCCCGCCGCGTGCACCTTGTCGGCGCCGATCAGCGACAGGCTGGGGGCGACCTCGGCCGGCGTGTACGTCCGGTCGCGGTGGATGGAGGCCACCCGCGGGTCCTCGGCCAGCTTGGCCAGCTCCTCCGCCGTGCCCTCCACGACCATGAACGGCTGGCTCTGCGGCTGCAGCACCACGTCCACGCTCTCGGCGGCGGCCTGGGTGGCGACGGGGGCGGTCTCGGCGGGGTGGGTCAGCTCGACGATGGCCCGCTCGGTGCCGCCGTCCACGCCTAAGCCGTCCTCGACCTTGCTGTCCGGATCGGCGCTCTCAGGGTCCGGGGAGTCCTCCGCCGAAGGGGGAGGCGGAGGCTGTTCCGTGGGGGTTTGCGTCACACTCGGCTGCGGCGTGGGCGTGGGGTCCTCCGCGTAGGCGGGGCCCGACAGCGGCAGCAGGGCCAGAGCGATCGTGCTGACGATCAGGGGGCGGAATCGCACGCGTCCTCCGAGGGGGATGATCTCGGAGTTTAGGGCGATTTGTCCCGGAGGCACAGGCCCCCGGGGGGTTTCTCACCGAACTTTCAGCGCCCGCACCTCATTCGTTCAGCGGGCTGCTCCCCTCGTGGGTGAGCCAGACCGCGCCCAGCGGCGGCACCCGCAGCGTCGTCGAGTACGGCTGCCCGTGGCACGGCTCCTCCTCGGCCTCGACCGCCCCCAGGTTGCCCACGCCGCTGCCCCAGTAGTCGTAGGCGTCGGTGTTGACCGCCTCCGTCCACCGGCCGCCGTACGGAAGCCCGAGCCGGTAGTTCTCGTGCGGCCCGCCGCTGAAGTTCACCACGCACGCCACCGCGGACCCGTCGGCGGCGAAGCGGACGAACGACAGCGTGTTGCCTGAGGCGTCGTCGGCGTCGATCCACCGGAACCCCTCCGGCCGCGTGTCCTGCTCCCACAGCGCGGAAGTCTCGCGGTAGAGCCGGTTGAGGTCGCGCACCAGCCGCTGCACGCCCTGGTGCCCGTCGAACTCCAGCACCCACCAGTCGAGCCCCCGGCTCTCCGACCACTCGGAGCCCTGGCCGAACTCGCCGCCCATGAACAGCAGCTGCTTGCCCGGATGCGCCCACATGAACGCCAGCAACGCCCGCAGCTGCGCGAAGCGCTGCCACTCGTCGCCCGGCATCTTGCCGAGCAGCGAGCCCTTGCCGTGCACCACCTCGTCGTGCGACAGCGGCAGCACGTAGTTCTCGGAGTAGGCGTACAGCAGCGAGAACGTCATCTCGTGGTGGTGGTACTGGCGGAAGATCGGCTCGTGGCGCAGGTACTGGAGCGTGTCGTGCATCCAGCCCATGTTCCACTTGAACCCGAACCCCAGCCCGCCCAGGTGCACCGGCCGCGACACGCCCGGCCAGGCCGTGGACTCCTCGGCGACGGTCGTGATGCCCGGCGCCTCCCGGTAGCAGACGGAGTTCATCTCCTTCAGGAACTCGACCGCGTCGAGGTTCTCCCTGCCGCCGTACACGTTCGGCGTCCACTCGCCCTCACGCCGCGAGTAGTCGAGGTAGAGCATCGAGGCCACCGCGTCCACCCGCAGGCCGTCGATGTGAAACTCCTTGAGCCAGAACAGGGCGTTGGCCACCAGGAAGTTGCGCACCTCCCGGCGGCCGAAGTCGAACACGTACGTGCCCCAGTCCGGGTGCTCGCCCCTGGCCGGATCCGCGTGCTCGTACAGAGGCGTGCCGTCGAAGCGGGCCAGCGCCCAGTCGTCCATCGGGAAGTGCGCCGGCACCCAGTCGAGCAGCACGCCGATGCCGCGCTGGTGCATGCGGTCCACGAAATGGCGGAACTCGTCGGGCGTGCCGAACCTCGCCGTCGGCGCGTAGTAGGAGGTCACCTGGTAGCCCCACGACCCGCCGAACGGGTGCTCGGCCACCGGCAGCAGCTCCACGTGCGTGAAGCCCAGGTCCGCGACGTACTCGGAGAGCTGGTCGGCCAGCTCCACGTACGACAGCCCCGGCCGCCACGACCCCAGGTGCACCTCGTAGATGCTCATCGGCCCGTTCTGCGCCTGCCGCTCGCGCCGCTCGACCATCCAGGCGTCGTCCTGCCAGCTGTAGTCGGACTTGTCGATCACCGAGGCCGTCATCGGCGGCACCTCCGTGCGCCTGGCCATCGGGTCGGCCTTGTCCCGCCACACCCCGTCGGCGCCCAGCACCTGGTACTTGTACCGCTGCCCCGCCCCGAGCCCCGGGATGAACAGCTCCCACACCCCCGACCGGCCCAGCGAGCGCATCGGGTAGGCGACGCCGTCCCAGTGGTTGAAGTCGCCGACGACCCTGATGCCGCGCGCGTTCGGCGCCCAGACGGCGAACGCGGTGCCCTGGACGTCCTCGTGCTCCATCACACGCGCCCCGAGCACCTCCCACAGCCGCTCGTGCCGGCCCTCGCCGATCAGGTGCAGGTCCACCTCACCCAGCGTGGGCCAGTGCCGGTACGGGTCGCGCACCTCGTACGGCTCGGCGCCGGCGTACTTGACGCTCAGCGTGTACGCGGGCACCTTGTCCAGCCCGGGGACCGTCACCTCGAACACCCCGTGCGCCTGGTGTTTCATGTCATGGGCAGAGCCGTCCTCCAGCACCACCCGCACGCGCTCGGCCAGGGGGCGCAACGCGCGGAAGACCACCCCACCGCTCACGGGGTGTGCTCCGAGCACGGAGTGGGGATCGTGGTGCGCTCCGCCCGCGAGGCGGTCGAGCTCTGTCCTCATCGGCATGCTCCCAACACTGCCTTATGATGACCCGTCCATCCCAGGCACTGCCCGCTTTCACCGAGACAATCACTGCAAGTGCGAAAAACAGGGAATGTTCTTGGGTTTAGATGACACCCTCGCCGCCTGTCGCCGGCTCCGGCACGGCGTCCTCCAGCGCCTCAGCCAGGCCCGTGGTGAGCGTGTCCTCCAGGGGCGACGCGGCGCCTTCCGACAGGGCCGCCGCCAGCGCGTCCTCGCCCAGGGCGGTGCGCAGGGTGGCCGTGATGCGGTCCACGTCGCCGCGCTCGCCCGGCGGCAGCGGCGCGCCCACCGACGCCCTGAGCGCGGCGGCCCGGCCCAGCAGCCGAGCCGCCTCTCCGGGCCGCCCGTCCAGGGCCAGGGCGCCCGCCAGGCCCTCCAGCGCCAGCGCGCTCGCCCGGGGGTCGCCCACCTTGCGGGCCGCCGCCAGCCCCTGGCGTTGCAGGTCCAGTGCCTGGGCGGCGTCGCCGCGCAGCTCGGCCACGAATCCCAGCTCGGCCAGGATCAGCGCCGCCCCGGGGTCGCCGGAGACGTCCTTCACCCAGCCCAGCCAGGCCCGCAGCCGCCGCTCGGCCTCGTCCAGCCGGCCCTGCCGGCGCGCGCTCAGCGCCAGGCCCAGCTCGGCGAACTCCTCGGCAGGCCGGTTCGACTGCTCGGCCGCCAGGCGCCTGGCCCGCTCGTGGTAGTCGTCGGCGCGTACGTGGTCGCCCTTCAGCAGGGCGATCCGGCCCAGCCGCGACAGCGCCTCCGACACCGAGGTGGCCAGCCCCAGGTCCTCGGCGATGGCCAGGGCTTCCAGGCGCAGCGCGGTCGCCTGGTCGTAGTCGCCGGTGATCTCGGCCAGCGTGCCCAGGTTCTCGGCGGCGCGCAGCTCGCCCCACCGGTCGCCGGTCCGCGCGAACAGGGCCTGCCCCTGCTCCGCGCTGTCCCGCAGCGCCGCGAGGTCGCCGCGCATCGCCGCGTGCCGGCCCAGCAGGGTCAGCGCGGCGGCGGTGCCCCAGTCGTCGCCCAGCCGCCGGAACTCCGCCAGCGCCGTCTCCACCAGCTCCTGGCTCGCGAACAGGTCGTCGTACCCGAACAGGGCGAACCCGGCGAACCACCGCGCCCGCGCTCTCGCCAGCGGCTCCTCGACCGCCGCGAACAAACCCGGGTCCAGCGGTACGAGGCGGCCCGCCAGCAGCTCGAACCCGGCCCGCCACACCTCGGCCTGCGCCGTGGCCGGATCGCCCGGCGGCGCCACTGACAGGGCCACCGACAGGGCGCGGCGGGCCTCGCCCAGCCGGCCGCGCAGCACCCAGTACCAGGCCAGGTGGTTCACCAGCGTCAGCGCCTCGGCCGCCGCCCTCGCCCTTACCGCCGTGTCCAGGGCCGTCCTGAAGTTGGCCGCCTCGGCGTCGAGCCGGGCGAGCGCCGCCCCCTGCCCGGCCCCGCGCAGGGCGGGCTCCAGCCGGACGGCCAGGGCGGCGTAGTGGCGCGCGTGCCTGAGCCGCACGCTCTCCAGCTCGCCCGCCTCGGCCAGCCGCTCCTGGCAGTACGCGGCCACCGACTCCAGCAGCCGGTACCGCGGCCCAGCCGCCTCCGGCCGAGGGCCCGGGGCGGTGAGCCCTGCCGTGTCCGGTCGAGGGCCTGGGACGGTGAGCCCCGCCGCCTCCGGTCGAGGGCCTGGGACGGTGAGCCCCGCCGCCTCCGGTCGAGGGCCTGGGGCGGCGAGTCCCGCCGTGCGGACCACCAGGGAGCGGTCCACCAGGCGGGCCAGCAGGTCGAGCACGTCGAGGCCGGGCTCGGCGGCGACGTCCTCGGCCGCCTCCAGCGTGCAGCCGTCGGCGTGCACGGCCAGGCGCCGCAGCACCACCCGCTCGGCGCCCGTCAGCAGCTCCCAGCCCCAGTCGATCATGGCGCGCAACGTCTGCTGCCGGGCCGGGGCGCCGCGCAGGCCGGAGGCGAGCAGCCGGAAGCGGTCGTCGAGGCGTTCGGCGAGCTGGCGCGGGGTCAGCGCCCGCATCCGCGTGGCGGCCAGCTCCAGGGCCAGGGGGATGCCGTCCAGCCGCGCGCAGATCTCCGCCACGTCGCCGTCGGGCTCGATCCCCGCCCGCGCGGTGAACAGCTGCACCGCCGCCTCCCGCCCCAGCGGCGGCACGCTCCACAACGCCTCGCCCTCGATGCGCAGCGACTCCTGGCTGGTGGCCAGCACGCGCAGCCCGGGAGCGGCCCGCAGCAGCCGGCCGGCCAGCGTGGCGACCTGCTCGACCAGGTGCTCGCAGTTGTCCAGCACGAGCAGGGTGGGCCGGGCCGCGAGGACGGCGGGCAGGCGCTCGGTGACGCAGCCCGGCGCGTCGTCCCGAACGCCCGGCACGTCGTCGCGCAGGCCCAGCACGCCCGCGATCACCTCGGCCACCTCGACGACCTGCGCCCCGGCCCCGAGCGAGGCCAGCTCCACCAGCCACACCCCGCCCTCGAACCCCTCGGCCTGCGACGCGGCGGCCAGCGCCAGGCGGGTCTTGCCGACGCCGCCCGGGCCCGTCAGCGTGACGAGCCGGTTCGCCCGCAGCAGCGCCCGTACCTCGGCCACCGCCTCGTCCCGCCCGACCAGGCCGGTCAGCGGCGCGGGCAGGTTCGTACGGGGCCGCGCGGCGGGCGCCTCCAGCGACGGGTCCTGCTCCAGGATCGCCTGGTGCAGCGCCGCCAGCTCGGGCCCGGGGTCCAGCCCGAGCTCGCCGGCCAGCCGCCGCCGCAGGTCCGCGTACCCGGCCAGCGCCTCGCCCTGCCGTCCGGCGCGGTAAAGGGCTTTCAGGTGCACGGCCCGCAGCCGCTCGCGCAGCGGATGCGCGGCGACGAGTTCCGCCAGCTCGGCGGCGAGCGGCGCGTGCTCGCCGAGTTCGAGCCGGGTCTCGGCCAGCTCCTCCATCGCCACGAGCCGCTGCTCCTCCAGCCGCGCCACGGCCGCCTGGGCGAACGGCTCGTCGGCGAACTCGGCGTAGGCGCCGCCCCGCCACAGCCCGAGCGCCTCGCGCAGCAGCGACGCCCGCGTCTCCAGGTCGCCGGCCTGCCGGGCGCGCAGGAGCAGCGACTCGAACAGCCTGGCGTCCACGGATTCGGGGTCGGCTCGCAGCACGTACCCGGGCGCCCGGTAGGCGACCAGCTCCCGATCGCCCAGCGCCCGGCGCAGCTGGGAGACCTTCACCCGCAGCGCCGCCGGGGCGTCGGCGGGCGGCCGGTCACCCCAGAGGTCGTCGATCAGCCGGTCGGCGGAGACGGTGCGCCCCGCCTGGATCAGCAGCCCCGCCAGCAGCGCCCTGACCTTGACCTCGGGCACCTGGACCGGCCGTCCGTCCGCCGCCCACACCGCCAGCGGGCCCAGCACCCCGAACCGCATCCGCCCCCCATAACCCGTTCAGAACCCGACCATAACCGCCCCCGAGCAGGCTGGCCGCAGCAACACCTTCTCGGAACGCTTCATAAGGAACAACACTTCATAAGGAACACTGAAATGTCGGACAACATCTCCGTGCTCGGGCTCGGGCTCATGGGGACCGCGCTCGCCGAGAGCCTGCTGGCCGCCGGCCACCAGGTCACCGTGTGGAACCGGACGCCCGCCAAGGCCGAGCCCCTGCTCGCCAAGGGCGCCAAGCAGGCGGCCACCCCCGAGGAGGCCGTCGCGGCCAGCCCGCTGGTGATCGCCTGCCTGCTCGACTACCCGTCCGTGAAGGCCACGCTGGAGGGTGCGCCGCTGGAGGGGCGGGTGATCGCGAACCTCACCACCGGGCGCCCGTCGGAGGCCCGCGAGACGGCGGAGTGGGTGGCCGGGCGCGGCGGCGAGTACGTGGACGGCGGCATCATGGCCGTCCCCCCGATGATCGCCCAGCCGGGCGCGCTCATCCTCTACAGCGGCTCCAGGACCGCCTTCGAGCGGTACGAGGGCGCGCTGTCCGCCATGGCCGAGCCCCGCTTCACCGGGGACGACCCCGGCATGGCGCCGCTGCTGGACCTGGCCATGCTGACCGGCATGTACGGCCAGATCGCCGGCCTGCTGGAGGCCGCCGCGCTGGTCAGGTCGGCCGGCTACCCGCTGACGGACTTCGTGCCGTCACTGCTGGTGCCGTGGCTGAACGCGATGGCCGCGCAGCAGCCGCAGTGGGCCGAGAAGATGGCCTCCGGCGACCACAGCACCCAGGTCTCCAACCTTGAGATCAACCGGGCGGGCGTGGCGAACCTGGTGCAGACCTTCTACGAGCAGGGCGTCAAGCCGGACCTGCTGCTGCCGCTGAAGGCCGTCATCGACCAGCGCACCGCGCGGGGGCTGGGCCACGAAGGGTTGTCGGGCCTGATCGAGGAGCTCTAGCCAGCTCCGGGACGCGCATCAGGTCGCGCGTGGACGGAAGGCGGCGAGCGGGATCGAGATCCACGAGGGCCGGTTGCGAGCCTCGTAGACGACCTCGTAGACCGCCTTCGACAGCTCGAACGCGCGCAGCAGCGCCGCGTCCGCCGGCGTGATGACGCCGCCGCCCTCGGTGTAGCCGTCGAGGAAGGCGGCCCGGTTGCGGTCGGCCCACTCCTGGGCCCTGGGCTCCAGCCCGTCGGCCTCGGGGTGCCCGGCCAGCAGGTGCCTGGCCGCGTAGTCGAACGAGCGCAGCATGCCCGCCACGTCCCGCAGCGGCGAGGACAGCGCCCGGCGCTCGGCGAGGGGCTGGCCTGGCTCGCCCTCGAAGTCGAGGATGATCCAGTCGGTCGGCGTGCGCATGACCTGGCCGAGGTGGTAGTCGCCGTGAACCCGTTGCACAGGCACCTCGTTGGTGAGCAGCTCGACCTGGTGGTAGGCGTGCTCAATGGCGCTCACGTGCTGCCGCAGCTCGGGCACCTCGGCCACGGCCCGGCCCAGCCGCCGCCTGAAGCCCTCGGCCATGCGCTTGACCTCGTGGATCTCGATGACGCTGGTCGGGAAGGCGGCGGCCAGCTCGTGGTGCACGCGGGCGGTGGCGCCGCCCAGCCGTAGCGCCTCGGCCGCGAAGTCGCCGCCCGCCTCGCCGGCGGGCACCTGGGGCAGGCAGGCGTACAGGTCGCGCACGCTGGCCAGCGCGAGGTCCCAGCCGTCGTTGGCGGGCGTCAGGAACTCCTGCATGATCGCGAGCGTGGTGCCGGTGCCGTCGAGGTCGGTCTCGATCCACCCGTACGGCTGGGCGATGTGCGGCGCGTTCCTGGCCGCCAGCGCGGTGATGATCTCCAGCTCGGGGTTCACGCCGGGGATGAGCCGGCGGAAGAGCTTGCAGATGTAGGCGTCCCCGTACACCAGTGAGGTGTTGGACTGCTCCGCCCCGAGCACGAGGCTGCGCGGGGCGGTGTCGATGGTGACGCCGGGCACGTGCCGCATGCGCAGGCCGCTGCGGGTCTCGTCACGGGCCATGCCGTCGAGCAGCCAGCTCATGCGTTCGGAGTCGTGCACGGCGTCGTAGAGCTTGCGGTCGCCCACGGTGCCGATGAGGGCGTGGGCGAGGCGGTCGGGCAGGTCGTCCCGCTCGCCCAGCAGGATCTGGTAGCGGTCGCGCGAGCCCTCCTGCCAGACGGCGACGATCAGGTGCCTGAGCCCGGGCGTCAGCTCGACGTCCGAGTCGATCGACAACTCGTCGATCGGGCGCCCCTTGCCGCCGAACCATCGTTGACGACTGATCCATGCGGCAAGGAGCTCGTCAAGCACGGCTTACTCCTCCTGGGTGATCGCCGGCGGGAGTGTGAACCAATAGAACCCATGCCCGGGAAGCGTCAAAAGATACGGAAGTTCGCCAATTGCCGGGAATGGTACGCCTCCCATGGTTTCCACGGGGGAGACGCCGACGAATCTGCGCAGGTCGAGCTCGACCGGCTGCGGGAAGCGTGACAGGTTGTTCACGCACAGCATCCGGTCGTCGCCCAGCTCCCTGACGAAGGCGAGCACGCTGGGGTTGGAGGAGTTGAGCTCCGCGTAACCGCCCAGCCCGAAGACCGGGTGGCGCTTGCGGATCTCGATCATGCGCCGGGTCCAGTGCAGCAGCGAGCCGGCGTTCTTCTGCTGGGCCTCGACGTTGATCGCCTGGTAGCCGTAGATCGGGTCCATGATCACCGGCAGGTAGAGGCGGCCGGGGTCGCAGTCGGAGAAGCCGGCGTTGCGGTCGGGGTCCCACTGCATGGGCGTACGGACGCCGTCGCGGTCACCGAGCCAGATGTTGTCGCCCATGCCGATCTCGTCGCCGTAGTAGAGCACGGGGGAGCCGGGCAGCGACAGGAGCAGGGCGGTGAACAGCTCGATCTGGTTGCGGTCGTTCTCCAGCAGGGGCGCCAGGCGGCGGCGGATGCCGACGTTGGCGCGCATGCGGGGGTCCTTGGCGTACTCGGTGTACATGTAGTCGCGTTCCTCGTCCGTGACCATCTCGAGCGTCAGCTCGTCGTGGTTGCGCAGGAAGATGCCCCACTGGCAGTGCTCGGGGATCTTCGGCGTCTGCGCCAGGATCTCGGAGATGGGGTAGCGCGACTCCCTGCGCACGGCCATGAAGATGCGCGGCATCAGCGGGAAGTGGAAGGCCATGTGGCATTCGTCCCCGCCGCCGACCGGGTCGCCGAAGTACTCCACGACGTCCGACGGCCACTGGTTCGCCTCGGCCAGCAGCACGCGGTCGGGGTAGAGGCGGTCGACCTCGGCCCTGATCCGCTTGAGGTACTCATGGGTGCGCGGCAGGTTCTCGCAGTTGGTGCCCTCCTCCTCGAAGAGGTACGGCACCGCGTCGAGGCGGAACCCGTCGATGCCGAGGTCCAGCCAGAAGCGCAGCACCTCCAGCATCGCCTCCTGCACGTCCGGGTTCTCGTAGTTGAGGTCCGGCTGGTGGTGGAAGAAGCGGTGCCAGTAGTACTGGCCGCGGACGGGGTCGTAGGTCCAGTTGGAGGTCTCGGTGTCGATGAAGATGATGCGGGCGTCCTGGTACTTCTCGTCCGTGTCGGACCACACGTAGAAGTCGCCGAACGGGCCCTCGGGGTCGTGCCGGGAAGCCTGGAACCAGGGGTGGGCGTCGCTGGTGTGGTTCATCACGAGGTCTGCGATGACGCGCATACCACGTTTGTGTGCTTCGTCCACAAGTTTCACGAAGTCTCCGAGATCGCCGAACTCCGGGAGGATCTTCATGAAGTCGGCGATGTCGTAGCCGCCGTCACGCAGCGGCGACTCGTACAGGGGCAGCAGCCAGAGACAGTCGACGCCCAGCCATTGCAGGTAGTCGAGCTTGCTGATGAGCCCTCTGACGTCGCCGGTCCCGTCGCCGTTGGAATCGGCGAACCCGCGGATCAGGACCTCGTAGAAAACCGCGCGCTTGTACCAGTAGGGATCGCGCGGCTTTTCCTCGTCAAAGGTGTTGGGAATGGGTGTGGAGCTCATGAGCCGCCTCGCAGGAGGCTCATGAGGGAGGCGCTGTCACACACGTTGAAGACTCCCCGCTGAATTCAGTTTCTACCGTGGCGCGGCTCGTACGGTGAGAATATGGGCTGGCTGGATGTGTGGGTCGAGGCGCACGTAGTTACGCTGCCCCCACCGGTACGACTCGCCCGACAGTTCGTCGTCGACGACGAACTCGGCGTTCCAGTCGAGGCCGAGGGCGGGCAGGTCGAGGTCTACCGTCGCCTCGTGGGTGTGGTGCGGATCCAGGTTGACGACCGCCAGAACGACATCGCCCAGCCCGTGCCTTCGTGTGGCCGTGTCATAGGCGCCCGGGAGTCGTTTGGAGAAGCAGACGATGTCCGCCTGGTCGACCCTGTGGAACCGTAGATTACGCAATTCCTGAAGCGCCGGATGCGCTCTTCGGAACAAATTCAGCTGCGTGATGAGGGGGGCCAGGCTCCGCCCTTCACGCTCTGCCGCAGCCCAATCGCGCGGTTTGTATTGATATTTTTCGCTATCCAGGTATTCCTCGCTGCCGGGGCGTACCGGGACGTTCTCGAAGAGTTCGTACCCGGAGTAGACGCCCCAGGTGGGCGAGGCGAGCGCCGCCAGGACGGCCCTGATCTTGAACGCGGGGACGCCGCCGTGCTGCAGGTACTCGTGCAGGATGTCCGGCGTGTTGACGAACAGGTTCGGCCGCAGATAGCAGGAAGTCTCGTGGGCGAGCTCCGTGAGATACGTCTCCACGTCGAACTTGGAGTTCTTCCACGTGTAGTACGTGTACGACTGGTGGAAGCCGGTCTTGGCCAGGGCGCGCATCATCGCCGGCCTCGTGAACGCCTCCGAAAGGAAGAGCACGTCGGGGTCGGTGCGGTGGATGTCGGCCAGCAGCCGCTCCCAGAAGGCCACCGGCTTGGTGTGCGGGTTGTCCACCCGGAAGATGCGCACGCCGTGGTCCATCCAGTGCCGCAGCACCCGCTTGACCTCGTTGTAGACGCCCTCCGGGTCCTTGTCGAAGTTGATCGGGTAGATGTCCTGGTACTTCTTCGGCGGGTTCTCGGCGTACGCGATCGACCCGTCGGCCCGGATGGTGAACCACTCCGGGTGCTCCTTGACCCACGGGTGGTCGGGGGAGCACTGCAGGGCGAAGTCGAGGGCGATCTCCAGGCCCAGCTCCTTGGCCCGGCCCACGAACTCGTCGAAGTCCTCGATCGTGCCCAGATCGGGGTGGACCGCGTCGTGGCCGCCGTCCTCGGACCCGATCGCCCAGGGCGAGCCGGGCTCGTCGGGCTCGGGGCTGAGCGTGTTGTTGCGGCCCTTGCGGAACGTGGTGCCGATCGGGTGGATGGGTGGCAGGTAGACGACGTCGAAGCCCATCTTGGCGATCGCGGGCAGCCGCTTCGCCGCTGTCTGGAAATTTCCGGATTTGGAGATGCCGTGCTCGTTCACCACCGCGCCCTCTGAGCGGGGGAAGAACTCGTACCAGGAGCCGTAGAGCGCCCTGCGGCGATCCACCCTGATCTTGTGGGACTTCGACCTGGTCACCAGCTCCCGGAACGGGTGCGCCTCCAGCAGCGCGGCCGTCTCGGGAAGCTGCGCGATCGAGAGCCTGGCCCGCGGGTCCAGCTCCTCGTCCCGCAGCCTGGCCGCGACCGACAGCAGCGCCGCGCGGTGACCGCAGGCGCTGTCGCCGTTGCCGCCCTGCTTGCGCGTGCCGTTCCCGGCCGCCTTTCCGCCGTTCCCGGCGGCCGGAGTGCCGCTCGCGGTCGCCGGGGTGCCGTTGGGGCAGTCGGCGGCGCGCACGGCCTTGGCGGCGCGCTCGAACAGCCGCGCGCCCTCCTCGCACATCAGATCGACGTCCATGCCGCGCGGGATCTTGATCTCGGCGTCATGCAGCCAGGTGCTGATCGGGTCGCTCCACGCCTCCACGCGGAACAGCCAGTCACCCTCGGCGGGCAGGCTCACGTCGACGCCCCACCGGTCGGTGCCGGGGGCGAGCTCACGCATCGGTTTCAGGCGGCCTCGCTGGCCGTCGGGCGTGGTGAGCACCACGCCGGCGGCCACCGCATCGTGGCCCTCTCTGAAGACGGTCGCCGAGACCTGGAAGGTCTCGCCGGCGACCGCCTTGGCGGGCCACTGCCCGCAGTCGACGACGGGGGAGATGTCCGTGATGGGAATTCGTCCGATCATCGCATTCGAGAGTTTGCGGCGGCACTCCCGGTGCCGCCGGAGGCTTCCCTGGCAGGAACGATCCTTGCATGTAAATTGTGGACAGCAGCGGATAGACCTCCCGAGAGTGTCTACGGGAGAGCCCAACAACCTGGAAAGTTGCCCCAATAGTCCCTCTTCATGCTTGTTCCCGGAAGGGGTTTGAACGGCCTTCATGAGGGTGAAGGACTCAGAGGTCCCTCCTAGCCCGTAGGGTGCAGAAACGTGAGAGCTATCCGCCGTTTTACCGTCCGCACCGTCCTGCCCGCGGAGCTGGCCGCCCTCGGCGAGCTCGTCCACAATCTCCGCTGGTCCTGGCACCCGGAGACGATGGACCTCTTCGCGGAGGTCGACGCCGCCCTGTGGGAGCAGGTCGGGCACGATCCCGTGGCGTTGCTCGGCGCCGTCACACCGGCCCGGCTGAGCGAGCTCGCGGCCGACCGGCGCTTCCTGCGCCGCCTCGCCGACGCCGCCGACGACCTGCGCGAATACATGACCTCGCCACGCTGGTACCAGACGCTGCCCGACAGCGCGCGGGCCATCGCCTACTTCTCGCCGGAGTACGGCATCGCCGCCGCGCTGCCCCAATACTCGGGCGGCCTCGGCATCCTGGCCGGAGACCACTTGAAGGCGGCCAGCGACCTCGGCGTGCCCATCCTGGCGGTCGGCCTGCTCTACCGCCACGGTTACTTCACTCAGTCGTTGTCGCCAGAGGGCTGGCAGCTGGAGCACTACCCGTCCCTCGACGCGGGCGGGCTG
This sequence comes from Nonomuraea composti, assembly GCF_012034275.1. Taxonomy (NCBI): domain Bacteria; kingdom Bacillati; phylum Actinomycetota; class Actinomycetes; order Streptosporangiales; family Streptosporangiaceae; genus Nonomuraea; species Nonomuraea composti. Next base: position 150,391 of record NZ_JAATEP010000007.1, on the reverse strand, counting down.
CCGCTGACCCTGCTGAAGGACGCCGAGGGCGCCCCCGTCAAGATCCGCATCGCCCTGCCCGACGAGCGCGTCCTGCACGCGCAGGTGTGGGTCGCGCAGGTCGGGCGGGTCCCGCTGCTGCTGCTCGACTCCGACGTGGCCGACAACGACGCCGCCGCCCGCGACGTCACCGACCGCCTCTACGGCGGCGGCACCGACCACCGGCTCATGCAGGAGCTGCTGCTCGGCGTCGGCGGCGTGCGCGCCATCAGGGCCTACTGCAAGATCACCGGCCATGCCGAGCCCGAGGTCTTCCACACCAACGAGGGCCACGCCGGCTTCCTCGGCCTCGAACGCATCCGCGAGCTCACCGAGGCCCGCCTGACGTTCGACGAGGCCCTTGAGGCCGTCCGCGCCGGCACCATCTTCACCACCCACACCCCCGTGCCCGCCGGCATCGACCGCTTCCCCGTCGACATGATCGAGCGGCACTTCGGCGGCGCCAACGCCTGGCCGACGGTCCCGGTCGAGCGCATCCTCGCACTGGGCGCCGAGGCCGACCCCGGCCGGTTCAACATGGCCGTCATGGGCATGCGCCTGGCCCAGCGGGTCAACGGGGTGTCCCAGCTCCACGGCGAGGTCAGCCGGGAGATGTTCAAAAATCTTTGGCCGGGATTCGACCTCGACGAGGTGCCGATCGGCTCCATCACCAACGGCGTGCACGCTCCCACCTGGGTGGGCAGGGAGCTCATGGAGCTGGCCGGGCGCGAGGTGCCCTCCCTCCTGGAGCGGGCCCGCGGCTGGGACGCCATCCAGAAGATCCCCGACGCCGACATCTGGGAGATCCGCGGCGTGCTGCGCCGCCGGCTCGTCGAGGGGGCCAGGGAGCGCCTGCGCCGGTCGTGGCGCGAGCGCGGCGCCTCCGACGCCGAGCTGGGCTGGATCGACGACGCCCTCGACCCCGGCGTGCTGACCATCGGGTTCGCCCGGCGGGTGCCGTCGTACAAGCGGCTGACGCTCATGCTGCGCGACCCCGAACGGCTCACCGAGCTGCTGCTCGACCCCGACAAGCCGGTCCAGATCGTCATCGCGGGCAAGGCGCACCCCGCCGACGAGGGCGGCAAGAAGCTCATCCAGCAGATCGTCAAGTTCGCCGACCGCGCCGACGTGCGGCACCGGATCGTGTTCCTGCCCGACTACGACATGGCGCTCGGCCAGCTCATGGTCCAGGGCTGCGACGTGTGGCTGAACAACCCGCTGCGCCCCCTGGAGGCGTCCGGCACGTCCGGCATGAAGTCCGCCCTGAACGGCGGGCTCAACCTGTCGATCCGCGACGGCTGGTGGGACGAGTGGTACGACGGCACCAACGGCTGGGCCATCCCCACCGCCGACGGCGTCAACGACCCCGACCGCCGCGACGAGCTGGAGGCCGCCGCCCTGTACGACCTCATCGAGCACGAGGTGTCCGACCGGTTCTACGACCGGGCCCTCGACGGGCTGCCTCGGCGCTGGCTGGAGATGGTCAAGCACACGCTCACCTCGCTCGGGCCGAAGGTCCTGGCCGGGCGCATGCTGCGCGACTACGTCGTCGACCTCTACAACCCGGCCGCCGCCTCCGCCCGCGCCCTCAGCGCCGACGCCTACGCCCCCGCCAAGACGTTCGCCGCCTGGCGGGTCCGGGTCACCAGGGCCTGGCCCGGCGTGCGGGTCGAGCACGTGGAGGCGGCCGGCGTGGGCGACACGCCGGAGGTCGGCGCCACCGCCGAGCTGCACGCCACCATCGCGCTGGGCGACCTGGAGGCCGACGACGTGCTGGTGGAGGCCGCGTACGGGAAGGTCGGGCCGCACGACGAGCTGGTGCACCCGTCTTACGCGAAGCTGACAGTGCGCTCGGTGGACGACGACGGCCGTGCCCACTACACGGGCACGGTCCCCCTCGACCGCACGGGCGCCTTCGGCTACACGGTCCGCGTAGTGCCCGCCCACCCCCTGCTCGCCACCCCGGCCGAGCTGGGCCTGATCGCCGTCCCGGAGGAGCCGGCGGGCATGACGAACGGAACGCTGCGCTAGCGCGGGCATGACGAACGAACCCCCTAGCCGGTACGGGCGGTCACAGTCGTGCGGCGGGAACCGGTGCGTGAGCTACGGCGAGCGCAGCGGGTCTCCGACACGCATGACGGCGGCCGCCCGTGGGGGTTCCCCAAAGCTTGTAAGGGGTGACCTGACCGTCGAGGACGGTCAGGTCACTTCGGAGGAGCGATCAGGGGGCGGGGGGAAGCGGAGACGGCGCGGATCGTGCGCAGGCGGCATAATCGGGGCGTGGACGACAGTGGGAACGGCCTGCGGGCCGACACTCTGGTGGCCACGGTCCGCGGTGTGCTGCCGTCCCTGACGCCTGCCGCCCAGACCGTCGCCCGCCTCATATTGGAGGACCCCGCGACGGTGGCCAGGAGCACCATCACGGAGCTTTCCGCCGCCTCGGGCACGAGCGAGGCCACGATCGTACGCACGGCGAGGCTGCTCGGCTTCGCCGGATATCCCCAGCTCAGGCTGGCTCTGGCGGCGGCGGCCGCGCAGCCCGACCGGCTGGTGCCGGGTGACCTGGCCCCCGACGACCCCCTGTCGGAGGTGATCCAGAAGGTGGCGCGGGCCGAGTCGGAGGCGATCAACGACACCGTCGCCCAGCTCACCTCCGAGCGGCTGGGCCTGGTCGTGGACGCGATCGTCGGCGCCCGGCGCATCGACGCGTTCGGGGTCGGCGCCTCCGGCCTGGTCGCCGAGGACGTCGCGCAGAAGCTGCTGCGCATCGGCCTGTCCAGTCACGCTTTCCAGGACGCGCACCTGGCGCTGACCAGCGCGGTGCTGCTGCGCGAGGGCGACGTCGCGATCGGCATCAGCACCTCGGGCGAGACCCCCGACGTGATCGAGCCGCTGACCCGGGCCAAGGAGGCCGGGGCCACGACGGTGGCGATCACGAACAATCCGCGGTCGTCCATCGCGGAGCTGGCCGAGCACGTGCTGATCTCGGCCGGGCGCGAGACGGAGTTCCGTCCCGGCGCCCTGGCCAGCCGGATCAGCCAGCTCCTCGTGGTCGACTGCGTGTTCGTCGGCGTCGCCCAGCGCACGTTCGACTCTTCTCAGCAGGCGCTGGCGAGCACCAGGCGCGCCGTCAACGAGTTCACCCGGAGAACGTCACCTGCACGTCGTCAGCCTTGACGAACATCACGCGGTGCCCGAACTGGATCTCCAGGTACTTCGTCCTGCCCCGGACCACCTTGTGGTCCTCCAGGTTGAAGGTGACCGCCCGGTAGTACTCGGTGGCGGCGGGGCCCGCGAGCGTGTACTTCTCTCCGGCGGAGAACGTGTACTGCAGCGGCGTCACCGCCTGGTACGGGATGCCCTCGGGGTAGGCCTCCTGCTCCGGGTACGCCCTGCCGTACACCGGGACGGTCGCCTTGCCCGGCTTCGGCGTCACGACGAGGCCCATCGACGGCACCGCGGTCGGCGCGCCGGCCGGGTTGTGGAACCACGCCTTCTGCCCCAGGTACCAGATGGCCGTCCAGTCGCCCTGGCGGTCGGCCACGGCGAAGCGCTGGCCGGTGGTGGCGCGGGCGCTGTGGTCGTACACGCTGTAGAGGGAGTCGCCGGTGGGGTGCTTGCCGATGTCCTTGACGAGCGGCGCGTCGGCGCGGGGCTCGGTGCGCAGCCAGACCGTGCTCGCCGGCAGCGGCGGGCAGGCGGCCTCCGGGTTCTTGCGGTCGCAGCCGTAGAAGTACGGCTTGTTCGTGGCGAAGTCCGGCTTGATCATGACGGAGCCGGCGCCCGGCCCGCCGAACTGGTGCAGCGGGGCGCCCATGAGCTGGAAGTAGTGCGCCCAGTCCCAGAACGGCCCGGGGTCCTCGTGCATGCCGCGCACGGTCGTCGGCAGGGTGCCGGGGACGTTGTCGTGGCCGAGGATGTGGGCGCGGTCCAGCGGCACGCCGTGCCTGAGCGCCAGGTAGCGGACCAGGCGGGCGCTCGACCGGTACATCGCCTCGGTGTACCAGGTGCCGCCCTCGGCGAGGAAGCCCTCGTGTTCGAGGCCGATGGACTTGGCGTTGATGTACCAGTTGCCGGCCTGCCAGCCGACGTCCTTGGTCTTGATGTGCTGGGCGATGTGGCCGTCGCTGGAGCGGATGGAGTAGTGCCAGCTCGCGCCGTAGTTCGGGTCCTGGTTGAGGCGGATGGAGGGCAGGAAGTATCCCTCCATGTCGTGGATGATGATGTAGTCGACTTTCTGGCTGAACGGGCGGTTCGCCAGGTCGTAGTGGCCGTAGTCGTCGTCAGGAAGCTGCTGGTAGGCGGCCGGGATCCACTCGCAGGAGATCGAGGCCGGGCACTCCACCCCGTCGGGGCGGGTGCGGCGCAGGCCCAGCTTCTCCAGCCACTTCTCGATCTTCTCCAGGCCGGGCACGGCCTTGAGCGCGACCTGCTCGCCGTCGTCGGTCGTGCGGGTGACGCCCTCCTCGATCACCGAGAAGACCTCGTCGGCGAAGAACTTGGCCGCGCCGGCCTCCTCGGCGCCCGAGTACCGGGCGACGGCGCCGTACCACTCGCCGGGGTCGTCGCTGAGCGGCGCGCCGAGCGCCTTCTGGTAGTCGGCCAGCAGCGCGGCGCCGCCGCGGATGTTCGCGGCGTCGTCCGCGCGCAGCTTCTCGCGGCTCTCCCCGGTCAGCTCGGCGGCCCGCTCCAGCGTGCGCAGCGAGGCGGGGACGTCGGCGGGGGCGGGCTGCTCCGTGGGCGCGGGCAGGGGCCGGCTCTCGTCGCCGCGAGCGTCCTCCTCACCCTCGTCGTGGTGGTTTCCTGCGGTGAACGCGGCCGCGTCGGTCAGGTGCATCGGCCCGAACCCGGCGTCGCTGGAGGGCTGCCCGGCGTGGGCGTCCCAGCGGGACTCCAGGTAGGAGACGCCGAGCAGCACGCTCTGCGGCACCTGGAACTCCTGCGCCGCCGCCGCGAACGCCTGCTGCCGGTCGGCGGGCTCCTGGGCGTGAGCGGCGCTGATATTGCTTAAGGGGAGTACGGCGACCAGGGAGATCGCCAGTAGTCTGCGCATGGACCACTCCTCGGGGCTGGGGGGCGCGTTGTGCAGTTCAGCGTCTCAACATTTTCCTTCGCAGGCGAGATCTTTGCGAAGATATTTTTCAGCCGTTAACGCTTCAGGATCCGCTGAGCGGCGTTTCAGCGGCCGTGCCAGGAGTGCCAGAGGGCCGCGTACGCTCCCCCTGCCGCGACCAGCTCGTCATGCGTTCCCAGCTCCGTGAGCCGCCCGTCCTGCATCACCGCCACCCGGTCCGCGTCGTGCGCCGTCTGCAGCCGGTGCGCGATGGCGATCACCGTGCGCCCCTGCAGCAGGGCGGCCAGGGCCCGTTCCGTGTGCCGGGCCGTGCGCGGGTCCAGCAGCGCCGTGGCCTCGTCGAGGATCAGCGTGTGCGGGTCGGCCAGCACCACGCGGGCCAGCGCCAGTTGCTGGGCCCGGGCGCCGTCCGGCCGGTGGGCGCCGTGTCCTAGGTCGGTGTCCAGCCCGTCGGGCAGGTCGTCCACCCAGTCCGCGCCCACCGCCGTCAGGGCCGCGCGCAGCTCGGCGTCGGAGGCCGAGGGGGCGGCGATCCGCAGGTTCTCGCGCACGGTGCCGAGGAACACGTGGTGCTCCTGCGTGACGAGCACGACCCGCTCGCGGAGCTGGGCCGGGTCGAGACCCGCCACGGGCACCCCGCCCACCGTGACCGAGCCCTCCCTCGGGACGTCCATCCCGGCCAGCAGCCTGCCCAGCGTGGTCTTGCCCGCCCCGGAGGGCCCGACGATCGCCAGCCGCTCGCCCGGCCGTACCCGCAGGTCCACCCCGCGCAGGACGTCGGGCCCGCCGTCGTAGGCGAAGCGCACCCCGGAGACCTCGATCCGGTCGTCGACCGGCACGGGGGAGACCCCGGCGGGCTGCTCGGCCATCGCCAGCCCCTCCACGCGGGCGAACGACGCGGAGCTGCTCTGCAGGAGTTCGAGCTGCTCCAGGATGGTGTTGAGCGGCTCGGAGAGCCGGCTCAGGTAGAGGGCGGCGGCCACCACCGTGCCCAGCGTCACCGGGCTCGGCTCGCGCATCAGCAGCGCGCCGCCGAGCAGCAGCACGGCGGTCACCGGCAGCACGTGCGAGACGTCCACCGCCGGGAACAGCACGCTGCGCAGGTTCAGGGTCTTGAGCCGGGTGCGGCGGCACTCCTCGATCGCCCGCCGGCAGGCTTCGAGCCGCCGCCGTTCGAGGCGCAGCGCCTCCATCGTGCGGGCGCCGCCCGTGGTCGAGGCCAGCTCCTCCGCCAGCGCCGAGTTCGCGGCGCCCTCCTCCAGGTACGCCGCCATCGCCCGCCGCAGGTACCACCGGGAGGCGAACCAGATCCCGATCAGGCTCAGCAGCCCGCACGCCCCCAGCAGGGGATCCAGCACGAAGACGGCCACCAGGACGAACAGCGCCCGCACGGCGGCGATGGCCACGTCCGGCCCGGCGTCCCGCAGCGTCGCCCCCACGGAGGCCACGTCGGTGGTGCCCCGGGTTGTCAGGTCACCGGTGCCGGCCCGCTCCACCGCCGACGACGGCAGCGCCAGCACCCGCTCGGTGAACCGCTCCCTGATTCGGGCCAGCGTCCGCTCCCCGAAGCGGTGGCCGACATAGCTCGCGTACCTGGACAGGAGCGTCTGGGCCACGGCACAGACGAGGATGGCCAGCGCCAGCCGATCCACCGTCGCCAGGGACGCGCCCGCCTTCACCTCGTCGATGATGCGGCCCAGCAGCCACGGCGCGGCCAGGCCCGCGATCGCGGCCAGGCCGTTGAGGGCGAGCATGCCCGCGAAGGCCCGGCCGTCCATCCGGATCAGGCGCCAAGCGGCCCGCCGGGTCGCCGCGGGCTCGGCGACGGGCAGGTGCCCGGTGGCGCTCACCGGACACCCCCTTCCGCCACGACCCCGCCGCGCGGCGCCTCGCCGTCGTCGCCCGTGTCGTCGCCCGTGTCGTCGTTCACGTCGTCATCCGCGTCATCCGCGTCATCCGCGTCATCCGCGTCATCCGCGTCATCCGCGTCATCCGCGTCATCCACGTCATCGGCGTCGTCGCCGGCGTCTCGCGCGACGAGCCGCCGGTAGCCCGGCTCGTCGCGCAGCAGGGCGTGGTGGCTGCCCGAGGCCGCCACCACGCCGTCCACCAGGTAGTGCACCGTGTCCGCGTGGTCCAGGACGAGCGGCGAGGTGGTGGTGACCGCCGTGGTGCGGCCGGCGCGGGCGGCACGCAGCCGGGCGGCCACCGTCGCCTCCGTGTGGGCGTCCAGGGCCGAGGTGGGCTCGGCGGCCAGCAGGACCTCCGGGTCGGCCAGCAGCGCCCGCGCCAGCCGGAGGCGCTGCCGCTGCCCGCCCGACAGGTTGCGGCCCTGCGCGGCGATGAGCGAGTCCAGCCCGTTCGGGAGCGCCTGCACGATGTCGTCGGCCATGGCCGCGTGGATCGCCCGCGCGACGGCCTCGTCCAACGAGTCCGCGTGGCCGGCGTCGGTCGCGTGCGACTCGGGTGGGGCGTCCAGGCGGCCCGCGACGACCGAGCGCACGGTGCCCGCGAACAGGTCGGCCTCGTTGTCGGCCATCAGGATGCGCTCGCGCAGCCGTACCGGGTCGATGTCGCGCAGCCGCATCCCGCCCCAGGTGGCGTCCGAGGTGGTGAAGCCGCCCAGGCGGTCCAGCACCGCCACGGCCTCCGACGGCCGGGCGCTGACCAGCGCGGTCAGCTTCCCGGGCGCGAGTTCGACGCCGGACGCCGGATCGCGCAAGGGGGCGGGCTGCGGGGGTGGGGCCTGGTCGCCGCCGGGCGTGTCGGGGGTGAGGGTCAGGAAGCGCACGACCCGGCGGGCGGCGACCAGGCCGCGGCCGATGTCGTAGCCGCCCTCGACGAAGAACGAGACGGGCACCACCAGCACGGCGGCGTACCCGTACACGGCGACGAGCTCCCCGACCGTGATGTCCCCCTGCACGGCCATCCGGGCCGCCAGCCACGTCACCGCGCCCAGGAACAGCGTGGGCAGCCCCACCCCGAGGGCGTGGATCCAGCTCGTCACGGCCCCGACCCGGTACCCCTGCTCCCGCAGCTCCTGGGATTCCCGCCGGTAGCGGGCGGCGTAGACGTCCTTGCCGCCGATGCCGTTCAGGATCCGCAGGCCGCCCGCGATGTCGGCGAAGCGGGCGGCGAGCTCGCCCTGCCGTAAGCGGTAGGCGGTCTCGGCGCCGCGCAGCCGGCCGAGCAGCGGGCCGAGCAGGACGACGAGCAGCGGCACGCCCAGCAGCACCACGGCGGCCAGCAGCGGGGAGACGGCCAGCAGCAGCACGGCGATCACGATGTAGGCGAGCACGGCGCCGACGCCCGGCCCGGTGGCGGTGAGCGTGCCGCTCATCATGGCGGCGTCACCGAACCCGATCGTGACCACCTCCCCGGCGCTCACCTTGCGCGGCAGCGCGGCGCCGAGGCGGGCCGCGTGGAGGGCCACCACCTGGACGGAGCGGAACGCGGCGTCCATGCGCACCCGGGTCATGGTCCGGTGGCGCATGATGGCCAGCCACGCGTTCAGCACGCCGGTGCCGAAGACGGCGGCGGCCCAGCCGGCGAGCACGGGCCAGCGTCGCGTGGCGAGGCCGTCGTCGATGGCGCGCGACAGGAAGTACGGGGGCAGCGTCAGGCAGACCATCCAGGCGGTCCCGAGGCAGGCGCCGGCCAGGACCCGGCGGCGCTGCCGGGTGACGAGCCACCACAGGTACCGTCCGGCGCTGCGGCACTCGGGGGTGCCCGGGCTCATCGTCGGATCCGCCATGTATCGCACCTTATTGAGCGGAGAGTCCGCTTCTTCGGGGAGGGCGCTTACGGCGCTTACGGCGGTTACGGCGGTTACGGCGGTTACGGCGCTTACGGGACGAGGACGACCTTGCCCGTGGTCTGCCGGGACTCCAGCGCGGCGTGGGCCGCGGCGGCCCGCGACAGCGGGAACGTCTGCACGTCCGGCACCAGCGTGCCCTCGGCCGCCGCCGCCAGCGCCCTGACCTCGTACTCCGGCCGCGTCTCCGGCTGGGCGATGAGCTGGAGCAGGGCGTTGGTGACGGTGAGGCCGCGCTCCCGCACCGTCTCGGGGTCGGGCGTGAAGTCGCCCTGGGAGGCGTTGCCGATGGTGACGTACCGGCCGCCGTCGGCCAGCAGGCCGAACGCCGCCCGCGCCTTGTCGCCGCCCACGCCGTCGAGCAGGGCGGTGACCTTCCTGCCGCCGAGCCAGGAGGCGACCTCCTCCGTCCAGGAGGGCGTGTCGTAGTCCACGGCGAAGTCGGCGCCCAGCTCGCGGACGGCCGCCACCTTGCCGGGGCCGCCGGCCGCGCCGATCACGGTGGCGCCGAGGCGGCGGGCGTACTGGATGATCAGCCGTCCGATGCCGCCCGCGGCGGAGGTGACGAGGAGCACGTCCGAGGGGGTGGGCTGGGCCACGTCGAGGAACTGCAGGGTGGTGACGCCGGTGACGATCATCGCCACGGCGGCCTCGTGGCCGAGACCGTCGGGCAGCCGGTGCACCCTGCCGACGTCGGCCACGGCCAGCTCGGCGTAGCCGCCCGGCTGTCCGCCGGCCGTCACGACGTCGCGCCCGATCCACTCCGGGTCCACGCCGGGGCCGACGGCGTCCACCCGGCCGGACACCTCGCCGCCGAAGATGGCCGGCAGCTCCGGCTGGGGCGGCAGCGAGTCGCTTGCCAGGCCGGCCCGCAGCATGGTCTCCACCAGGTGGACCCCGGCCGCCTTGACGGCGATGCGCACCTGGCCGGGGCCGGGCTCGGGGTCGGGGACGGTCTCGTAGCTGAGGTTCTCGGCGGGGCCGAAGGCGTGCAGGACGACGGCGTGCATGGTGTTGCTCCCGTAGGTCGGTGGATCCTACGAGGGGTGTCCTCCCGTAGGTCGTGCTCCCTACGAGGGTGCAACCTCAAGCATTCTTGAGGTCAAGTCGTCAGCCGATGTCGAGCACCGCCTTGCCGTGCAACCGGCCCTCGACCAGGGCGGCGACGGCCTCGTCCGCCCGCTGCCACGGGCCGCGCCACGAGATCCCCGGGTCGAGGTCGCCGGCGGCGACGCGGGCGGCCAGCCACGTCAGGTCGGGCACCAGGTCCCCGCCGTCGAGCAGGTAGAACGTGACGAGGGAGCGGTCGTGCCGCCCCTCGTTGCCGAAGAGCGCGCCGAACGGGAACGTCTCCGCCTCGCCCGTCCCGTGCCCGACGGCGACGAGCGTGCCGTGCGGCGCCAGCTTGTCGAACGCCGAGACAAGCTGCGGCCCGCCCACGTTGTCCACCACCCCGTCCACCAGGCCGCCGGCCTGCCCGGGGTGGGCGACCACCTCGTGGGCGCCGAGGGCCCGCAGGGTGTCGCCGTGCTCGGCGGGGTTGCCGGTCGAGGCGATGACGTGGGCGCCGGCCTGGCGGGCGAGCTGCACGGCGTACCGTCCGACGCCTCCCGTGGCGCCCGTCACCAGCACGCGCCTGCCCAGCAGCGGCCCGATGCGGCGCAGCGCGCGCAACGCGCTGGCGCCCGCCACCGGGACGGTGCTGATCGCGCCGAGGTTCGCGCCGGCGGGGACGACGCCCAGCGTCGAGGTGTCCACGGCGCGCAGCTCCGCCCACGCGCCGTCGAGGCCGACCGTGATCACGGGGGTGCCCGTGGCGGGACCCGAGCCGTCGGCGGCGGGCCGCTCGACCACGCCGGCGGCGTCCCAGCCGAGCACGGCGCCGTCGGCGGCGCTCTCGATGCCGTGCCTGACCTCGCCGAAGTTGAGCGAGGTGGCGTGGACGCGGACGAGGGCCTGGTGCGGCTCGGGCGCGGGGTCGGCGGTCTCGCCGAGGCGCAGGCCGGAGGGGTCGGAGTGGTCGATGAGCAGAGCACGCATGGGTTCGCGCCTTCCTTGAACGGGACAACGGCTCCTTTATGCCACCGAGTGGCATTCGCGTGCAAGTGGCGTTCGCCTCTCACGTACACTTCCTGCCATGACCACCGCATCGCCGCTGCGCGAGCGCAAGAAGCAGCGCACCAGGCAGGCACTGATCGACACCGCCCTGCACCTGTTCAGCAGCCGCGGCTTCGGCGGGGTGACGCTCGACGAGCTGTGCGAGGAGGTGGAGGTCTCCAAGCGCACGTTCTTCCGCTACTTCGCCGGCAAGGAGGACGTCGCCATGGCGCCACTGCACGACATGTGGCGCGCCTTCCTGGAGGAGCTGGAGACGATCCCCGCCGACGGGCGCCCGCTCATGGAGCTGATGGAGGCGACGCTGCTGGCCGCGCTGGAGCGGGTGGCGGACCCGGCGTGGGCCGGGCGGGCCGCGCTCAGCTACCGCCTGTCGCAGGAGACGTCCTCGATGGACGCCTACAACCTGCACTTCTGCGAGAGCACTCTAGGCACGGTGATGGAGGTGCTGCACCGGCGCCTCGACCTGCCCGACGACCCCCGCACGCGGCTCGCGGGGGACATGCTGGTGGCGGCGTGGCGGGTCGCGGCCGGCGGGTGGGCGGCCGAGGCGGGCGACCCGCCGTCCGTGCCGGACCTCGCGGCCCGCTTCCACGCCGCGGTCGCCGCCCTGCCCGGCAGCCTCACCCTCACCGCCGACCCACGTCCGGCAGACCGCTGAACCGCCGCCGGGGTGCGGGTCAGGGGCGGGCCTGGATCAGGGGACAAGCTTCAGGGACGGGCCCGGGTCAGGGGACGAGCTTCAGGGACGGGCGCCGGTCGGGCAGGCCGATCAGCTCTCGTACGCGCGCAATGGGCCAGGCCAGCTCCTGCGCCAGCGTGGCGGCGCTCAGCCCGCTCTCCCGCCCGGCCAGCTCGAACGCCCGCGCCAGCAGCACCGGCTGCTCGCCCGGATACCCGGAGACGGGCTCGTTGGTGAAACCCGGCTGGTCGCGCAGCGCGGCCAGCCGCTGGTAGGCGCGGCCGGCGGCGGAGTCGGACAGCAGCCCCGTCTCCCTGCACCGGTAGAGCAGCGAGTCGACCGACACCCCCCACGTGCGGCGCAGCTCGGCGAGCCGGCGCAGGTCGGCGCGCAGCGGGAGCTGCGGCAGGATGCTGTCGCGCGGCGTGAGGAACTCGGCGGCGAACGCGTCGGCCTCGCGCTCCTGCTGCGTGTCGCCCGCCGCCGTGTCGCCGTGCAGCACCAGGTGCCCCAGCTCGTGGGCGGCGGTGAAGCGGTGCCGGTAGATGTCGTCGAACCGGTTGGGCGTCAGCACCACGATCGGCCGGGGCAGGCTGGAGGTGGAGAAGGCGTCGACGGTGACCGCGTCGGGGTCGTGGCGGGGGAAGGCCACGACGATGCCGTGCGCCTCCATGCGGCGTACGAGGTGGCCGATGGGCCCGGTGCCCAGCCCCCAGTGGGCGCGCAGCGCGCGGGCCGCGCCGGCCGGGTCGCGCGGCAGGTCGGAGTGCATCTCGCCGCCCGCGAAGCCGGGCAGGTCGACGGCGGGGAGCTGGACGCGTTTCTCCAGCGCGTACGTCAGCTCCCACACCTGCTCGACGAAGGCCACGGCCTTGGCCCGCTGATAGGCGCGGGTGGAGCGCAGGCTGCGGAAGTGCGCCATGGAGCCGTCGAGCTTGCCGTGCGGGCGCCCCGGCAGGAAGAACGCCATCGGCACCGACAGCACCTCGGCCAGCCGCGGGATCAGGTCGGGGCGCGGCCGGGTGACGCCGGATTCGTACTGGCCGACGGCGGCGGGGGAGACGCCGAGGTGCTCGGCGACCTCCTTCTTGGTGAGCGCGGCCAGGTGGCGGGCCTGGGTGAGGCGGGTGGCGTCGAACGCGTCGGCGACGGCCTGCGGGCTCGGCCCGCCCGGGTCACGCGAAGGCCGCCGCCCGGTGCCGGAGTCACGCACCGCTGGCGGCTTCTGGCCCGAACGGCAGCGGCTCGGCGACCGGCGCCCCGAGCCTGGCGGCGCCCGTGCGCGGGTTGAGCTGCGGCGCGGGCGGCACGCCCTGGTCGAACGCGGCCGCCTCGCCCTCCCGCCCGGCCGGCACCGCGCTCTCCTGGACCAGCGGGATCTCCTCGCAGTGGTGCCAGCGCAGGCTGCCGGTGCGGTCGAGCAGCTCGGCCTCGCCCCACCAGGCGTCGAGCAGCCCGGAGTGGGCGTTGCAGGCGTAGGCGATGAGCACCAGCCGGGTGTCGTCGGGCAGCTCGCCCAGCGCCTCGGCGACCGGGACGGCGTGCGGTGCCACCTCGTGCAGCGCGAGCTGACGCATGCGCGGCTCGGGCCCGAACCGGTCGAACAGCGCCTGCACCAGCGCGGACGGCCGCCCGTCGCCGATGCGCGCGCTCATGACGTTGACCGAGCGGTCTTTGGCGTAGCGGAACGGGAACAGCAGCTTGCCGTCGAGCACCACCAGCTCGTGCTGCGAGCCGCCGGGCTTGATGATGCGCACGTCGCCGAGGTCTTCGAACGCTTCGGCCAGCGCCTCGAACTTGCGCGACATGAGCGTGAACCCGAACGGGTGCAAATGGTCGGTCTGCGCCACCTTCTGGGCATCGAGCGCATTCTCCAGCGCGACCGCCAGCGCCTCGGCCACACCCTGTCTGATCAGGGGAACCCGCTGCCCGAACGTCTCCTGGGCCCACTGGGACATGCGCATGCCCGACCTCCAGCCGCTTTACTTTCCAACATCATAGACCCGCTGAGGCTTCATGTTGCCCGCACGACACACCTGTTACGCGCCGCCCCCATGGACGCCTTCCACGAGTCCGGCGCCATACTCGGAGTCGCCGACCCCAACCCCAGGAAGAGGCCCGCGTGACCAAGTGGACGGTGAACTGCTCCATCCTCTACACCGGCCTGCCGCTGCTCGAACGCCCCGCCGCGGCGGCGGCCGACGGGTTCACGGCCGTGGAGTTCTGGTGGCCGTGGCCGGTGGCGGTGCCGGACGACCGCGACGTGGACGCGTTCGTCCGTTCGGTAGAGGACGCCGGGGTGCGGCTCACCGGGCTCAACTTCTTCGCCGGCGACATGCCCGGCGGCGACCGCGGCGTGGTGTCGTGGCCGGGCCGCTCCCGCGAGCTGCTGGACAACATCCCCGTCGTGGCGGCCATCGGCGAGCGGCTGGGCTGCCGCGCCTTCAACGCCCTGTACGGCAACCGCGTCGACGGGACCTCCCCCGAGGAACAGGACGAGCTGGCCGTCGAGATGCTGTCCGCCTGCGTGGCGGGCGTGGCGGGCGTGGCCGGCACGGTGCTGCTGGAGCCGGTCAGCGGCGCGCCGCGCTACCCGCTGCTGACGGCCGGCGACGCCGTGGCCGTGCTCGACCGCGTCCCCGGGGCAGGGCTGCTCGCCGACCTCTACCACCTGGCCGTCAACGGCGACGACGTGCCGGCCGCCATCGAGCGGTACGGGTCGCGCGTCGCCCACGTACAGATCGCCGACGCGCCCGGCAGGGGCGCGCCCGGAACCGGCGGGCTGCCGCTGCGGCAGTGGCTCGACGACCTGGAGGCCGCCGGCTACGACGGGTACGTCGGCCTCGAATACCTCGCGAAGGACCCGGACGCGTTCGCCTGGCTACCCAGGGATCAACGACTGTCCTCGTGACATTCACCGGATACCCGCAGGGCCGTGACCACCCACGCCCGGGGGCGGCGACCTTACCCCGACACGACACCACACGCACGGAAGGAACTTTGGACGTGACCGCCATCGCCTTCATCGGCCTCGGCATCATGGGCAGCCCCATGGCCGTCCACCTGGTCGAGGCCGGGCACGCCGTGACCGGCTACAACCGCACCCCCGAGAAGGCCCGGCCGCTGGTAGCGGCAGGCGGGCGGGCGGCGGAGTCGATCGCCGACGCCGTGACGGGCGCGGAGGTCGTGGCGCTCATGGTGCCGGACTCACCGGACGTCCAGGACGTACTGACCGGGCCGGACGGCGTCTTCGAGCACGCCGCACCCGGCACGCTGATCATCGACTTCTCCACGATCCGCCCGGACGTCACCCGCGAGCTGGCCGCCGAGGCGGGCCGACGGGGCCTGCGCTACCTCGACGCCCCAGTCTCGGGCGGCGAGGCGGGCGCGAGGAACGCGACCCTCTCGATCATGGTCGGCGGCGAGGCCGACGCGTTCGAGGCCGCCAGGCCGGTCTTCGACGCGGTCGGCAGGACCGTCGTGCACGTCGGGCCCAGCGGCTCCGGCCAGACGGTCAAGGCGGCCAACCAGCTCATCGTGGCGGCCAACATCGAGGCGCTGGCGGAGGCGGTGGTGTTCCTGCGGGCGTACGGGGTGGATCTGGAGGCGGCGCTCGACGTGCTCGGCGGCGGCCTGGCGGGCTCGGCCGTCCTCACGCAGAAGCGCGCCAACCTGACCGGGCACTCCTTCGAGCCCGGCTTCCGCCTCGCACTCCACCACAAGGACCTGGGCATCGTCACCTCGGCCGCCCGCGAGGCCGGGGTCGTGCTGCCGCTCGGCGCCCTGGTGGCCCAGCTCGTGGCGTCGGCGAACGCGGCCGGCGACGGCGCCCTCGACCACTCGGCCCTCCTGCGGGTCGTCGAACGCCTCTCAGGCACCTCCCCGTCAAGCTGACCCCACCATCGTCACTCTAAGTGACAATCGATGCGGGTCTCCGATTACTCACCGTAACCGAAGCTGTAGTCGTGGGCCATGTTCTCCATGCGATCATGGCCCGCCCGCACGGCGAGCGCCGCGACGGCGTCCCTCCTGGCCCTCACCCTGCCTCTCGGCCTCGCCCCCGCGGCAGGCGCGAACGCCGCCTCTCCCGCCGAACTCCCGCCCACCCTCTCCGCCCCCGCCGCCCACGCCCAGCTCCACCAGCTCGCCACCGCCGAGCCCCGCCCGATGACCGGCTACAGCCGCGCCCGCTTCCCCCACTGGGTCCAGCAGGGCCACGCCTGCGACACCCGCGAGACCGTCCTCGCCCGCGACGGCGAGGACGTCAAACAGGACGAGAACTGCCGCGCCATCAGCGGCACCTGGCACAGCGTGTACGACGGCAAGGACTTCACCAGCGCCTCCGACCTCGACATCGACCACATGGTGCCCCTCGCCCAGGCGTGGCGCTCGGGCGCCGACGCATGGACCGACGCCCAGCGCCGCCGGTTCGCCAACGACCTCGAAGGCCCCCAGCTCATCGCCGTCTCCGCCGCCTCCAACCGCTCCAAGGGCGACCAGTCACCCGACCAGTGGAAGCCGCCGCTGCGGTCGTACTGGTGCACGTACAGCCGCGCCTGGATCGACATCAAGTCCCGCTACGACCTCACCGTCACCGCCCCCGAACGCGACGCCCTCGAAGAAATGATCGCCACCTGCTACGGATCCACCGGCGCCTAAGTGACCCCCGAAATTTACGAGACCACCGTTCTCGCCGGCCCCGGCGGAGTGATGACCGAGGACGTCGGCATCATCACCGGTGAACTGACGGTCCGCACCGTCGTGGCCGGCGACCAGGTCTCGGTACGGGTCCAGTACCTGAACGCCGACGAGTGGTACGAGCTAGAGGGCAGCCCCCTACCTCCACCCACGACCTCCGGCCCCGACCTCCGCGAGAAAATCGTCCAAGCGATCCGCCACGGCCTCGAAAGGGGGCCTGTCCCTAACCGGTGATGCGCCGCACCAGTTCCTCGCCCGTCAGCGCCACCCCCGGCGGGGCAGGGGTGGGGTGGGTGCGCATGCCGGCGAGGACCAGGCGGGCGGCCCGCTCCCGCAGTTCCTCGCCCACCCCCGCGGGCACCGTGGGCAGGCCGCGCACGACCAGCCCGACGATGCCCACCACGTCGCCCGCACCGACGTCCGGACGCAGCGCACCTTCACCGTGCCCAGCCCGGACGATCTCTTCGAGCACCCCCAGCAGGCGTTCGCGAGCCGAGCGGGACACCCCCGCGCCCTCGACCGCCGCGAGCGGATCCAGCCCCTGCCCGGCGCAGCCCGTCACGAACCGGCTGAGCGCGTCGAAGGCCCAGGTCTCTTCCGACTGGGCCTCCTCCGCCAGCGCGATCATGCGATTCACCTGGTCGGACAGTGCGGCCTCCTGGTCTGCTCCGGTCTGCGCGGTCAGATGGCCCGGCGCGCTCATGTGGTCAGCCGCCTTCCTCTGCTCGGATGCTCGGACATCGGCTTGCTCACAGCAGCCTAACCCGGGCTGTGCGAAGGGGGCTTACCGCAGGTCAGGGCGGCTGGGCGGGAACTGTCGGTGCCGTCGGGTTCAACGGCCCGCATGGAAGCACCGACGCGCGAGGGCCCGTTCTGGCACGTGCTGGCGGGCCGGCGGCCGCCGCCTCCCGCCGCCGCCACGCTCGGGCCGGCGCTGGTCGCGACGCTGCCGCCCGGGCAGTTCGCGCCGACGCTCGACCTGCACGTCCAGTTTCTCCGCCCGGCGCGTCCCGGCCGGTTAGTGGGGCGGGGCAGGGTGGTGCGGCGGGGGCGTCAGGTGTGCTTCATGTCCGGTGAGCTGCTCGGCCCCGACGGCGAGTCCGTCGCCGTGGCCACCGCGACCGCCCACCTTCAGACGCTCGATCGAGCCTGAGCGGGGCGGCGTGCCGGAGACGGTGGGATGCGCCGCCTGTGCCCTATCTCGGCCTGACCCGACGCCTGAGCCCGTCCCGGCCCGATCCGACGATCGCCGCTGCGGGCATGGATCCGGTCCGCCGCGCAGGTACGGGGAGGCCATGACCTGAGCCTGGGCAGGGGAGCTCCTGACCTGCGTCTGGGTACGGGCAGGTCATGACGCACATCATCGATCGCGAGGCCGTGCACGACCTGCTGGCCACCCGGCAGGCGCAGCTCGTCGAGGTGCTGCCGGAGCGCGAGTACGAGTGGGCCCACCTCCCCGGGGCCGTCAACCTGCCGCTGGGCCGCCTCGACGGCGCGCCGCCGCCGCTGGAGCGGGGGCGGCCGGTCATCGTGTACTGCCACGACTGGCTCTGCGACCTGAGCCCGCGGGCGGCGCACCGGCTGGAACGGCTGGGCTTCGGCGAGGTGTACGACTACGGGGTGGGCAAGATGGACTGGCTGTCCGCCGACCTGCCGTACGACGGCCATGCCGCCCTGGTGTCGAGAAACCTGCGCAGAGACCCGGTGACCGCCTCCCTCGACGATGCTCTGGACACGCTGACCGAGCGCATCATCGCCGACCCGGCCGGGATGGCCGTCGTGGTGGACGGGGACGACGTCGTCCAGGGCGTGATCGGCTCCCGCGAGCTCAAGGGCGCCGACCTCGACGGCACGGCCGAGCGCGTCATGCGGGTCGGCGCCACCACCGTACGCCCGAGCGAGGAGGTCGGCCCGCTGGTCGAGCGCATGGACCGGGCGAAGGTCGACCACGTGGTGGTCACCCAGGTGGACGGCACACTGGTGGGCCTGTTCGGCCTCGGCGACACCCGCCCACCCGAGAACGACTCAGACCAGGGCTGACCCGCCCCGGCCCACCCTCGGAGGTGCACGGCCCAGGGCCGGCAGCGGCCGATGACCGTGCTCAAGGCACCGTCCTCAAGGACCGTGCTCAAGGACGGCGTTCGGCCTCGGAGCCGATCGCCCAGGCCGGCGCCTGTGATCGCATGCCGGGGCTCCCAGCGCGGCGGTCGAGGCCGAGCGTCCGGTGTCCGGTGTCCGGCGTCCGGCGTCCGGTGTGCCCAGGTAGGGCAGGCTGTCCGGGTTCGGGTTCGGGTCCGGGTTCGGCGGCCGAGGCCGAGCGTCCGGCGTCCCGGCGTGTGCCCGGCGGGGCGTCCAGGTAGGGCGGGGCGCCAGGGTTCACGTCACGCGGTCGAGGCGGAACGTCGGGTGTCCCGGGGTGCCCGGCTGGGCGTCCAGGGACTTGTCGTCGAGGATCGGCACCGCCTCCTCGGCGACGAACACGCGTACATCCTCCTTCTCCACCACCTGGTCACCGGCCTGCGGCGTGCTCGCGAGCGCGACCTCCAGCGTGCCCGCCTCGTCGGGCTTGGGGGAGATGCGCAGGCCCGCGTCGGCGGGTACGTCCTCCCCGACCATGAGGTCACGGATGGCCTCCACGGCGTTGTCGGTCAATGTCAGCACGACCTGCTCCTTCACTAGCTCGAGACCTCCGCCTCCCCCTCGTCCACGAGCCCAAACACCACCCCGGCATGCCGGACCGAGCTGCGGGTAGGCGCAGCGGCATGGCCAAGAACGGTGCAGGCGAAGAGGACGCGGCCGTGCTGGGTGTGCTGCTCGACCGCTACGGGCGTACGTATGCGGCGGAGGCCGGCATCAAGCTGGCCGACCAGCCGAAGCCGCTCTACCAGCTGCTGGTCCTGGCCACCCTGCTCAGCGCGCGCATCTCGGCGGAGGTGGCGGTGGCGGCGGCGAAGGAGCTGTTCGCGGCGGGGTACGGCACGCCGAAGGGCATGCGTGAGGCGAGCTGGCAGGACCGGGTGGACGCGCTGGGCCGCGGCCACTACCGCCGCTACGACGAGCGCACCGCCACGATGCTCGGCGACGGCGCCGCCCTGGCGATGGACCGCTGGAAGGGCGACCTGCGCCGCCTGCGCGACGAGGCGGGGGGTGACGAGCGGCGGATCGCGGACCTGCTGATGGAGTTCCCCGGCATCGGGCCGACGGGGGCCGACATCTTCCTGCGCGAGGTGCAGGCCGTCTGGCCGCAGGTCGCGCCGCACCTCGACCGTCGGGTGCTGGACGGCGCCGCCAAGCTCGGGCTGCCCCGCCAGGCCGGCCCGCTCGCGGAGCTGGCGCACTCCGGCGCGGAGCTGGCCCGCCTGTCGGCCGCCCTCGTGCGGGTCTCGCGCAGCAAGAAGTCGGTGGACGCGGTCAGATCCGCGGCGGCGGGCCGGTGAGCACCTGTTAGGTTCGATCACATGGGTGAGTTTGTGAGCGTCGAGGTGGCCGACCAGATCGCCACGATCCGTCTCGACCGTCCGAAGATGAACGCCCTCAACGGCCAGGCCCAGCGGGAGCTGGCCGAGGCGGCCGGCCTCGTGGACGCCGACCCGCAGGTGCAGGCGGTCATCCTGTACGGCGGGCCGCGGGTGTTCGCCGCCGGCGTGGACATCAAGGAGATGGCCGACATGTCGTACGCCGACATGGCCGCTCACTCCGGCACCCTCCAAGCCTGCTTCACCGCCGTCGCGAAGATCGGCAAGCCCGTCATCGCCGCGATCACCGGCTACGCCCTCGGCGGCGGCTGCGAGCTCGCGCTCTGCGCCGACTTCAGGGTCGCGGGAGAGTCGGCCAAGCTGGGGCAGCCGGAGATCCAGCTCGGCATCATCCCCGGCGCCGGCGGCACCCAGCGGCTGCCCCGCCTCGTCGGGCCGGCCCGGGCCAAGGACCTCATCTACACCGGACGGCACGTGGCCGCCGCCGAGGCGCTGGCCATCGGGCTGGTGGATCGGGTGGTGCCCGACGAGCAGGTCTACACCGCCGCCCTCGAATGGGCGGCCACCTTCGTGGGCGGGCCCGGGGTGGCGTTGCGGGCCGCCAAGCAGGCCGTGGACCGAGGGCTGGAGACGGACCTGGACACGGGGCTGGAGATCGAGCGGCTGCAGTTCTCCGGGTTGTTCGCCACGGAGGATGCCAAGATCGGGTTGCGGGCGTTCGCGGAGAAGTCCAAGCCCAAGTTCACCGGCCGGTAGCCCTGGGCGCGCCGCCGCCGCGCCCCTCATCCGCCGTACTCCGGTGCTGTCCTTTTGAGGGAGGAAAAGTACGGCGGCCCGCCGCACTGAGGAGTACGACGGCCCGCCGCCCTCCGCCGCCTTCCGCTGCCCAAGGGACGATGCCTTGGCGCCGCCGTTCCAGGGGCCGCGAGGGCGAGGCGGTGACTTCCCGTGCCCCAGCGCGCGGTGGCAGGGACGGTGCCGGTCATGCGTCAAAGCGCGCGAGAGTGGGCGGCCGCTCACGCATCCCAACGCGACAGGGACGGGATGGTTAGACGAAGAGTTCGTCGATGGTGAGGGCGGTGGCGGCGCGGTGGGCCCACTCGTCGAGCTGTTCCTGGTCGGCGCATGACGTGATGGCCGTCAGCGCGTCGTCCGTGATGGTGACGCCGCGCGCCCGCAGCACCGCCAGGACGGCCCGGGCCTTGCCTTCCGAGAGGCCGGCGAAGCGGCCCCTGGTGTAGTGCTCGCGGGCGAACGGGCTGTAGACCGGCCACGTGGTGGACGCCATGGTCTCCTCCAGGACGCGCCGGACGTCGGTGGACGCCAGGCGGTAGGCGTACTCGTAGTAGCGGGCCCCGTGGCTTTCCTCCGCTTTGGCCAGCGCGTCCAGGAACGTGCCGACGACGGCCTCGTCGTCCCCGTGGGACAGGACGGACAGGACGGCGAGTTCCAGGCATTCGGCGGCCTGCGCGGGGTCGGAGATGGGCGGCACCTGGTCGGGGCCGATGACGAGCGGGTGCAGGACGTACCCGGGCAGGCTGGTGACGACGGGCTGGGCCGCCCAGTCGCAGATGCCGGCGTCGGGGGCGAGGACGAGCACGAGCACGGGGCGCCTGAGCAGCAGCCAGAGGGCGGCGCTGCGGCGCGCCCAGCCCTGCCGGTCCTCCTCGGAGACGGTGTGCTGCAGCTCCACGATGACGCCGTGCGCGGCCTGGCGCCAGGCGGCCGGCGCCGGCGTGGCGGGGCCGTGCGGGGCCACCTCGACGAGGGTGTCGGAGGGCAGATCGATGTCGAACACGTCGCAGAGCAGGTCGACGGCGAGGGAGGGCCGGTTCCGAAACAAGGCGTTCAACGCCTCATGCACGGAGGAGGGCATGTCGCGGAACGTTAGCAGCCATGTACGTGGCGTGCCCACGCATTGGGCGAATCGGGCCTAACGAATCGGCCTGGAGCACCCGGTGCAACGAGAAGTCAACGCATTCGGTCAGGGTCGTCCGTTCCGATGGGGGTTTGCCACTATGGTGGCGTTTCATGATGCGCGTCCCCGTCCCTGCCCGGCTCAGAAGGGCCGTGCGCACCTGGTTCGACTCCCGGTACATCTCCATCGCCGACCATCGTCAGGACATCCGGGACGCGCTCTGGGAGGTCCAGACCTTGAGGCGGGAGATGGCGACCTTGCAGGGCGAGGTCGAGCGGCTGCGTAACGCCCGCCCGGGGACGGCGGCCCCCAAGCCGGATCCGGCGCTGAAGGCGAAGGTGGACGACACCCACCGGCTGGCGCAGGAGACGGCCAAAGCCCTGGACGGCGTGCTGCAGAACGAGGTGCTGGTCTGGCAGGCCATCGACGGGCTACGAGCCAAGCTCGACGAGCCCGGCAGCCCCGACAAGCCGGGCAGACGCGATGAGCCCGGCAGGCCCGAGGAGCAGCCGTGCGCGTGACCTGGAGCGCCGGCGCGCACCTGACCTTCCGCCTGGACGCGGAGGACGAGATCACCGGCCGGGCCTCCGACGAGTACCCGATCAAGCTGGCCATCAACTCGTGCTCGATCGGCGGCGTCCCGGACGACGCGCACCCCGACCTGTTCGCCGTGGCCGCCTGGACGATCGTGGCGCCGTGGACGAGGAGGCGGATCACGTTCGACCGGGCCGTGTCGGCGGAGCTGGCGCAGGCGCTGCACGACGGCTGGGGCGTCGAGGCGGGCCCGGTGGGTGCGGAGCCGCGCCGGCCGGGCGCCAGGCTGGCGATCTCGTACAGCGGCGGGGCGGACTCGGTGGCGGCGGCGACGATCTTCCCTGAGGCGCCGTTCGTGCACTTCCGCCGGGTGGCGCACCCGCGCGTCCCGAACCGCTGGCCGCACTACCGCTCGGACGTCCTGGCCAAGCTGGCCGCGAAGACCGGCCGCGAGCTGAGCGTGGTCACCTCCGACCTGGAGTACACGCTGGCCGAGCCGCGCCCCGGCTACCCGGAGCACCACGCGGTGGCCGCCGGCGCGCTGCTGCTGGCCGACCGGCTCGACCTGGGCGGCCTGGGCTTCGGGTACGAGATGGGCTCCCGCTGGCTGGGCGGCGGGCGTTACCTGTGGCGGTTCACCCCCGACAACCCGATGTGGGCGCCGCACGGCAGGTGGGGCCGGCTGTTCGCGGCGGCGGGCGTGCACATCGTGCTGCCCGTGGGCGGCGTGAGCGAGGCGGTCACCATGCGCCTGGCGCTGAGCTCGCCGCTGAAGGAGCAGGTCCGCTGGTGCCTGCGCGGCACGGACGGCCCGTGCCGCAACTGCGGCAAGTGCCTGTACAAGGAGCTGATCCAGGCCGCCGTGGAGCGCCGCCCGCTGGACACGCCGATCACCGCCGACCGCTCCGTGGCCCGCAAGTACCTGCAGAAGCCGCCGTACGGGGGTCAGGAGATGATCCAGTACGGGCTGGCGCGCGTGCCGGGCATCGAGAACACGTTGTTCGCCCCGGCGCTCGACTACTTCGACGTCTCGGAGGAGTCGACGAGCTGGCTGGACCACTGCTACCCGCCGGCCCTGGAGGAGATCCCGGAGCGGTGGCGGGCGGAGGCGGCGGCGTTCGTCGAGGCGAACGTGGGGCTGATGACGGAGTCCGAGGTGCGCAAGGTCGAGTCGTGGGGGAGCGCGTGAAGGTCTATCTGTCGGTGGACATGGAGGGCGTGACGGGTCTGACGGACCCGGAGGAGATGCACGCGGGCAAGCGCGGGTACGAGCGCGGCTGCGAGTTGATGACCGCCGACGCGAACGCCGCGATCGAGGGCGCGTTCGCCGGCGGGGCGGGAGGGGTGCTGGTCAACGACGCCCACGGCTCGACGAAGAATCTCCGCATCGACCTGCTGGACCCCCGGGCGAGCCTGATCAGGGGCCCGGGCAAGGCGCAGCGGATGGCGCACGGGCTGGACGGCTCGTTCCAGGCGGCGGGTTTCGTGGGCTACCACGCCCGCGCGGGCGTCCCGCACGGGGTGCTCAACCACACGTGGATGGGCAAGGAGATCCAGAACGTCTACCTGAACGGCGAGCCGTGCGGCGAGACGCGGCTGGTCGCGGCCTGCGCCGGGTTCCACGGGGTGCCGGTGGTGCTGGTGACGGGGGACGAGGCCGTGGGCGAGGAGGCCCGCGAGCTGCTCGGCGACGTCGAGACGGTCGCGGTGAAGAAGGGGATCGACAAGTTCTCGGCCGAGCTGCTGCCGCCCGTCGTCGCCCAGTCCCGCATCCGTGAGGCCATGGCCCGCGCGCTTGACCGGTTGAACGACTTCACGCCGTACGTCGTGGAGGCACCGTACACGCTCGGGGTGGAGTGGAACTCCACCGCCATCGCCGCGGCCGTGTCGCTGATCCCGGGCGTGAAGGCGGCGGGCGCGCGGCACACGGAGTTCACCACCGATGACTTCACCCAGATCATGGCCCTGTTCGGGCTGTTCGCGAGCATCGCGGGGCAGGTCGCCTGCGGCAGCGGCCCCTATGGGTGACGGCAAGGGCGCCGCGCTGACCCGGCGGGGGCTGCTCGTCGGGATCGGGGCGGCCGGCGGCGCGGGCGCCATGTACGCGGCCATGGGCGCGCTCGGCCTGGCCCCCACCGGGCAGGACAAGGAGTACACCCCGCCGCGCCAGGGCGACTTCACGCTGAGCGGCCGGGCCTCGGCCAAGGTGGTGATCCTGGGCGCGGGCGTGGCGGGGCTGACGGCCGCGTACGAGCTGGGCAAGGCCGGCTACGACTGCACGCTGCTCGAAGCCCGGCAGAAGGCCGGCGGCCGGAACCTGACGCTGCGCGGCGGCGACCGCCTGACGGAGCTGAACGGCCCGGCGCAGGACGTGCGGTTCGGCGCGGGCGTCTACTTCAACGCCGGCCCCGGCCGCATCGCGCAGTGGATGGTGACCCTCGACTACTGCCGCGAGCTGGGCATCCCCATCGAGACGTTCATCAACAACAACGCCTCGGCCTACGTTCATACGAACGGCCAGACGGTCAGAGCCCGCACGGCCAGAGCCGACATGTACGGATATGTCGCCGAGCTGCTGGCCAAGGCCACGAACGTCGGCGCCCTGGACAAAACCCTCACCAAGGACGACCGCGAACGCCTGCTGGAGTTCCTCAGACGCTTCGGCGACCTGGGCCCCAAGCTCGACTACGAGGGCACCGAACGCCGCGGCTTCACCAAGTTCCCCGCCCTCGACGGCGGGACCCCCATGCCCGCCCCCGGCACCCTCCACCAGGTCCTCGCCGCCGGCACCGGCCGCGCCATCACCAACGACTTCGGCTACGAGCAGGCCACCCCCATGTTCCAGCCCGTCGGCGGCATGGACGCGATCGTCACCAAGCTCCAGCAGGCCGTCGGCCAGGAGCGGATCAAGACGGGCGCCCAGGTCACCAAGATCACGACTCTGGACGACGGCGTCGAGGTCGCCTACACCGGCGGCACGATCAAGGCCGACTACTGCATCGCCACCCTCCCGCCCCACCTCCTCGCCAAGATCCCGCACAACCTCGGCGCCCGCGTCACCGCCGCGCTCGCCACGCCCGTCCCGATCGCCGCCGGCAAGATCGGCCTGGAGTACGGCCGGCGCTGGTGGGAGCTGGAGGACCGGATCTACGGCGGCGTCACCGAGACCGACCTCGACATCACCCACATCTGGTACCCCTCGCACGACTACCACGCCGAGCGCGGCCTGCTCGTCGGCTACTACAACACCGAGCGCGTCGCCGAGCTCTACGGCGCGCTCACCCCTGAGGACAGGAGGCGCAGGGCGCTCACCCAGGGCAAGAAGATCCACGGCGAGAAGTACCGCCAGAACCTGCTGTCCAGCGTCTCCATCGCCTGGGAACGCCAGGAGCACATCCAGGGCGGCTGGATGCGCTGGCCGTCCTTTGATTCGTCCTTCACTCTTCTGCAACGCCCCGCCGGAAGGGTCTACTTCGCGGGCGACTGGCTCACCCACCTGATCGCGTGGCAGGCGGGTGCCATGGAGTCCGCCCGTGGCGCCGTCACGCACCTGCACAGGAGAGTCCTGCAGTCTCCCTGACGCCGCCCGCTGCTCGCGGGAGCACAAGTAGGCTCCTGGGAGAGGCGATCGAGGAGATGGAATGACGTTGCAATGGGTGCCCGCCACCGAACGTAGCGACCTGCTGGCCGATCCGGTGGCCCGTGCCGTGCGTGACCTGGAGGGCGCCGAGGTGGCCGAGATCGATCCCGATCTGGCCGACACGGCCGCGTTCTGCGAGAAGTACGGCGTGACCCTCGACGAGTCGGCCAACTGCGTCGTGGTGGCGGCCAAGCGGGGCGGCGAGACGCGTTACGCCGCCTGCATGGTGCTCGCGACGATGCGGGTCGACGTGAACGGCGTGGTGCGCAGGCACCTCGACGCCCGCAAGGCCAGCTTCGCCCCGATGGCGGAGGCGGTCGAGCTGACCGGCATGGAGTACGGCGGCATCACGCCCCTCGGCCTGCCCGAGGAGTGGCCGATCCTGGTCGACACGCACGTGGCGGAGCACGCGAGAGTGGTGATCGGGAGCGGCGTGCGCAGGTCGAAGCTGGCCGTTTCCGGCGCCGCGCTGGCCGGGCTGAAGAGGGCCGAGGTCCTCTCGCTGGCCGGCTGAACGAAATCGAGGCCGATTCGAGACCGTTGGATGGGAAACCGATGAGGCCGTTCTGGACGTTGTACGAGTGGGAATGTGGCCTCATGGTTCATCTCGTGGGCGGGGATTAAGCCGGTATGGTGCTTCATGCCATGAACGATGACCGACTAGGCCCTTACCGGCTGCTCAGGCGGCTCGGTGAAGGCGGGATGGGCGTTGTCCACCTCGCTGTCGACCCTCAGGGGCGGCAGGTGGCGATCAAGGTCCTGCGTGGAGAGGTCGCCGGTGACGAGGTCGCCAGGCGCCGGCTTTCGCGCGAGGTCGAGACCATGCGCCGGGTGCGCAGCAAGTACATCGCCGAGGTGCTCGACGCCGACGTCACGGGTCATCGGCCCTACATCGTCACGCGTTACGTGGCCGGTCCGCCGCTCGACGAGATCGTCAAGAACGAAGGGCCGCTCGACCTGCCGGCGCTGCTGCGGGTCGCGCACGGGGTGGCCGCGGCGCTGGCCGTGGTGCACTCGGTGGGCGTGATCCACCGCGACCTCAAGCCGGGCAACGTGCTGATCCTCGACGGCGAGCCGGTGCTGATCGACTTCGGCATCGCGCAGGCGGTCGACGCGACGCGGCTGACGCAGACGGGCATGTTCATCGGCACGCCCGGCTACCTGGCGCCCGAGATCATCGAGGGCCAGGAGGCGGGGCCGGAGGTCGACATCCACGCGTGGGCCGGCACGCTGCTCTATGCGGGCACGGGCCAGCCGCCCTTCGGCAAGGGCACGCTGGAGATGATCTTCTACAACATCACCGCGGGCAAGGCCGACATCAGCGCCGCCCCGGCCGAGCTGCAGCCGCTGCTCAAGGCGGCCTTCCAGCGCAACCCGGCCAAGCGGCCCAAGGCGGCCGAACTGGCCGAGCAGCTCGCCCGCATGCTGCCGATGCCGGCGCAGCCGTCCTCGCCCGACGAGATCTCCACCGTGCCGAGGCCCGACGCGGTCGCGCCGCCGCCGAAGGTGACGGAGCGGCCGTCCTACGAGATCTCGACGCCGCCGGTGACGCCCAAGCGGCTGCTCGAAGGCCACGACCAGCCGGTGCCGCCGCCGCAGCCCCAAGACCAGAAGTACGTCTCGCTGCTGCCCAACCAGCCCGACCCGTGGCCGACCCGCAGGGTGTCGCCGGAGGAGCTGCGGCAGATCCAGCGCGAGGCCGGGGTCTACCCGCCGCAGCCGCCGCCCGCCGCCTCGGCCGGGCCCGCGGCGCCGGCCGCGCCATCCGTGCCGGTCGCGCCGGCCACCGGGAACGGCCCGGCCGTCCCGCCGGGTGAGACCGACGTGCCCACCAGGCGGGTGCGCCCCGACTCGGCCGCCAACCTCCGGATGAACTCGGGCCCACAGTCCGGCCCACAGTCCGGCCCGCAGTCCGGCCCGCAGGCCCCCGACTACGGGCGGCCCAACCCCATCCCGGTGCAGCCGCCGCCCTACATCCCGCCGCAGTTCCCGCCGGCGCAGCCCGACCGGCTGACCAAGCGGGAGCCGTACGTTCCGGGCGCGCAGCCGGGCAGGCCGCTGCAGCGCTCCCGGGCCTACGGCGTGGCCAGTGCCATGCTGCTGGTCCTGCTGATCGTGGCCGCCGTGCTCGCGCCCGTGCTGGTGTCGGTCGTGGCGCTGCCGATCGCGATCCTGCTGCGCGCCGCCGACCTCGCCCAGCCTCAGCTCGCCGCCCGCAGGGCGGCCGGCGCGGCGGCGCTCGACGTGGTCAGGGTGTTCGCCTACCCGGCGGCGCTGGCCAAGTCGGCCGGCATCACGCTGGCCCTCGTGCTCTACGCGCTGATCCTGGGGCTCCCGGTGACGCTGCTGCTCACCGTGGTGGCCGGGATGAACTCCGCCAACGCCCTGGCCTGGGGCGCGGCGATCGCGCTGTGGACGGTCTGCGCGGGCCCCGGAGTCGAAGGCCCCGGCAAACAGATGCGCAGAACGCTCGCATCCCTCGTACCCTCGAGAACAGCGGCGATGGTGATGGCGGGAGTTCTCGCGGCGGGTGCCGCGCTCTCGCTGATCCTCGCTTACGGCACGTTCGGGGACAATCCAAGGGGGGGCGTATGGACTCCGCTGAACGTCGAACCAGTGACGGACCAACTCGACCAGCTAGGGGGGAATTCCGGGGGATGACGCGGGGAAGGTGGCGATGAGCACCCAGGCACCAGAACGCCTCGGCCCGTACCGCCTGGTCAGGAAGATCGGCGAGGGCGGCATGGGGGTCGTCCACCTCGGCCTCGACGGTGAGGGCCGCGAAGTCGCCATCAAGGTGCTGCACCCGCACGTGGCCGCCGACCTCAAGGCGCGCGACCGGCTCACCCGCGAGGTCGAGACGATGCGCCGGGTGCGCAGCCCGTTCGTCGCGGAGGTCATCGACGCCGAGCTCGTCGGCAGCCAGCCGTACGTGGTGACCCGCTTCGCCCCCGGGCGCACCCTGGAGGACACCGTGCTGTCCGAGGGCCCCCTGGAGGCCCGCCAGGTCATCCAGCTCACCCAGGGGCTCTGCCAGGCGCTGGTGGCCATCCACGCCGCCGACGTGATCCACCGCGACTTCAAGCCGTCCAACGTCATGCTCGTCGACGGGCGGCCCCTCGTCATCGACTTCGGCATCGCCCACCTGGTGAACGCGACCCGGCTGACCCAGACCGGCATGTTCGTGGGCACGCCGGGCTACCTGGCGCCCGAGATCATCCGCGACTCCGAGATCACGCAGGCGGCCGACGTGCACGCGCTGGCCTCCACGGTGTTCTTCGCCGCGACCGGGGCGCCGCCGTTCGGCACCGGCACGTTCGAGTCGGTGTGCTTCAACATCATGGAAGGGCGGGCGCAGATCGACAAGGCGCCCGCGTGGCTGCGCGGCTGGCTCACCCGGGCGCTCCAGGTCGAGCCGTCGCTGCGGCCCGGCGCCCAAGAGCTGCTGCGGCTGGCCAAGGCCCTCGACCCGGCGGTCACCACGTTCAACGAAGGGCCCACCGGGACGAAGCGGATCGTGCCCCGCACCCGCACCATGGACACGTTCTCCGACCTGCTGCCGCCGGTCGAGTACGGCCAGGCCGCGCCGCCACCGCCGGCACCGTCGCCCACGCCGACCCGGCAGGAGGAGCGGCCGGCGCGGCGCGAGGAGCGGCCGCCGCCCTACGTGCCCGCGCCGATGCCGGCCAGGCCCGCACCCCACCCCGACCAGCGCGTGGCCGGCCACCCGCCGCCCGACCGGCGGCTGGTCCCCAAGCCCACCGCGCCGTCGCAGGTGCGGCCCTACACGCCGCCGCCGCAGTACACCCCGCCGTCCGAACGCAAGCGCTACCTGTTCGGCAGCCAGGTCGTCGGGCTGCTGCTGCTCGTCACGCTCGTCGCGGTCACCGTCATGATGCCGGTCATGGCCGGTGCGGTGGCCGTCGCGCTCGCGCTCGTGTTGCGCCTCGGCGAATACCTCTTCGGCGACCTCGTCAAACGCCGCCAGGCACGCGGCAGCAGCGCCGCCGACCCGCTGCTCGCCCTGGTCGGCACGCCGTGGGCGCTGGTCAAGTCCGCGCTGGTCACGGCGGTGCACGTGCCGCTGTCGCTGCTGTTCGGCGTCTGCGTCTGGGGCGTGCTCTACTGGGCCGGGAAGATGGGCGTCAACGAGGCCGCGGCGTACGCGGCGGGCGCCTTCGCCGCCGGCCTGTTCGTGCTGCCCGGAGGGGGCGCGCCGCGCAAGGCCGTCACGCGCACGCTCACCGGCGTGCTGCGCAGCCCCGGCGCCGCCCTGGTCGCGGTCGTGCTGGTCGGCACGGCGGCGCTGTTCGCGGTGATGTTCGCGCTCGGCCAGGACCCGACGTGGGCGCCCTGGCGGGCCCCCGAATCGGTGATCAACGACCTGGCGAGCGACGCCAGGCAGAGCACGATCGGCCTGATCACCGGCCTGATCGGCGATCTGCTCGACCGTCTGGGGCTGGGGTGGCTGAATCCCTGGTCCTGAGTGTCCGCGGTGGCCCCTCTGGGGAGAGATGAGGTATGAGCGAGCGCCTCGGCCCGTACGAGCTTCTCTCCCGTCTGGGGGCCGGTGGGTTCGGCGAGGTGCACCTGGCGCTCGACCCTGAGGGCCGTACGGTCGCGGTCAAGGTCCTGCATCCGCACGTCGCCGCCGACGGCGGCGCGCTGGCGCGGCTGGCGCGCGAGGTGGAGACCATGCGCATGGTCGGCGGGCCGCACGTGGCCGAGGTGCTCGACGCCTCGCTGACGGGCGGCCGGCCCTACCTCGTCACCCGGTACGTCCAGGGCCGCCCGCTGAGCTCCGTCCCCCTGCCGGTGGCCGACCTGCGGCGGCTGGCCTCGGGGCTGGCCGACGCGCTGCTGGCCATGCACGAGGCCGGGGTCGTGCACCGCGACCTCAAGCCCGCGAACGTGATGATGACCGAGGGCGAGCCGGTCGTGATCGACTTCGGCATCGCCAGCGCGCTCGACTCGCTGTCGGTCACCGCCTCGGGCGCGGTCGTGGGCACGCCCGGCTACCTGGCCCCTGAGGTGCTCGAAGGGCGGGCCGTGGGCACGGAGGCCGACGTGTTCGCGTTCGGGGCGACGATGGCGTACGCGGCCACCGGGCGGCACCCGTACGGGCAGGGGCCCGCCTCCGCGGTCGCCTACCGGGTCGTGCACCACCCGCCCGACCTGGAGGGCGTCCCCGAGTGGCTGGAGCCGTTGTTACGCGAGTGCCTCGACACCGATCCCGCCGCCCGGCCCACGGCCGCGCAGCTCTGCGCCAGGCTGGGCGTCGCGCCTGTCCCGCGCGCCGCTCCCCGTCCGGCCCCGCGGGTCAGGCCGGCCACCGACGACGTGAGCACCAGGGAGTGGCGGCCCGGCAAGGAGCGGCACCGCCGTTCGGTGGAGGAGTCGAGGGCCCGGCATCGGGAGAAGGTGCGCAGGCGCTGGCTGATCGGCTCGGGGCTGTTCGTGTCGCTGCTGGCGGCGGCCGCCCGGGAGCCGCTGCCCGAGGTGTCGCTGTTCCTGCTGGCGGCGTACGCGCTGGGGGTCGTCGCCGACGTGGGGGTGGCCATGTTCTCGCGCGGCCTCTACCGGCGCGGCCGCATCGTCGCCGACGCGGTCAGCGTGGCGGGGGCGGTGGGGCTGTGCTTCGGGCTGGCGGCGCTGTTCAGCACGTTCACGCTGGCGTTGTTCGCGGGTACGGCGTTGGTCGTGGGGATCGTGTTCCTGCTGTCCGCGTGAAGGCGACCGAATAAAGTTCGGTATGGTGGGGAGCGACAGTGGTACCGAGGGCCTGCTTTTGTGCCGAACCTACTCATGGGTAACATAACGGCGAAACCATCGGCAGACCCTCTGCCGGATGCCCCCAGGGCACCTGGCAGTCTTGACAGATGCATGGGCGCCCATCGCAGCGAGGCGGGGGCGCACGCGAGCTACGGGAGGTCGGCCACCGGCCATGAACATCGTCGTCTGCGTGAAGCAGGTCCCCGACACGGCGACCGAGCGCAAGCTGCGGTCCGATGACAACACGCTCGACCGCGACGCCGCCGACGGCGTGGTCAACGAGCTTGACGAGTACGCGGTCGAAGAGGCGCTGAAGCTGAAGGAGGCCCACGGCGGTGAGGTGACCGTCCTCACCATGGGCCCCGGCAAGGCGACCGACACCATCCGCAAGGCGCTGGCCATGGGCGCCGACAAGGCCGTCCACCTCAGCGACGACGCGCTGCACGGCTCCGACGCGCTGTCCACCTCGTACGCGATGGCGCAGGTGCTCAAGAAGATCGGGTTCGACCTGGTCATCCTGGGCTCCGAGTCCACCGACGCGCGCACCGGGGTGCTGGCCGCGATGCTGGCCGAGCGGCTCGGCACGGCGCAGCTCACGCTGGCCAACAAGGTCGAGGTCGAGGGCTCCTCGATCAAGATCCAGCGCCTGACCGACTACGGCTTCGACCGGGTCGAGGCCACGCTGCCCGCCGTCGTCTCCGTGGTGGAGAAGATCAACGAGCCGCGCTACCCGTCCTTCAAGGGCATCATGGCGGCCAAGAAGAAGCCGGTCGAGACGCTCGCCATCGGCGACGCCTCCATCGACGCCGGGCAGGTGGGCCTGGCCGCCGCCTGGTCCGAGGTGGTCGACTTCGCCGCGGCTCCGCCGCGTGCGGCCGGCACGATCGTGAAGGACGAGGGTGACGGCGGCGTGAACGCGGCCGACTTCCTGGCGTCCAAGAAGTTCATCTGAGAACGGGGGTTAATACGGAAATGTCGGAAATTCTCGTTCTCGTTGACCACGCCGAAGGCGAAGTCAAGAAGGTCACCCTCGAACTCCTGACCCTCGCCCGCACCCTCGGCACGCCCGCCGCCGTCTGGGCCGGCCCCGGCATCACCGCCGACGCCAAGGCCCGCCTCGCCGAATACGGCGCCGAGAAGATCTACGTCGCCGGCGCCGACGACATCGTCGAATACGTCGTCGCCCCCAAGGCCGAGCTGCTCGCCCAGCTCGTCGCCGCCAAGTCGCCCGCGGCCGTGCTCGTCGCCGCCACCGCCGAAGGCAAGGAAGTCGCCGGCCGCCTCGCCATCAAGACCGACTCCGGCGTCATCACCGACGCCGTCGGCCTCGGCGAAGGCTTCGTCGCCGACCAGTCCATCTTCGGCGGCGGCATCAACGTGCACTCCCGCGTCCGCAAGGGCACGCCCATCGTCGCCGTCCGCCCCAACTCCACCGCCCCCGTCGCCGCCGCCGGCGCCGGAACGGAGGAGGAGATCACCGTCACCCTCTCCGACGCCGCCAAGGCCGCCCGCGTGGTCGAACGCGTCAAGCAGGAGAAGGGCGCCCGCCCCGAACTGACCGAAGCCGCCATCGTCGTCTCCGGCGGCCGCGGCGTCGGCTCCGCCGAGAACTTCTCCGTCATCGAAGCCCTCGCCGACGCCCTCGGTGCCGCCGTCGGCGCCTCTCGCGCCGCCACGGACGCCGGCTGGTACCCGCACCAGTTCCAGGTCGGCCAGACGGGCAAGACCGTGTCGCCGCAGCTCTACATCGCGGCCGGCATCTCGGGCGCCATCCAGCACCGGGCCGGGATGCAGACGGCCAAGACGATCGTGGCCATCAACAAGGACCCTGAGGCCCCGATCTTCGAGCTGGCCGACTACGGCGTGGTGGGCGACCTCCACCAGGTCGTACCCCAGCTCACCGAAGAGATCAACAAGCGCAAGTAAGGGGCCAGAGCACGGTCTTCCCACTCAGCGCTCCGCGCACGGGACTCAGGCTGTGACATTGGGGGGCACCGCCCCCCAAACCCCCCTCACAAGCCGCTGAGCCCCTGCGTCGGCCGACAAGGCCACGCATGTTCAGTCACCAAGGCGCCATCACCAAGGTCGTGACCGGTCATATCGGCCGGTCGGTGGGCTGCCGGTCGCACGCTGACAGGCTTGGCAACTCCCGGGAGCCGCCGGCCCTGAGCGTGTGGAGGGCAGCGATCCGCGTGAAACGCATCAGCTCCCTCCGATGAACTGGTGGTCGGTGCGGATGCGGTCGTCCTCGCCCAGGGCGAGGACGTCCAGGCCGCCGCCGACCGCCTCGCCCGTGCGGGTGGACACCATCGACCAGCGGACGCCGACCACCCGCGGCAGGAGCAGGACCGCTTCCCCCGCCGCCTCGAAGACGTGCTCGCCGGGCGCCACGAACATCTCGTACGCGCGCCGCACCCTGGCCTCCAGGGCGTCGTGACCGCGCACCTCCAGCGGCGGCGCGGGGAACGCGATCGCCGCGGCGGCGTCGCGGATCGCCTCGGGCGGGTCGATGAGGACGTGGACGGCGTCGCTCGCCCACAGATCGCGGACGAGGGTGCCGCGCGTCGCCGGGTCCGGCTCGTTCCACTGGGCCACGTAACGGGCGGCCCACTGCTTGACGTCGAAGGTGTTGCTCATGGCGAGCAGTGTGCGGGCCGGAGGTGCGGTCCCGCGATTCCCTCCAAGGAATCGCGCAGCCGCGGCAGGCGTGCGGTATGAAATGGGGCACGAGAGCCCACGCATGGGGGTCCTGCGGATGTCGGTGGAGCCGGGGCGGGCTGAGTGAAGGCAAGGCCGCGTGGGTCGAGCCGGGCTGGGATGGGTGAGGGCAAGGCCGCCTTGGTCGCGCCTGGTTGGGATGGGTGAGGGGATGACGGTCGCGACGAAGCCTGACCGGTTCGGTCGGGAGCTGCGCCGCTGGCGGACGCGCCGCCGTTTCAGCCAGCTCGACCTGGCGATCAGGGCTGACACGACCCAGCGCCACCTCAGCTTCCTGGAGCAGGGCCGTTCCCGGCCGGGGCGGGCCATGGTGGTGCGGCTGGCCGAGTCGCTGGGGTTGTCGTTGCGGGAGCGGAACGCGTTGTTGCTGGCCGCCGGGTTCGCCCCCGTCTATGCCGAGTCGAGCCTGGACGCCCCCGAGCTGAGCCCGGTGCGGGAGGCACTGGAACGCGTTCTCGACGGGCACCTTCCTTACCCGGCGGTCGTGGTCCGGCCGTACGGGGAGCTGGTGGCGGCGAACGCGGCGTTCGGGGTGCTGTGCGAGGGGGTCGCGCCGGCGCTGCTGAAGCCGCCGATCAACGTGCTGCGCCTCGCCCTGCATCCGGACGGGATGGCCCGGCGGGTGGAGAACCTCGCCGAGTGGGGCCGGCACATCACCGGCAGCCTGCGCGAGCAGGCGTCGCGCAGCCCCGACCCGGAGCTCGACGGGTTCGTCGCCGAGCTGGACGGGTACCTGCCGGACCTGGACCCGCCGGTCGAGCACCTCGGTTTCGCCGTGCCGCTGCGGCTGCGGGTGCCGGAGGGGGAGCTGCGGCTGATCACCACCCTGACGTCGTTCGCGACCGCCGTGGACGTCACGCTGTCGGAGCTGCGGCTCGAAGCGTTCCTGCCGGCCGACGAGGCCACGGCCGAGATCCTCCGGCAACGCGCCTGACCCGGCCCGCCCGCCACCGGCCGGCCGAAGCCCCGGGTCCGGCGGTCGTCCGAAGCCGCGAACCACCCCGCTGACCGCGACGGCACTTGCAAGTGATCGTCAAGCATCCCCACCTACCGTGATCACAAACAGTCACGAAGGGTGTGATCGTGGACAGGTCTTCGCCGGTCGGCAGGACGACAGGGCTGGTCGTCGCGGGCGCGCTGGCGGGCGCGGCACTCGTCGGGGCCGGGGTGGCGCTGGCGGACGGGCTTGCGGGAGGCAGCCCGAAGGTCACGTACGTCAAGGAGAACAGGACGATCCCGCCGGGCTACCTGTCCACGAACGTGGTCTGCCCCAAGGGGCAGCAGGCCATCGGCGGCGGGTTCGCGCACGTCGGCGAGCACCAGCAGGAGCATCCGGTGATCGCCGAGATCAGCGCGCCGAGCAACACGAGCGGCGAGCCGGACGACCCGACGAACGCCTGGACCTTCTTCTTCGTCAACGACAAGGAGAAGACGACCCCCGTCGAGGTCCACGTGATCTGCGCACCGCTCGACGGCTAGGAAGAGGCGGCGGGTGCCGTCCAGCTGGTGAGGAGGCGGAGGGCGTCGGCGGTGGGGGAGCCGGGCTCGACGTTGTAGACGCACAGGGTCTGGTCGGGGTCGCCGGGCGGCTGGAGGGACTCGTAGGAGAAGTGCAGCTCGCCCACCAGCGGATGGTGGTAGTGCTTGCTGCCGTGGGTGCGGCGCAGCACGCGGTGGTCGTTCCACCAGGTGCTGAACTCGGGCGAGCGCAGGGTGAGCTCGCCGACGAGGTCGGCGAGGCGGCGGTCGTCGGGGTAGCGGCCGGCCTCCAGCCGCAGCATGGCGACGGTCTCGGAGGCGATGCGCTCCCACTCGCCGGTACGGGTGCGGGCCTCGGGGTCGAGCAGGTAGTAGCGGGCCAGGTTGCGTTGAGGGACGGGCAGGGCCTCGAAGTCGGTCAGCACCTCGCGGGCCAGGCGGTTGCTGGCCAGGACGTCGGTGCGGCGGCCGAGGATGAACGCGGGCACGTGGTCGAGGGTCTGCAGCATGAGGTGCAGGCCCGGCCGGACGCGTTGCGGGGCGATGGGGGCGCGGCGGCCGGGGCGGGCCAGCAGGTCGGTGAGGTGCTCGCGTTCGGCGGGGTCGAGCTGGAGCGCGCGGGCGAGCGCCTCGGTGACCTCGGGCGAGGGGTTGCCGGCGCGGCCCTGCTCCAGGCGCGTGTAGTACTCGGTGCTGACGCCGGCCAGCCGGGCCACCTCGTCGCGCCGCAGGCCGGGCACGCGGCGGGCGCGGCCGTCGGCGGGCAGGCCGGTGCGGTCGGGCGTGATCCGGGCTCGGCGTGAGCGCAGGAAGTCGGCGAGCTCGCGGCTGCGGTCCATGCTGTCCAGTGTGACCCGCCCGGCGGGCCCGCGAGGTCGCGGGGGTGGCCCTGGCAGTACCTGTCTCGCCGTTACCCGCCTGGTCAGGGCCTGCTCGGGCACCCCTGGAGCGGGGTGATCCCTGGTGTGCTTATGGAGGAGCGCGGCGGACGCCCGCGCCACACATCCTGAAACACACCTGAGGAAGGCGTGCACCAATGATCACTTCCCTGACTGGCCGCGTCGCCGTCGTCACCGGTGCCTCCAGCGGGATCGGCGAGGCCACTGCCGAGCACCTGGCGGAGCTGGGCGCGCGGGTCGCCGTGCTGGCCCGGCGCGCGGAGCGGCTGGACGGCCTGGTCTCCCGGATCGAGCGGGCCGGCGGCCGGGCGCTGGCGCTGGCGGCCGACGTCACCGACGCGGCGGCGGTGCGGGCGGCGGCCGCGCGGGTGGCGTCCGAGCTGGGCGGCGCCGACCTGCTGTTCAACAACGCGGGCGTCATGCTGCCCGCCCCGATCGAGGAGCTGGCCGCCGACCAGTGGCAGCGCCAGATCGACCTCAACGTCACGGGCCTGATGAACGTGATCGGCGCGTTCGTCCCGCAGCTCGTGCAGGCCGCGGGCGAGCGCGGCGTGGCCGACCTGATCAACACCTCCTCGATCGCCGCGCAGAACATCTTCCCGAACTTCGCCGTCTACTCCGGCACCAAGGCGTTCGTCACGCACCTGTCGCGGCACCTGCGGGCCGAGCTCGGCGCCAAGAACGTGCGGGTCTCGGCGATCGAGCCGGGCATCGTCGGCACGGAGCTGCAGAGTCACGTCACCGACGAGGGCGCGCTGGCCTGGCTGGAGGGCTCCAAGCAGGAGATGGAGTGGCTGACGCCGCAGGACGTCGCGCGGACGGTCGGGTTCGTGGCAAGCCTGCCGCCCCGTGCGAACCTCCAGCAGGTCACCATCATGCCCACCGGCCAGGCGAGCTGATCCGGCGAGCTGATCCGCTGGGCTGCCTCGGCGCTGACCTGCCCGGCGATGAGTTCCGGGGGCGGGCGGGGTCTGTACGGGCACGGACCCCGCCGACCACCGATGGAGGCACGGACATGAAGATCACCTTGGCGACGTTCCTGTCGCTGGACGGCGTCATGCAGGCGCCCGGCACGCCGACCGAGGACACCAGCGGCGGCTTCGAGCACGGCGGCTGGCAGTTCCCCTACGCCGACGAGGAGCTGGAGACCTACACGGACCGCTGGTTCGCCGAGGCGGACGCGTTCCTGCTGGGCCGCAGGACGTACGAGATCTTCGCGGCATACTGGCCGACCGTCACCGACCCGGACAACGTGGTCGCGTCCAGCCTCAACACCCTGCCCAAGTACGTCGTCTCGACGACCCTGGGCCGGGCGGACTGGCACAACACGACCGTCATCGGCTCGGACGTGCTGAAGGAGGTCGCCGAGCTGCGCGACCGCCCCGGCCGCGAGCTGCAGATCCACGGCAGCGGCACCCTCGCCAGGACACTGCTCGACCACGGGATGATCGACGAGCTGCGGCTGTGGACGTACCCGGTGGTGCTGGGCAGCGGCATGCGGCTGTTCGAGCCGGGGCGCACGCCGACGGCGATGCGCCTGGCCGAGACCAGGCCGACGGGGAGCGGCTGCGTGCTGAGCGTCTACCGGCCGGCGGGCAGGCCCACCTACGGCGACTTCTCCAAAGAAGGCTGAGCTTGCCCGAGAGACTGAGCGAGCGCTACCGCGCCTTCTCCAGGGAAGGGTGGGCGGGGAGCCTGATCTCGAAGGCGGCGTCCCGGCCGGGCGCCGACCGCAGCTCGACCCGCCCGCCGTGCGCGGCCACGATCGACCGTACGATGGCCAGCCCCAGCCCGGCCCCGCCGTCGGTGCCCACCCCGACCCTGACCGGCGTGCCGGCGGGCGGGTGGGTGACGGCGTTGCCGACGAGGTTGCTGACGACCTGCCGCAGCCGGGCCTCCT
This sequence comes from Nonomuraea composti, assembly GCF_012034275.1. Taxonomy (NCBI): domain Bacteria; kingdom Bacillati; phylum Actinomycetota; class Actinomycetes; order Streptosporangiales; family Streptosporangiaceae; genus Nonomuraea; species Nonomuraea composti. The sequence continues at coordinate 111,654 of NZ_JAATEP010000007.1, read as the reverse complement.
CCACTGACCCGCGCCGCGTGCTCAGCTCCTCCAGGGGCACGCTCTCCGCGCAGGCCGGCCGCCCCACGTCCGGCATGCTCATCCCGGTGACCGGCAACTCGCCGGCCTCACCCGCCTGAACGCGGGCGCCGGAGACCTCCAGCCGCCGGGCGAAGGCCGCCGCTTCCGGCGTCCTGACGACCACGGCCGCGCCCGTCTCGGTGAACGCCGCCACCTGGGGCGGGCGGCGGCGCCCGCACCGGATCCACAGGAACGTCTCAGGACAGCGCCGCCCTGAGGCGGGCGGCCAGCTCCCCGGCCTGCTCCTCGTCCCAGGGCAGCACGCCGTTCTCCGCCATCAGCGCGTGGAACTGCTGCCGCTCGTACGGGGTGCCGGGCGGCAGCGGGGCGATGTGCCAGTGCAGGTGCGCGTTGCCCTGCTGGCTGCCGAGCGAGAGCACGTACGTGCGCTCCGACGGCACCACCGCCTCCACGGCCAGCGCCACCCTCCTGACCACGCCCATGATCGCGTGGAACGCGCCCTCGTCGAGGTCTCGCACGACGTGCTCGACGTGCCGCTTCGGGCTGACCAGCACGTAGCCGGGGAGGGTGGGGTAGCGGGCCAGGAACGCCAGGTGCTCCGCGTCCTCGTAGACGATGCGTTCGAGGGAGTAGGCGGGGTCGCCGGTCACGATCGCGCAGATGAAGCAGGGGCGCGACCTCACCCGCTCCACGTAGGCGGCCACGTCGAACGGCACTTTCCCATCGGGGTCCATGATCCGATGGTGTCAGGCCGCGGCCTCCACGGCCTCGCGGGCGGGCAGGGAGGTGAGCTCGGCCGGCTCGCGGCGGGGGAGCAGGCGGCCCGCCAGGGCGATCAGCACGCCGAGGACGACGCCGATGCCGAGCGCCGTGCGCAGCGAGGTCGCGTCCGACAGGAAGCCGATCACCACGGGCCCGAGCAGCAGCCCCACGTAGCCCATGGCGCCGGCCTGGGCGATCGCGGGTCCTGGCGCGTCCGTCGCGGTGCCCGCCAGCGACAGCGTGAGCGGCGAGATCGTCGCCACGCCGAGCCCGACGAAGAACATCGCCGAGACCGCCACCAGCGCCGCCGGCGCCAGCAGCACGACCGCGAAGAACCCGGCCGTGGCCACCCCGGACACGGTCAGCATCCCGCGCACCCCGAACCGGACGCGCAGCCGGTCACCCGTGAGCCGGGCGATCAGCATGCCCACCTCGAACACCGGGTAGCCGAGCGCCGCCACGGCCTCGGGCGCGCCGAGCTCGTCACGCATGTAGAGGCCGTTCCAGTCGGCCACGGTGCCCTCCACCATGAAGGCGAAGAACATGATGGTGCCGAGCAGGTAGACGATCGGCGGCATGCGCTTGCGCCCCTTCCGTGCGGCCTCGGCCGCCGGGCGCTCCTGGAGGTACGTGCGGCCGAGCAGCACCATGACCGGCAGCGAGACGAGCGCGACCAGCGCGACGTTCGCCGTGAAGGGCAGGCCGACGGCGATCGCCAGGCTGCCCAGCCCGCCCGCCGAGATGGCGCCGACGCACCAGCCGGCGTGCATGCCGTTCATCAGCGGGCGCCCGTACGCCTGCTCGACCGCGGAGCCCTGGGCGTTCATGGCGACGTCCACGGTGCCGAAGGCCATGCCGAAGAGCGCCACGGCCACCATGAGCAGGGGAAGGTCGGGGGCCAGGGCCACGCCGAGGAGGCCGAGGGCCGTCAGGGGGCCGCCTGCCCGCAGGAGCGTCCGGCTGCCCAGGCGCGCCATGACGCGGCGCATGGACTGCATCGTCACCAGAGCGCCCAGGCCCCATACCAGCAGGATCGTCCCGACCATGGCCTCGGACAGGCCGAGTTTGTCGGTCAGGGCGGGGATGCGCACGGTCATCGTGCCCACCATCAGGCCGGCAAGGACAAAAGTGAGGACCGCCCCGTAACGGGCACTCCTCAGCTCGCGGGTCATAAGGCCACCTCACTGAATTTCGTGCTTTATGTGGATAAATCGGGCAAAGGGGGGTGGTGGGGGTGCTGGGGGACGACCGGTGCCGGGGAACGGTGCTGAGGGCGGGCGTGCCAGGCCGAACGCACGCACGCACACACGCGTGCACGTGTGCGCAGCCCGTCGGGAATCCGGACCGTCCGCTGGGAAATCCTGGCCCTGGAGGCGTGCCTGCCCATCGGCGGGGCGCGACCGGTTCAGGGGCCGGTGCGCGATCGGTTCAGGCCGATCGGCTGCCGGTCGAGTGGTCTGGAGCGTCGTCGGTGCCGTACCGAAAGAGCAGGGCGCGCGGCATGGACGAGGCCGGCCGTCCGGACCGGAGCGTCAGGCGGGCGAGGGTTTGATGAGCGCCTTGAGGCGCCGCTCCAGGGCCTGGAGGTCGGCCTCCGTGTTCAGCTCCGGGTCGTGGCTGGCGACGTCCCAGAGCCCCTCGCAAGCGAGCCGTACGATCTGCGAGGCCACCGGGTCGGGCTCCTCGCCCAGCCCCTCGCGATGCCATCGGGTCATGGCCTCGCGCAGCGGGGCGAGCAGGAAGAGGTTGCCCGACGCCCCCGTGACGACCGCCCATCGTCGCAGCCGCCCGGAGCGGACGGCCGCCAGGGTGGCGGCCAGGTAGCGCTCGGTATAGGTGTCGCCGGGCTGGGCGGCCAGCAGTGCGTCGAAGTCTTCGATCAACCGCTCCACCATGCCCTTGATCAGGGCTTCCTTGGAGCCGTAGTGGTAGAGCAAGCCGCCCTTGCTCACGCCCGCCCGGTCGGCCACGGCCGCCAGGGTGAGCGCGGCCGAGCCCTGGTCGCAGAGCAGATCCTCCGCCGCGTCCAACAGCTCGTCCCTTCGCATGCCTCTACTGTACCGTCCGGACGGTACAGTTGCAAGCGAGATACCCTGAGCACGTGACCAGACCGTCTGCCTACCTTGATCATGCGGCGACCACCCCCATGCTCCCCGAAGCGATCGAGGCCATGACGGCTCAACTCAAACGCGTCGGAAATGCTTCCTCCCTGCACGCGGCCGGTCGTCAGGTCCGCAGGGTGGTCGAGGAGTCACGCGAGACGATCGCCGCCGCGCTCGGCGCCCGGCCCAGCGAGGTCGTGTTCACCTCCGGCGGCACCGAGGCCGACAACCTCGCGATCAAGGGCCTCTTCTGGGCGCGCCGCCCCCGCAAGCGCGTGCTGATCAGCTCGGTCGAGCACCACGCCGCGCTCGACCCCGCCCACTGGCTGGCCGAGAGCCAGGGCGCCGAGGTGGAGCTGCTGGAGGTCGACGAGCACGGCCGCGTCCACCCCGAGACGCTGCGCGCCGCCGTCGAGCGCGACCCCGACGACGTCGCCATGATCAGCGTCATGTGGGCCAACAACGAGGTCGGCACCGTCCAGCCGGTCCACGTGCTGGCCGCCATCGCGCACGACCACGGCATCCCGTTCCACACCGACGCGGTGCAGGCGGTGGGGCAGCTGCCCGTGTCGTTCTCCGGCTCGGGCGCCGACGCGCTCACGCTGACCGGTCACAAGATCGGCGGGCCGATGGGGGTCGGAGCGTTGCTGCTGGCCAGGGGGCTGACGCCGGTCTCCGTCCAGCACGGCGGCGGGCAGGAGCGCGACGTGCGCTCAGGCACGCTCGACGCGCCCGCCATCGCGGGCCTGGCCGCCGCCGTCAGCACCGCCGTGCGCGAGCAGGAGGCGCTGGAGCGGCGCCTGGTGGCGCTGCGCGACGAGCTCATCCAGCGCGTGCGCGACGCGGTGCCCGACGTGGTGCTCAACGGCGACCCCGCCGACCGGCTGCCCGGCAACGCGCACTTCTCCTTCCCCGGCTGCGAGGGCGACGCGCTGCTGATGCTGCTCGACGCCAAGGGCGTGGAGTGCTCCACCGGGTCGGCCTGCTCGGCGGGGGTGGCGCAGCCGTCGCACGTGCTGCTCGCGATGGGGGCCGACGCGGCGGCGGCGCGCGGCTCGCTCCGCTTCACGCTCGGGCACACCTCCACGCGCGAGGACGTCGACCGGCTCATCGAGGTGCTGCCGGCCGCCGTCGAGCGCGCCCGCCGCGCCGGCCTCGGCTAGCCGCACTCAGGTCAGGGCCGCGCCGGCCTCGGCTAGCCGCACTCAGGTCAGGAACGGCGCCACCGCGGTCCAGGCCGGGTCGGCGGAGACGTCCACCCGGGGCTCGCCCTCCTCCCACCCCACGATCAGCTCCTTGGCGTGGATCGCCGCCTCGCTCGTGGGGTCGGCGTAGACGTGGATGATCCGGTGCCCCTCCGCGCTGAGGTGGGCGGCCAGCACGGCGTCGTCGCGCAGCTTGAGCAGGCGGGCGGCCAGGCGCTCCTCGAAGTCGCGCAGCGCGGCCAGGGAGTCGCCGACCGGCAGGCCGCTCTCGTCGCGGTGCGCGTAGGGGAGCGTGATCGCGATGTGCTGGTCGAAGAGCGGGTGGTCGACCGGGCGCAGCGGGTGGCGGGCGGTGGCGACCAGCGGCGCGCCCGTGCCGGTCTGGCCCTCCATGAGCACCCACTCCTCCTCGGAGTAGCCGGAGGCCACGTCGGCGACGACGGCGGGCAGGTGCACGGCCGCGACGGCGTCGATCGGCTCGAACGTGACGGCGGTGATCTCGCCCACCCAGCGGGCGACGTCGTCCTCGCCGAGCAGCCAGTCGAGGGCCAGCAGCGTGGTCTCCATGCGGGTGTCGTCGTCGAGCTCGCCGAAGATCGGATGGTAGGCGGCCACGTCGACGCGCGGCTGGTTGCGCGGCACGCGCAGGCCGAGCGTGAGCTTGTCGAGAGCGAACGCGTAGCCGCCGACGTCGAGTGTGACCTCCAGGGCCATCGGATTGGCCTGCCGCGACGGGTGGAACTCCCACAGCAGGTCGGGCGTCGGCGCCGCCTTCGCCCAGCGGTGCGCGAGCGAGCGCAGCTCGGCGTCGCCCGCAGCGGTCACGACCAGGGCGTGCGCGGCCTCCTTGCCGGGGGCTACCTCGTAGACCAGCCCGGGGTGGATCGCGGCGACCGCCGGGGTGAGCAGCTTCTCCACCTCCTCGGCGTCGCCCGCGCCCAGCAAGGTGTCGAGCCGGGGCCTGGCCTCCTGCCACCACGTCCAGAATCCGGCGATGGCCTCGGCCGGCCCGCCGGCCTCCTCGTCGGCGTCCTTGCGCCCGAACAGTCGCATGCTCGCATACTCCCAGACCGGGGGCGAGGTCGTGCACTCCCCGCCGGACAGTACGCTGGAACGGTCATGGGACTGCGTGTGCTTGCCGCCATGTCGGGCGGCGTCGACTCCGCCGTGGCCGCCGCTCGGATCGCCGAGGCCGGTCACGACGTCACTGGTGTCCATCTCGCGCTCTCCGCCAACCCCCAATCGCACCGCACGGGGGCCAGGGGCTGCTGCACGATCGAAGACTCGCGCGACGCGCGACGCGCCGCCGACGTCATCGGCATCCCCTTCTACATCTGGGACATGGCCGAGCGCTTCCAGCGCGACGTCGTCGAGGACTTCGTGGCCGAGTACGCCGCGGGCCGCACCCCCAATCCCTGTCTGCGCTGCAACGAGAAGATCAAGTTCGCGGCGGTGCTCGACCGGGCGCTGGCGCTGGGCTTCGACGCCGTCGCGACCGGCCACCACGCCAAGCTGGTCGACGGGGTGCTGTCGCGCAGCGTCGACCAGGCCAAAGACCAGTCCTACGTGCTGGGCGTGCTCACCCGCGAGCAGCTGGGGCACGCGATGTTCCCGCTGGGCGAGTCCACCAAGGCCGAGGTGCGCGAGGAGGCCGCCCGGCGCGGCCTGACCGTGGCCGACAAGCCCGACAGCCACGACATCTGCTTCATCGCCGACGGCGACACGCGCGGCTTCCTGGCCAAGCGGCTCGGCTCGGCCGAGGGGCCGATCGTCGACCAGAGCGGCGAGGTCGTGGGCAGCCACCAGGGGGCTCACGGGTTCACGGTGGGGCAGCGCAAGGGGCTGCGCATCGACCGGCCGGCGCCCGACGGCAGGCCGCGTTACGTGCTGTCCATCGAGCCGGTGTCCAACACGGTGACGGTGGGGCCGCGCTCGGCGCTGGAGGTCACCACGATCACGTGCGGCGCCCCCGTCTGGAACGGGCCGTCGCGCCGCGACGACCTGACCGTGCAGCTCAGGGCGCACGGCGAGGTCTACCCGTGCCGGTTCGAGGAGCGCGCGGGCGGCCTGACGATCGAGCTCGACCGGCCCGCCACGGGCGTCGCGGCGGGCCAGGCGGCCGTGCTCTACTCCGGCGCCACCGTGATCGGCTCGGCGACCATCGTCTCGGCTAGCTGAGCGTGGTCGACTCGCCGACCTTGAGCCGGCGGATGTCGGTGCCCTGCTTGTCCGCCTCCATCTTCAGCCAGCCGTCCACCAGCCGGTAGCCGATCTCGCTGTAGAGGGCGTCGTGGGTGGAGTACGCCCGCGCCGGGCGGATCTCCCGCAGATACTCCACCATTTCGCCAAGCTTGAGCCACGGCGCGCCGGTCGGCACCAGCAGCGTGCCCACCTCGGCCGGGGGAACGGTGAAGGCGTCACCGGGGTAGAACACCTCGTCGTCCACCAGGAAGCCGACGTTCTGCACGACGGGCACGTCCGGGTGGTTCTTGGCGTGCCACTCGCCGAACACCTTCACCTGGAAACCGGCCGTCTCGAAGTCGTCACCGTGCCGCACGACCCGCACCTTGCCCGGCACCTCGCTCAGCCCCGCCGCGACGGCCTCGCACGTCCAGATCTCCAGATCGGGTGAGGCGGCCTTCAGCTTCTCGACGTCCACGTGGTCGAAGTGCTCGTGGGTGATGAGCACCGTGTCGGCGCCGTCGAGCACCGGGTCCTGCGTGAACGAGCCCGGATCGATGACCAGGACCTTGCCGTCCTTCTCCACGCGCACACAGGCGTGGCCGAATTTCGTGAGCTTCATTCGGCAGAGCCTACGCTTGTGCCCATGTCTACGTGGGAAGCCACCGGGGTCGGTTCGCATCCGGGTGAGGATCATCTTGAGGCGATCAGGGTCGTGTTCGGCGAGGTGCCCGGGCTGCCGTACCTGCCCGAACTGCCCGCCAGAGGCGTCGGCGCGGACATGGTCGGGCGGACGGCGGCCCTGCTCATCGACCTGCCCGTGGAGGTGCAGCCGTCCGGGTGGCGGCTGAGCGACCGGCCGGGCCGCGACCACCAGCGGGCCGTCGACCATCTGCGGCGCGACCTCGACGGGCTGGAGGAGGTCGCCCACGACTATGAGGGGCCGCTGAAGCTGCAGGTCTGCGGGCCGTGGACGCTGGCCGGGTCCATCGAGCTGAAGTTCGGGGACAAGATGCTCTCCGACGCGGGCGCCGTCCGCGACCTGACCGCCTCGCTGGCCCAGGGCGTCGCCGACCACTGCGCCGAGGTGCGCCGGCGGCTGCCCGGCGTCACCGAGATCGTGCTGCAGCTCGACGAGCCTGGGCTGCCCGGGGTGCTGGCGGGCACCGTGCCGACCGCGTCCGGGTTCGGGCGGCTCGCGGCCGTCGAGGAGTGGCGGGTGGAGGAGTCGCTGCGCTCGTTCGAGCGGCCCGTGGTGCACTGCTGCGCGCCCGGCGTGCCGTACGCGCTGCTGCGCAGGGCCGGGGTGCGGGCCGTGTCGGTGGACGCGGCGCTGCTGCGGCGCCGCGACGACGACGCGCTCGGCGAGCTGTTCGAGGCCGGGACGACGCTGTTCATGGGGGTCGTGCCCGGCACCGACACCCGCCTGCCCGACCCGGGCGTGGTGGCCAAGCCGGCGCTGGAGCTGTGGCGGCGGCTGGGCTTCGCGCCCGACCGTCTCTCCGGGCAGGTCGTGCTGACGCCGGCGTGCGGCCTCGCGGGCGCCTCCCCGAGGTACGCACGGGCGGCGCTGGCGGCCGTGCGGAAGGCCGCGCAGGTGCTCAGGGACGATCCCCGGGAGGGGTGAGCCGTGGCTCTGCCGGTGCTCGTTCTGTCAGTGCGCGACGATAGCGTTTGCACAGGTCATCGTACGGAAGGAGGCTCACGTGGATGAGGTCGAGGGTGTGCCGGTGAGCGCGCTCAAGCGGCACGCGGAGCTCAGCGAGCTGGTCGAGGACGCCCGCTGGCGTTACTACGTGCTCGACCAGCCGACGGTGAGCGACGCCCAGTTCGACGAGTGGTTCAGGGAGCTGCTCGCGCTGGAGGAGGCGCACCCGACGCTGCAGACGCCCGACTCGCCCACGCAGAAGGTGGGTGCCGCGCCGTCGGGCGACTTCGCCAAGGTGCAGCACCTCAACCGGATGGAGAGCCTCGACAACGCCTTCAGCGCCGACGACATGGCGGCCTGGCTGGCGCGGGCCGAGCGGCTGGCCGAGGGCGACCCCGGCCCCTACCTGTGCGAGCTGAAGATCGACGGGCTGGCCATCGCGCTGGTCTACCGTGACGGCAAGCTGGAGCGCGGCGCGACCCGCGGCGACGGGCGCACGGGCGACGACGTGACGGCCAACGTGCGCACGATCAAGGGCATCCCGCACCGGCTCAAGGGCGACGACATCCCGAGCCTGGTCGAGATCCGCGGCGAGGTCTACATCCCGGTCGAAGGCTTCAAGCAGCTCAATGAGCAGCTCGTGGAGCAGGGCAAGCCCCCGTTCGCCAACCCGCGCAACTCCGCGGCCGGCACGCTGCGGCAGAAGGACCCGCGCATCACGGCGCAGCGCCCGCTGCGGATGCTGGTGCACGGCATCGGCGTCTGGGAGGGCGCGGCGGAGCCGCGCGCGCAGTCGCACGTCTACGACCGGCTGCGCGAGTTCGGCCTGCCGGTCAGCGACCTGTACAAGGTGGTCGACGGGCTCGACGGCATCAACGAGTTCATCGAGTACTACCGCGCGCACCGGCACGACCCCGCCTACGAGATCGACGGCGTGGTCGTGAAGGTCGACGACTTCCGCACGCAGCGGGAGCTGGGCTCCACCTCGCGGGCGCCGCGCTGGGCGATCGCCTACAAGTACCCGCCGGAAGAGGTCAACACCAAGCTGCTCGACATCCAGGTGGGGGTGGGCCGCACCGGGCGGGTCACGCCGTTCGGGGTGATGGAGCCGGTCGTGGTGTCGGGCTCGACGGTCGAGCGGGCCACGCTGCACAACGCCGCGATCGTGGTGAAGAAGGGCGTGCTGATCGGCGACACCGTCGTGCTGCGCAAGGCGGGCGACGTCATCCCCGAGATCGTCGGCCCCGTGGCGGCGCTGCGTGACGGGTCCGAGCGGGAGTTCGTCATGCCCACGCACTGCCCCGAGTGCGGCACCGAGCTGGCGTACGAGAAGGAGGGCGACGCCGACCTGCGCTGTCCCAACGCGCGCGGCTGCCCGGCGCAGATCCGCGAGCGCATCTTCTTCGCCGCCGGGCGGCGCGCGCTCGACATCGACGGGCTCGGCTACGTCGCCGCCACCGCGCTCACCCAGCCGCTGCCGCCGCAGGAGCCGGTGGTGCGCACCGAGGCCGACCTGTTCGACCTGACGCTGGAGCGGCTGCTGCCGATCCGGTCGGTGGTCCGCGACCAGGACACCGGCCTGCCCAAGATCGACCCGAAGACGGGCGAGGAGAAGGTCGTCACGTTCTTCTCCAACATCAACGGCGAGCCCAGCCAGAACGCGTTGCGCCTGATGGAGGAGCTGGAGCGGGCCAAGGAATCCTCGCTCGCGCAGGTGCTGGTCGCCCTGTCGATCCGGCACATCGGCCCGCCCACGGCGCGGGCGCTGGCCGACGCCATGCGCTCGATCGACGCCATCATGAACGCCTCCGAGGAGGAGCTGGCCGCGGTCGAGGGCATCGGGCCCAGGGTGGCGGCCACGATCAAGGAGTGGTTCGAGGTCGACTGGCACCGCGAGATCGTCGAGCGGTGGCGGGCGGCGGGCGTGCGCATGGAGGACGAACCCGCGCCCGAGAAGGGCCCGCAGACGTTGCAGGGCCTGACGTTCGTGGTGACGGGCACCCTGGAGGGCTACACGCGTGACACCGCCGCCGAGGCGCTCACCAGCCGGGGCGGGAAGGTGTCGGGGTCGGTGTCGAAGAAGACGTCGTTCCTGATCGCGGGGGAGAACGCCGGGTCGAAGTACGACAAGGCGGTCACCCTGGGCGTGCCGATCCTCGACGGGGCCGGGTTCGAGGTGCTGCTGAACGACGGGCCTGAGGCGGCGGCCGGGGTGGCGGTCACGCCCGAGGGCTGACGTCTCGAGCCGGGAGGGGTTCGTCCGCGGAGGGTGTGCGGGCGGGCCCCTTCGGCGTTGTGTGCTCGGTTTGCTACTGAGGGTGCTTTTTGGGTATATGTCTGGAGACTAGAACTACGGACCGTACGCGCTTGGTTTCGCGAAGTGGGGTGAAGGTCGTACCCTCCCATAGTGACCTAATGGGGGTTCTGTTACCGATGACTGACCCAACCGACACCCGCGACACCGGACCACGCGTCGGCACGCCCTTGTGGGGATACCTCGCGGGCATCACTGTGATCGGCTTCACCGCCCTGGTGGTGGCCATGCTCAGGCTCGACGCGACCGGGGTGGCGGGGCTCGCCCGCACGCCGCTGTTCTGGGTGCTCGCGGTCCTGGTGGTCCTGGGGGAGCTGCGGCCCGTCATGGTCTCGTCCGCGACGGCCGTGGGCGGCACCTATCCCTCCACCATGTTCACCTTCGCCGTGCTGCTCCACCTCGGGCTGCCCGTGGCCGTGCTCATGCAGGCCGTCGCCGTGATCATCAACGGGGTGGTCACGCGCAAGTCCTGGCACCGGGTCATGTTCAACATCGCCCAGTCCACGCTCGCGCTCACCGCCGCGGCCGTCGTGCTCGGCACGTTCGGCATCGTGCCCAGCCCCGCCGCGCCCTGGGTGCCCGCCGGGAACGACCTGCTGGCCATCGCGCTGGCCGGCATCGCGTACTTCGTCACCAGGGCCACCCTCGTCAGCGGTGCCGTCGCGCTGCACGAGCGGCGCTCGATCGTGCGCGTGCTGAAGGTCACCGTCGGCCCGCAGGGCCTCGTCTACACCGGCCTGCTCGGCCTGGCGCCCCTGGTCGTGGTCGTCATGAGCCACTCGCCCGGCCTCGTGCCCCTGTTCGTCGCCCCGCTGGCCGCCGTCTACTTCACCGCCACGCTGTCCATGCGCCGCGACCACCAGGCCCTGCACGACGAGCTGACCGGCCTGCCCAACCGCAAGATGCTCATCGTCAGCACCGAGGAGGCGCTGGCCGAGGCGCGCCAGGACGAGCGGGTCGGGCTGTTCCTGCTCGACCTCGACCGGTTCAAGGAGGTCAACGACACGCTGGGGCACCCCGTCGGCGACCGGCTGCTGCAGCTCATCGCGCACCGGCTCACCCACTCCGTACGCCCCGGCGACGTCGTGGCCAGGCTCGGCGGCGACGAGTTCGCCGTGCTGCTGCCCTCGATCAGGGACGCCCACGCCGCCAGGGAGGTCGCGGCCCGGCTGCGGGCGGCGCTCACCGAGCCCGTACGCCTCGAAGGCATGACCTTCGACCTCGACGGCTCCGTCGGCATCGCCCTCTACCCCGACCACGCACCCGACTTCGAGCTGCTGCTGCAGCGCGCCGACGTGGCCATGTACCTGGCCAAGGAGGGCCGCACCGGCGTCGAGCTCTACCAGGCCGACAAAGACCGCAACTCGCCCGAACGCCTCACCCTGCTCGGTGACCTGCGCCGCGCCATCGACAACCGCGAGCTGCGCCTGCACTACCAGCCCAAGGTCGGGCTGGCCGGCGGCGACGTCCAAGGCGTCGAGGCGCTGCTGCGCTGGCGGCACCCCGTGCACGGCATGATCGCGCCGTCGGAGTTCGTGCCGCTGGCCGAGCAGTCGTACCTGATGCGGCAGCTCACCGCGTACGTGATCGAGGAGGCACTCGAACAGGCCGCCGCCTGGTGGCACACCGGGCTGCGGGTGCAGATCTCCGTCAACATCTCCGCCCGCGACCTGCTCGCCTCCGCCCTGCCCGAGCAGCTCGAAGTCGGCCTGGCCAGGTACGGCCTGCCGCCCGCCGCGATCCAGCTCGAGGTCACCGAACGCATCCTGACCGGCGACCAGGCCTACACCCAGGAGACCATCAAGGCCCTGGCCACGCTCGGCGTCCCCCTCGCCCTCGACGACTTCGGCACCGGCTACTCCTCCCTGATCCGCCTCCAGCGGCTGGCGGTCTCGGAGGTCAAGATCGACGCCTCCTTCGTCCGCCGCATCGCCGAGTCCGAGGACGACTACCGCATCGTCCGCTCCATCGTGGACCTCGTCCGCTCTCTCGGCCTGCGCTCGGTCGCGGAGGGCGTCGAATCGGACGACGTGGCGCTGCGGCTGGCGGAGATGGGGTGCGACGTGGGGCAGGGCTGGCTCTTCTGCCACCCGATGCCGGCTCCGGACGCCGCGGCGTGGCTGCGCGAGAGGATGGGGGCCGAGGTCGAGTACGAGGTCAGCAGCTCAGCCTGACGTTCTGTAGCCGATCATGCACAGAACTACGGTTGAATCTCTTCGTGACTCACTTCTGTAGCCAAGGACTCGGTTGCTGACGAAGCCCGCGGAGATCTTCGCCCGCGACGCCGAATGGGCCGCTCTGACCGCGTTTGCCGAGCGGGTCGGCGCGGGCACGCAACTGGGGATCGTCCGCGGAAGCCGCCGCCAGGGCAAGACCTTCCTGACGGTCTCACTCGCTCGGAGAACGGGCGGGTTCCACTTCTGTGCGGCGCAGGCCACGGAGAAGGAGTCGCTGAGCCTGTTCTCCGCGGCCCTCGCCGAGCACACCGGGGTATCGGCGCCGACCGGCTTCCGGAACTGGGAAACGGCGATCAGGCGGCTTTTCGCGATCTTCGCCGAGCGGCGGGAGCTCATCGTGCTCGACGACTTCCCCAACCTGTGCAAGTCGTCACCGGCCCTGCCTTCGATCACCCGGCGGGAGATCGACCGGGCGGTGCTCGGCAACGCGCCCGTCTCGCTGCTGTTGTGCGGGACGCCCGACATGGGACGGCTGCTGGAGAACGACGCCCCGTTGCGTGGGCGGGCGGTCCTGGAGCTGGTGCTCCACCCCTTCGCCTTCCGCCGCGCCGCCGAGTACTGGGGTATGACGGACCGGCGGCTCGCGGTGCGGACGCACGCCACCGTGGGAGGCACCCCCGCCTACCTGCCTTTCGCGGGGGGCGACGGGCCGGACGACTTCGACGACTGGGTGCGGCGCACGGTGCTCAACCCGGCGATCCCCCTCTTCTGGGAGGCCCGCTGGCTCCTCACGGAGGAGTTGCCGGGGCCAGATCGGGCGACGTACCACTCGGTCCTGGCGGCAGTGGCCGCGGGCAACGGGACCAAGGACACGATCGCCGCCCGCGTCGGGGGCGAGGTCGCCGGCATCGGGCACTGCCTGCGCACGCTGGAGGACTGCCGGCTCCTGCGCAGGGGTCCTGACGTCTTCCGCCCTTCGCGCTCGCACTATCGCATCCACGAGCCGCTGATCGCCTTCTACGAGAACATCATGCGGCCGCACTGGGGACTCCTGGAGAGCGGTCGCGCGCGCGACGTGTGGACCGGCTCGGCGGCCACCTTCGACGACCGGGTGCTCGGTCCGCACTTCGCGAAGATGTGCCGCCAGTTCGCCATGTCCTCATCTGGTGAGGTCGGCTCAGGGGTCGTCACCGACCCCGTACGTCGTGAGCAGATCCAGATCGACGTGGCGGTCTTCGCGCCCGCCATGCCCGGCGAGCGGCGCCGCATCCTCTCGCTCGGCGAGGCCAAATGGGGCAAGACCATGGGATCCGGGCACGTCGCCCGGCTCAGGAGGGCCAGGGACGTGCTCGACGCCAAGGGGTACGACGTGAGCGACACCGTCCTGACGTGCTACAGCGGCGCGGGATTCGACGCCTCACTGGCGCGTGAGAGAGATGTGCGCGCGGTGGGGCTCGGGGAGCTCTACGGGTGAGGACGTCCCCGGCGGGATAATGCGTTCGGGGCTGCCAGGTCAAGCCCCCTAGGATGGCAGTGTCCAAAGACTCCATCCACGAAACGGGTTCAACGACTCATGTCCGCCATAACCCGCGACGAGGTCGCACACCTGGCCCGGTTGTCCAGGCTGGCGCTCACCGACGACGAGCTCGATCACTACGCCACCCAGCTCGATGCCATCATCGAGTCGGTCGCGAAGGTGGCCGAGGTCGCCGCCGAGGACGTGCCGCCTTCGTCGCACGCGCTTCCGCTGACCAATGTCTTCCGTGCCGACGAGGTGCGACAGTCCCTGACGCCCGACCAGGCGCTCGGCGGCGCCCCCGCCGTCGAGGACGACCGCTTCCGGGTGCCGCGCATCCTCGGGGAGGAGGCATGAGCTTGATCCGCAAGACCGCCGCCGAGCTCGGCTCGATGATCGCGGCCGGCGAGGTCTCGGCCGTGGAGGTCGCCGAGGCGCACCTCGACCGCATGGCCGAGGTGGAGCCCAAGGTTCAGGCGTTCCTGCACGTCGATCGGGAGGTCACGCTCGAGCAGGCGCGCGCCGTCGACGCGCGGCTGCGGGCCGGCGAGAAGCTGGGGCCGCTGGCCGGCGTGCCGATCGCGCACAAGGACATCTTCACCACGCGCGACATGCCGACGACGGCCGCCTCCAAGATCCTCGAGGGCTGGCGTCCCCCGTACGACGCGACCGTCACCGCCCGCCTGCGCGAGGCCGGGCTGGTCATCCTCGGCAAGACGAACCTCGACGAGTTCGCCATGGGCTCCTCCACGGAGAACTCCGCCTACCACCCGACCCACAACCCGTGGGACCTGACGAAGGTGCCCGGCGGCTCCTCGGGCGGTTCGAGTGCGGCGGTGGCCGCGTACGAGGCGCCGCTGTCCACCGGCACCGACACCGGCGGCTCGATCCGGCAGCCCGCCGCCGTGACCGGCATCGTCGGCATGAAGCCCACCTACGGCGGTTCGTCCCGCTACGGCCTGATCGCCTTCGCCAGCTCCCTCGACACGCCGGGCCCGTTCGCCCGCAACGTGCTCGACGCGGCGCTGCTGCACGAGGCGTTCTCCGGCTACGACCCGATGGACTCCACCTCCATCGACGCGCCCGTCCCCTCCGTCGTCGAGGCAGCGAAGAACCCCGACGTGGCCGGCATGCGCATCGGCGTGGTCAAGGAGTTCGCCGGCGAGGGCTACCAGGCGGGCGTGCTGGCCCGCTACCACGAGGCCGTGCAGCTCCTCGAGTCGCTCGGGGCCAAGGTCGTCGAGGTCTCCTGCCCGTCGTTCACGACCGCGCTGCCCGCCTACTACCTGATCGCGCCCTCGGAGTGCTCGTCCAACCTGGCGCGCTTCGACGCGATGCGCTACGGCCTGCGCGTCGGCGACGACGGTACCCGCAGCGCCGAGGAGGTCATGGCGCTGACCAGGGCCGCCGGGTTCGGCCCCGAGGTCAAGCGGCGCATCATGCTGGGCACGTACGCGCTGTCGAGCGGCTACTACGACGCCTACTACGGCCAGGCCCAGAAGGTGCGCACGGTCATCGCGCGCGAGTTCGAGGCCGCCTATCAGCAGGTCGACGTGCTGGTGTCGCCGACCACGCCCACCACGGCGTTCCCGATCGGCGAGCGCGCCGACGACCCGATGGCGATGTACCTCGCCGACCTGTGCACGATCCCGTCCAACCTGGCGGGCAACGCGGCCATGTCGGTGCCGTGCGGCCTGGCCGACGAGGACGGCCTGCCGGTGGGCCTGCAGATCATGGCCCCGGTGCTGGCCGACGACCGCTGCTACCGGGTCGGGGCGGCCGTGGAGCAGGCCCTGGAGAGCCGCTGGGGCGGCAGCCTGCTGTCCAAGGCGCCCGCGCTGTAGGGCTGTGGAGAGGGCGGCGGCGTGCTCACGAGGATCGAGATCGACGGATTCAAGTCCTTCCTGGACTTCGAGCTCGGCGTGCCGCCGTTCCTTGCCCTGGTGGGGCCGAACGCGAGCGGAAAGTCCAACCTGCTGGACGCGCTGGCGTTCGTCCGTACGGCGCTGCTCGCGGACGGCTTGGGCAAGCTGCAGCAGGATCCGCTTCCGCACGCGCGCAGGGGCAAGCCGCAGGAGCTCTTCCACCGGCCGGCGGGTGACGACGCGCGGCCCGCTTTCACGATCCGAGTGACGGCAGCGGCCGGCGGTGAGTCGATGGTGGCCGAGGTGGAGGCCAGCCGCTCCGGTGACTGGACGGTGCGCCGGGAATCCGGCGAGCTCTGGTCATGGGAGGTGGGCAACTGGCATTTCCACGTGCCGGACCCCGCCGCCATGCGCAGGCCCGTCAGCGCGCTGGATCGCCGGCCGCTCTCGGAGGACGCCGGGAACCTGGCCGCCGTGCTCGGCCGGATGGCCGGGAACGGCGAGCTGGACGACCTCTCGGCGCTGGTGCCCGATGTCATGGGGGTCCGGCCGGTGCTGGAGGAGAGGTCGGAGGAGCGGTCCTTCGATCTGCTGATCGACGGCGAGCCGGTGCCGGGCAGGCTGGCGTCCGACGGCACGCTCCGGGTGCTGGCGCTGCTCGCGGCGCTGTACGACCAGACCTCCTCCGGCCTGCTGATGGTGGAGGAGATCGAGAACGGCCTCCATCCGAGCAGACTCGGTGAGCTGCTGCAGCGGGTGGCCCAGCGCGTCGGGGTCAAGGACGACGTCCGTGCGTTGACGGACCTCGCGCCGCGTCCCGTGGACGTCCAGTCCGTGCAGTACGGCACCTGCCGCATGACCAAGGACGACGCCACGGCCCGCCAGGCCATCGAGGAGCTGGCGGGCGACTGTCACCTGATCTTCCTGCACAGTGACCACCGCGAGCGCGCCAAGGCCGACCGGCACGCGGACGAGTGCGTGGTGCCGCTGGTCCCGGTCAAGGAGACGGAAAGCTGGTTACTGGCCGACGCGAGCATCTGGGCCCGGGTCCCGGGGGCCGACGCCTCCTCCCTGCCTGGCAGGTCGCGCGAGACCGAGAAGATCCCCGATCCGAAGGCCACGCTGAGAGCGATGCTCGCGGGCGTGTCCCACCGGAAGGTCTCGGAGCACTTCGCCGGTGACCATGTGGACCTGTCCGTGCTGGCTCGGCTCCCCGCCTACGCCGCGTGGCTGGATGCGACCTCGAAGGCGCTGAGGAGCCATGGCTTCCTCTGACCGCCGAACCGATAGCTTGAAACGACGATCTGAACGAAGGACCTCACCATGACTGCCGGCACGATCATGCCGTACGACGAAGCGCTCGAGCGGTTCGAGCCGGTGCTCGGCCTCGAGACGCATGTCGAGCTGGGCACCAGGTCGAAGATGTTCTGCGGCTGCAAGACGACCTTCGGCGCTCCGCCCAACACGCAGGTCTGCCCGACCTGCCTGGCCTTTCCCGGCGCGTTGCCGGTGGCCAACGCCCAGGCGATCGAGTCGACGATCCGCATCGGCCTGGCGCTCAACTGCTCGATCGCCGAGTGGTGCCGTTTCGCCCGGAAGAACTACTTCTATCCGGACATGCCGAAGAACTACCAGATCTCGCAGTACGACGAGCCGCTCTGCTTCGACGGCTACGTGGACGTCGAGGTCGACGGCAAGACCGTGCGGATCGAGATCGAGCGGGTGCACCTGGAGGAGGACACCGGCAAGTCCACGCACGTGGGCGGCGCGACCGGGCGGATCCACGGGGCCGACTACTCGATCGTCGACTACAACCGCGCGGGCATCCCGCTGGTCGAGATCGTGACCAAGCCCATCCCTGGCGCCGACCGGCTGGCGCCGGAGGTGGCCAGGGCGTACGTCACCGAGCTGCGCGAGATCATGCGCTCGCTGGGCGTCTCCGACGTACGCATGGAGGAGGGCTCGCTGCGGTGTGACGTGAACGTCTCGCTGATGCCGCGCGGCTCGTCCGAGTGGGGCACCCGTACGGAGACGAAGAACGTCAACTCGCTGCGCAGCGTCGAGCGGGCGGTGCGCAGCGAGATCGAGCGGCAGGCGGCGGTGCTGGCCGGCGGCGGGACGATCACGCAGGAGACCCGGCACTTCCACGAGGACACCGGCACCACCACGTCGGGGCGGTCCAAGGAGGAGGCGCAGGACTACCGCTACTTCCCCGAGCCCGACCTGGTGCCGATCGCGCCCGACCCGGCGTGGGTGGCGGAGCTGAAGGCGGCGCTGCCGGAGCTGCCGTCGGTCAAGCGCAAGCGGTTGCAGGCCGAGTGGGGGCTGTCCGACCTCGACATGCAGGCCATGCACAACGCCGACGCGATCGACCTGGTCGAGGCGACGGTCGCGGCGGGTGCGCCGGCGGCCGACGCGCGTAAGTGGTGGATGGGCGAGCTGGCGCGCAAGTCGAACGAGAGCGGCACGCCGCTGGCCGACCTGCCGATCACGCCGGAGCAGATCGCCCGGGTGACCGAGCTGGTGGCGTCGGGCGCGCTCAACGACAAGCTGGCGCGCGAGGTGCTCGAAGGCGTGCTGGCCGGCGAGGGCGCCCCGGACGAGGTGGTCGAGCGGCGCGGGCTGAAGATCGTCAACGACGAGGGCGAGCTGTCGGCGATCATCGACCAGGTGCTGGCCGACAACGCCGACGCGGCCGAGAAGGTGCGCTCCGGGAAGATCGCCGCCGCCGGGGCGCTCGTCGGCGGGGTCATGCGGGCCAGCAAGGGCAAGGCGGACGCGGCCCGGGCCCGGCAGCTCATCCTGGAGAAGCTCGGCGTCAGCGAGTAGCAAGCGAGCGGTCAGCGAGTAAGCAAGCGAGCGGTCAGCGAGTAAGCAAGCGGTCAGCGAGTAAGCAAGCAAGCGGGCGACCTTCCCGGAGCCCGCCACGCACACCCTCGGCCCCGTCGATCCGGACAGATCGGCGGGGCCGTCAGCCAAGAACCACCCCGGGGGATTCCCCGCCGGGGCGCGCGTTACTCGTCGTTCGAGGGTGCGGGCGCCAGGCCGCGGCGGGCCAGGAGCTTCCTGAGCACGGGCGCGAGCAGCGCCAGCGCCGACAGCACGAGCAGGACGGCCGCGATCGGGCTGCGCACCAGCACGCTCACGTCGCCCGCCCCGATGGCCAGGGCGCGGCGGAGCTGGATCTCCGCCATCGGGCCGAGGATCATCCCGATGACGGCGGGCGCGACGGGCAGGCCGAAGCGCCGCATGGCGTAGCCGAGCAGGCCGAGCACGTACAGGACGAACAGGTCCACCACGCTGCCGTTCAGCGCGTAGACCCCGAGGGCGGCGAACAGGACGATCCCGGCGTAGAGGTACGGCCGGGGGATGCGCAGGACGCGCGCCCAGAGCGGGGCCATCGGCAGGTTCAGCACCAGCAGCATCGTGTTGCCGATGAACAGCGACGCGATCATGCCCCAGACCAGTGCCGGGTTGTGGTCGAAGAGCTGCGGGCCGGGCTGCAGGCCGTACTGCTGGAAGGCGGCCAGCAGGATCGCGGCGGTGGCCGAGGTGGGCAGGCCGAGCGTGAGCAGCGGCACCAGCGTGCCGGCGGCGGAGGCGTTGTTGGCCGCCTCGGGGCCGGCGACGCCCTCGATGGCGCCCTTGCCGTACTCCTCGCGGGCCACGCCGCGGGCCAGGCGCTTCTCGGCCGCGTACGACAGGAACGTGGGGATCTCGGCCCCGCCGCCGGGCAGCGCCCCGAACGGGAAGCCCAGGGCGGTGCCGCGCAGCCAGGGCAGCCAGGAGCGGCGCCAGTCGGAGCGGCCCATCCAGGCCCGGCCGACCGGCACGACCTCGGGGGGCGCATGGCGCAGCCGGGAGGCGACGTAGAGCGCCTCGCCGAGCGCGAAGAGGCCGACCGCGACGATCACCACGTCGATGCCGTCGAGGAGCTGCGGGATGCCCATCGTGAGCCGGGCCTGCCCGGTCTGCTGGTCGATGCCGATCAGGCCGATGACCAGGCCGAGGCCGAGCGAGGCCAGGCCGCGCACGATGGAGCGGGACAGCACCGACGACACGGCGGTGAAGGCGAGGACGGCCAGCGCGAAGTAGTCCTCGGGGCCGAACGCGATCGCGAAGCTGACCACCGCGGGCGCCGCCACGACGAGGAGCGCCGTGGCGATGGTGCCGGCCACGAACGAGCCGATGGCGGCCGTGGCCAGCGCCTGGGCGGCCCGCCCGCGCCGGGCCATCTTGTTGCCCTCCAGCGCCGTGATCATGGAGGAGGACTCGCCGGGCGTGTTGAGCAGGATGGAGGTGGTGGAGCCGCCGTACATGCCGCCGTAGTAGATGCCGGCGAACATGATGAACGCGCTGGCCGGCGGCACCGTGAACGTGATCGGCAGCAGCAGTGCCACGGTCATCGCGGGCCCGATGCCGGGCAGCACGCCGACGAGGGTGCCGAGGGTGACGCCGATGAGCGCGTACAGGAGGTTGACGGGGGTGAGCGCGGCGGCGAAGCCGTCGAGCAGGAGCTGGAGCGAGGTCATAGCGGCAGCACCCCGCCGGGCAGGCTCACGCCGAGGCCCTTGACGAACAGCAGGTACGTCGCCACGCCCAGCACCACCGCGACCACGGCGGCCCGCAGCCTGTGCTCGGCGCCCAGCACGACCGACAGGGCGAAGAACAGCAGGCTCGCGCCGATGATCCAGCCGAGCAGGTCGAGGAGCGCGGCGAAGGCCAGGAAGATGCCGCTGACCAGGCCGACGCTGCGCCAGTCGGCGGGGGCTTCGGCGTCGACGTCCTCGCTCTCCTCGGGGTCGCCGTGGCCGCCGCGCAGCACGTCGGCCACGTAGAACAGGCCGACGACCACCATCGCGCCGCCCACCAGCATGGGGAAGAAGCGCGGCCCGATGCCGAGCTGGGAGGCCGCCGCGGACACGTCGAGCGTGCCGACCACGACGAGCACGCCCAGCACCAGCACGACGACCGCCAGCCCGAGCTCGGGCCGCCACCAACGGCCGATCATCAGGAGACGAGCCCCATCTCGGCGATGATGCCCTTGACCCGGGTCTGCTCGGCGCCGAGGAAGTCGGCGAACTGCTGCCCGGTCTGGAAGGAGTCGATCCAGCCGTTCTTGGTCACGGCGTCCTTCCACGGCTGGGAGTCGTGCATCTTGGTGACCGCGTCCGTCAGCGCCTTCTTGTCGGCCTCCGACAGGCCGGCGGGGGCGACGAAGCCGCGCCAGTTGGCCAGCTCGACGTCCAGGCCGCCCTCCTTGAGGGTGGGGGCGTCGAGGCCGGGCACCCGCTCGGCGGAGGTGACGCCCAGGGCGCGCAGCTTGCCCGACTTCACGTGCTCCGCGAACTCGGCCACGCCCGAGATGCCCACGCTGACCTTGTTGCCGAGCAGCTCGTTCAGCGCCTCGCCGCCGCCCGAGTGGGCGATGTAGTTGACCCGCTTGGGGTCGACGCCGGCGGCCTTGGCCATCAGCCCGGCCACGATGTGGTCGGTGCCGCCCGCCGAGCCGCCCGAGATCGACACCTTCGCCGGGTCGGCCTTCCAGGCCGCCACCAGGTCGGCCAGCGACTTGTACGGGGACTGCGCCGGCACCACGACCAGCTCGTACTCCTCGGTCAGCTTGGCGATGGGCGTGGTCTCGGCGAGTGTGACCTTCGACTTGTTCTGCTCGATGGCGCCGACCATGACCAGGCCCATCGTCATCAGCAGGTTGCCGTTGCCCTTCTCGCCGGCCAGCTGCGCCAGCCCGATCGTGCCGCCGGCGCCCGGCACGTTGAACACCTCGACCTTGCGCTTCGGGTCGGCCGCCTTGAACGCCTGCTCCGCCGTGCGGGAGGTCTGGTCCCAGCCGCCGCCGGGCGCGGCCGGCGCCATGATCCGCAAGGGGCCGGCGGCGGACGTGCCGCCGCCTGACTGGCCGCACGCCGTCAGCGCGCCGAGGGAGAGTGCCGCGAGGGCGGCGAGTACGCGCAAGCGCATGATCACTCCAGGGGGGATTTCACCGTTATGGAACTGGCATGGTGAAGTTCCTTCCCCCGCGCGTCGAGCCTTTGCACGCTTGGCGTCATAGTGGTCGTATTGGTCGCGACCCGGACGTGACCTGCGACTGTTTCCATGGGCCTGATGAGACGGGTTCGTGACGCCTCCCTCGGGACCCAGCTGTTCGTGCTGCAGATGGTGATCGTGCTGCTCGCCGTCGGAGGCACCGGCGGCGTGTGGGCCGAGCACACGCGCGACCAGCTCGACGCGCTGCACCAGCAGCGCGCGCTGGCGATCGCCCAGTCGGTGGCCGGGCTGCCCGAGGTGCGGAAGGCGTTCGGGCTGGAACGCCCCGAGAGCGTGCTGCAGCCGCTGGCCATGAGCGTCCAGCACGAGACCGGCGCCGACTACGTCGTGATCGCCAACACCGAGCAGAAGCGCTACGCCCACCCCAACACCTCCCTCATCGGCAAACGGTTGTCCACCGACGGCAGCACGGTCCTGCGGACGGGCCGCAGCTGGGTCGGCACCGAGACCGGCACCATCGGCACCACGGTCAGGGGCAAGGCGCCGATCCGCGACGAGTTCGGCACCGTCATCGGCCTCGTCTCGGTCGGCGTGCTGGAGACCACGGTCACCAGCCAGGTCTTCCAGGCGCTGCCGCCGCTCGTGTGGACCGCGCTGGCCGTGCTGCTGGCCGGGCTCGCCCTGGCCGCGCTGATCACCGCGCGGGTGCGCCGGCAGACGTTCGGGCTGGAGCCGCGCGAGATCGCCGCGCTGCTGGAGCAGCGCGAGGGCGTGCTGCACGGCGTCAAGGAGGGCGTGCTCGCGCTCGACCTGGAGGGGAGAGTGACCCTGGTCAACGACGCCGCCCGCGAGCTGCTCGGGGACGTCGGCGCCGACCTGACGCGGATGCCGGTCTCCGAGCGCATGCGGGACGTGCTCGGCGGCGCCGACCCCGGCGAGGACCGCATCGTGCTGCACGGCGACCGGGTGCTCGTGCTCAACCGCACCCCGGTGTGGGTGCGCGGGCGGCACCGCGGCTGGGTGGTCACCCTGCGCGACCGTACCGAGCTGATTCGGCTGGCCCGCGAGCTCGACGACGCCAGCAGCGCCACCGACGCGCTGCGGGCCCAGGCGCACGAGTTCGCCAACCGGATGCACACCGTGGTCGGGCTGCTGGAGCTGGGCGAGCACGAGGCCGCCATCGGCTTCATCACCCGCACCACGCACGGCGCGTACGCCACCGACCTGCGCGAGCGCATCCAGGACCCGACGCTCGCCGCGCTGCTGCTGGCCAAGTCCGCCGAGGCGGCCGAGCGCGGGGCCGAGCTGGTGCTCGCCGAGGACTCCTCCGTGCCGGAGGGCCTGATCGGCGACCCGCGCGACGCGGTGCTCGTGGTGGGCAACCTCGTCGCCAACGCCATCGACGCCCTCGACGGCGCGCAGGGCACGATCGAGGTCTCGGTGCAGGCCGACGCCGGCGGGCTGCGCGTACGGGTCGGCGACTCCGGCCCCGGCATCGCGCCCGACCTGGTGGAGGAGGTCTTCAGGGAGGGGTTCACGACGAAGGCCGCCAAGGCGGGGCCGCGCGGGCTGGGGCTGGCGCTGACCCGGCAGGTGTGCCTGCGCCGGGGCGGTTGGGTACGGGTGCGGAACGCGGGCGGGGCGGTCTTCACCGCGCTGCTCCCGGCGGTGAAGGCAGGCTCATGATTCGCGTACTGGTCGTCGACGACGACTTCATGGTCGCCCGCATCCACAGCGGCTACGTCAGCCGGGTGCCGGGCTTCGGCGTGGTCTCCGTCGCGCACAGCGGCGCCGAGGCGCTCGCGGCGGCGGCCGAGCTGCGGCCCGACCTCGTGCTGCTCGACATCTACCTGCCCGACATGTCGGGCCTGGACGTGCTCAAGGCGCTGCACGACATGGACGTCCTCATGATCAGCGCCGCCCGCGACGTGCCCACCGTCAGGGAGGCCATGCGCGGCGGCGCCTTCAACTACCTCATCAAGCCGTTCACCGCCGCCGCCCTGACCGAGCGGCTCCAGCAGTACGCCGACACCCGCAACCGCCTGACCGCCATCGGCCCCGAAGCCCGCCAGGACGACGTGGACCGGCTCTTCGGCACCCTCAAGACCGCCGTGCCCATGCCGAAAGGGTTGTCCGCGGCCACGTGCGCGCTGGTCGCCGATACCCTCCGGGAAGCGGGCCGCGACCTGTCGGCCGCCGAGGCCGCCGAGCTCACCGGCCTGTCACGGGTCAGCGCCCGCCGCTATCTGGAACACCTGTGCGCGGCGGGACAGGCCGAGCTCCGACCGCGGTACGGCACGGCCGGCCGGCCCGAACATCGCTACCGGTGGCTAGGTTGACACATTTCCGTAGCCATTTCCCGTGACATATGCGGATCCGCGTGCCTTACTGTTGCCTGAGACTTGGCTGCGGACCGGGAGGAGATTGAGGCGTGCGTAACGCCGGACCGATCGAATCACCGACCGACCCGTTCGCCTCGGTGCCCTTACCCACGTCGGCCGTCTCCAGGAAGCCGCGGATCGAAGGACTCCCCCCGGGCGTCTCCCGGGACATCTTCGGCCCGCCGGAGCGAACGGAGCCCCGACCGGCCCAAGGCCCGAGCGCCCCGGACGGTACGTCGGGCAAGCCCGCGCTGCCCCCGGTGGCGCCGCCCGCGCAGCCCTGGCCCATGGCCGCCGACAAAGAGCCGCAGAGCCGGCCCGCCACCGCGTTCGGCACGCCCGAACGGCCCTCGCCGTTCGAGCCCGAACCGCCCCGGCGCCGCCGGCTGCTGCCCGGCCTCGTCGTGCTCGCGCTCGTGCTGGCCGCGCTCGCGTACGTGGTGCCGGCCGTCCTCATGTCCGGCTCCGTCCTGCGCGGCACCCGCGTCGCCGGCGTCGACATCGGCGGCCTCACCGTGACGCAGGCCGCCGACAAGCTCCGCACCGAACTGGCCGCCAAGCTCGGCAAGCCCGTCGTCGCCGACATCGGCGGCAAGAAGGACACCATTCAGCCCGACGAGGCCGGACTGGAGCTCGACGTCGTCGCCACCATCGGGCAGGCGCCCAGCGGGTTCCCCACCCCCGAGGAAGTGTGGCGCGGGCTCTTCGGCACCACCGAGCTGCAGCCCCGCATCAGCGTCGACTCCTCCCAGCTCACCCGGACCGTCGAAGGGCTCGCCGAGAGCATCGACAAGCCCGCCGTCGAAGGCCGCGTCACCTTCACCGGCCTGCGGCCCAGGGCCCGCCAGCCCGAGGACGGCGTGCTGCTCGACCGCGACGACGCCGTACGCAGGATCAGCGAGACGTTCCTCAAAGGCGGCGGGCCCGTCGTCCTGACGCTCAGGCCCGCCAAGCCCGCCACCACCCCCGAAGCCGTCACCGCCGCCCTCGCCAAGGCCAAGGCCGCGGTCGCCGCGCCCCTGACGCTGACGCTCGGGGCCAAGCAGGTGCAGGTGCCGCCGGCCATGATCGCCGCGAACCTCACGTACAACTCCGACGGCGACGGCACCCTCGCGCCCGAGTTCGACGCCGAGAAGGTGCTCGCCGCCGTCGGCGGCGGCCTCGTCGACGCCGCCCAGCAGCCGCGCGACGCCTCCTACCAGATCGTCAACGGCAAGCCCGTCCTCGTGCCCGCCCGCACGGGGCGCGGCGTCAACGACAAGCTGCTCGCCAGAGACGCGGAAAAGGTCTTCGCCGACGGCGGGACCCGCACCATCCCGGTACGGCTCGGCACCGTCGCGCCCACCGTGGACACCTCCCAGATCCAGGGCCTCGGGATCAAGGAACTGGTCGGCGAGTTCACCACCACCTACGACTGCTGCCAGGCCCGGGTCAAGAACATCCAGCGGATGGCACAGGAAGTGGACGGGCACCTCGTCAAACCCGGCGACACGTTCTCCCTCCACGACGTCGTGGGCGAACCCACCGTCGAGGACGGATACGTCGAAGCCGGGCAGATCGTCGGCGGGCGCATGGTCAACATCGTCGGCGGCGGCGGGTCCCAGTTCGCCACCACCATGTACAACGCGGCCTTCTTCGGCGGCTTCGACGACGTCGAACACCAGCCGATGGACTACTACGCGCCCCGCTACCCGGCCGGGCGGGACGCCGCGCTCCTGTACCCCGACCTCGACCTCAAATGGCGCAACGACTCCGAGTACGGGGTGCTCATCAAGACCGCCTTCACCGACACCTCCGTGACCGTCTCCCTCTGGAGCACCAAACGGTACGACCGGGTGGAGGCCGTGGAATCGGAGCGGCGCGACCTCACGCCGTTCCGGCGGGAGAGCAGCTCGGCTCCTGACTGCCTGCCTACGGTGGGGGAGCAGGGGTTCACGATCGACGTGACCCGGGTGTTCCACCAGGACGGCAAGGTGGTCAAGAAGGACAAGAAACTGACCACCAAATACCGCCCCCAACCGCAGGTGACCTGCACGGGAACCGGCACAGGCTGACCCCCGGTTCGCGGGGCCCGCGGCCCCTGGGCCTCGCCCCCCTCCCACCCCAGGACCTCGGCCTGTGCGGCGCCGTAGGGGGCTGAGGTCCTTCAGGGGGAGAGGGGCGCTTGCCCTGGCGCCCCGCCGCGCGGTTGGCCCCGTGCGCCCTGTCCGCCCCGCCCGCGCCATGCCCCGCTCCCGCCCGCCCGCGCCGTGCCGCGCTCCCGCCCTGCCGCGCCGCCGTGCTGCCTCCCTGCGGCGGTCTCGCGGTGCCGCGTCCGCGCCGGCCATGCCCCGTGCGCGTCGGCCCGCGCCGCGCCCGTCCGTGCGGCGCTGTTGCGGCTGAGGTCCTTCCGACGGGGAGGACCGCCGTACCCCCGCCCGCGCCGGAGGTGGTCAGGAGGGGGTGACGGACATGATGCGGTCGTCGCCGTCCCGGGGGGAGCCGCGGCCGTCCTTGTTACTGGTTCCCACCCACAACCCCCCGCCCGGTGCGGCGGCGATGGCGCGGAGGCGGCCGTAGCGGTCGGTGAAGCGGGCCACCGGGGCGCCGGCGGAGCCGTCCTCGCCCAGAGGGATCTGCCACAGGCGGGCGCCGCGCAGTGCGGCCACCCACAGGGAGCCGTTGGCGTAGGCCATGCCGGAGGGGGAGGCTTCGGAGGTGGACCAGGTGAGGATGGGGTTGATGTAGCGCTGGTCGTTGCCGCGCCCCTCGACCTCGGGCCAGCCGTAGTTGCCTCCGGACTGGATGCGGTTGACCTCGTCGTAGGTGCTGGCGCCGAACTCGGAGGCGTACAGGCGGCCGGAGCCGTCCCAGGCGAGGCCCTGGACGTTGCGGTGGCCGTAGCTGTAGATGAGCGTGCCGAACGGGTTGCCGGGCGCGGGTGCCCCGTCGACGGTCATGCGCAGGATCTTGCCTCCGAGGGAGTCGGTGCGCTGGGCGAGGGAGCGGTCGCCGGTCTCGCCGGTGGTGGCGTAGAGGTAGCCGTCGGGGCCGAAGGCGAGGCGGCCGCCGTTGTGGATGCCGCCTTTGGGGATGTCCTGGACGAGGAGTTGCTGGTCGGTGAGCCCGCCGTCGGTGAGGCGGTAGCGGACGATGCGGTTGTCGAGTTCGCCGGTGTAGTAGAGGAAGATCTGGTCGTCTTTGACGGCCACGCCGAGCAGGCCGCCTTCGCCGTCGGGGCGGGCGTCCTCGATCTTGGCGAGTTCGGTGACCTGGCCGGCGGGGGTGACGCGGAGGACGCGGGCGGTGTCGCGTTCGGTGACGACGGCGTCGCCGCCGGGCAGGAACGCGATGCCCCAGGGCACGGCGAGCCCGGTCACGATGTCCTTGGGGTCACTCGGGGCGGGCCCCGCCGACACGGCCGCCGTGGGGAGGACTTCTCCGCCGCGTTCGGAGCAGGCCGTGAGCCCGGAGCATGCCGTGAGCGCGGTCAGTAGCATGATCGTCCAGAGCTTCCTCATGTGTTCCATACTTCCCCCGTAGTCGTAAGGTTCTCCGCATGAAGACCTGGGTTCCGTCCGATTCGGTGGCTGATGTTCTGTCCGAGCTTCCCGGCGTCGAATGTGCCGTCTATGACGGCACGTCCTCGATGCCGGACGGGGTGGAGGAAGTGGAGGTGTGGATCCCTCCGCTGGTGACGGTGCCGGACGTGCCGGGGACGCTGGCCAGGATGAGCTCGTTGCGGCTGCTGCAGACCGTGACGGCGGGGGTGGAGCCGTACCGGCCGCACATGCCGGAGGGCGCGGTGCTGTGCAACGCGCGCGGCGTGCACGAGGCGGGCACCGCGGAGTGGGCGGTGGGGGCGATGATCGCGGTGCTCAGGGAGTTCCCGGGGTTCGTGGACGCGCAGCGCAGGGGCGAGTGGACCTACCATCACACGGACGTGCTGGCCGACTCGACGGTGCTGATCGTCGGCTACGGCTCGATCGGCGCGGCGCTGGAGCGGCGGCTCGACGGGTTCGAGGTGGAGATCGTCCGGGTGGCGCGCAGCGCCCGGGAGGGCGTGCACGGCATGGACGAGCTGCCCGCGCTGCTGCCGCAGGCGGACGTGGTGGTGCTGCTGGTGCCGGCGACGGCGGCGACGGCGGGGATGGTGGACGCCGCGTTCCTGGCCAGGATGAAGGACGGCGCGGTGCTGGTGAACGCGGCCAGGGGCGGGGTGGTCGACACCGACGCGCTGGTGGCGGAGCTGAAGGACGGCCGGCTGCGCGCGGCGCTCGACGTGACGGCGCCGGAGCCGCTGCCCGAGGGGCACCCTCTGTGGAGCGCGGCGGGCGTGCTGATCACCCCCCACGTGGCGGGCAGCACCCCCGCTTCGGTACGCCGCACGCTGCGGCTGGTCCGCGCCCAGGTGGAGCGGTATCTCGCTGGTGAACCCTTGGAGAATGTCATCACCGACTCGTACTGAGAGGATCCCCGAACGTGGCTGGTCCGTGACCTTCGGTGCGTACGGTTGCGTTTGCAGGGAGTTCCTGACTCACTGTCAAGGAGCTCTTGGCGGCAATTGGTCTGTCTGGTTATCAGATCGGTGACGACATCGGCGTTGTCACCACCCGCGCACCCACGACAGCACACACTGGCGAAGTGATCGACCGGGCTTCGGCGGTCACTGGTGCAGAGTTCGAGACGGGATGGGCAACGACTGTGATCCGCTGGCGTGATCCCCGGGTGCCGCCGGCCGCCGCTGCGGCGGCCGGCGCGGTGGCGTTCGCCGCCGCCCTCCTGACGGAGAGCCCGGCCTTGGTCACCGGAGCGGTCGCCGGTGGGATCGCGGCGATGGTCGCCGCAGTCTCCTTGCTGATCGCCTCGGTGAAGCAGGCGGCCACGCACCGCCCGGCGGCGATGGCCGCGCGCTGGATGAGCGGCGGCGCCGTCATCTGGACGGCGGGGGTGGCGCTGCGGCCGTTCACCGAGAACGCGTTCGACAGCTTCGCGGACATGTTCATGCTGGTCGGCACGGTGGTCACGGCGAGCGGCGCGTTGATCGCCGCCGACCGGAAGCTTTCCGCGCGGCTCGCTTTACGGCATCTCACCGACGCCTACCTGTGCGCGGCCTCGCTGTTCCTGATCGGCTGGATGGTGGCGCTGCGGCACGTGTACGCCGAGACCGCCGACGCGCCGGCGTTCACGCTGGTCATGCTGCCGCCGCTGGTGGGGCTGCTGGTGACGTTCGCCGTGGTGCCGTCGGTGCTGACCAGCAAGGCGTCGTCCTGGCTGCTCGGCCTGGCGGGCGTGGGGGTGCTGGCCACGATGACGGTGGCGGGCCTGTCGGCGGCGGTGGCCCGGCTCATGGACGTCGAGCCGCAGCTGTGGGCCGTCATGCTCGCGCCTGTGGCGTTCCTGCTGCTGGCGGCGGTCCCGTGGGGGCCGCGGGTGCGGCAGGTGGCGCGGCCGGCGGTCGGGCACGCGGTCGCGATCGTGCCGCTGGCGCTGGTGGCCGTGGCCGCCGGGGTGCTGCTGGTCCAGCAGGCCGGCGGGCGCACCGGGGCGCCGGTGACCGGCGTCGTGGTGGTGGCGGTCTCCGTGGTGCTGCTCCTGCTGGTGCGCCTGTTCGTGGTCTCGGCGGCGAACGTGCGCCTGCGCGGACTGGCGAAGCTGAGCGAGCGCCAGCTCAGGGAGCTGGCGGAGAGCACCGGCGACGTGGTGTTCACCTGCGACTACGAGGGTGTCGTCCGCGAGATCGGCGCGGGCGTCGAGGTCACCTACGGCTACAGCCCGGAGGAGCTGGTCGGCGGGTCGATCTTCGACTACCTGCACCCCGAGGACGTGCCGGGCATCCAGGTCGCCATGCGCGCGATGAACCTCGACGAGGACAACACCGCCCCGGGCGCCTGCCTGATCGCCTGCCGGGTCCGCGCGGCCGACGGCACCTGGCGCCCCACGGAGTCCGTGGCGACCCGCCACGCGGGCGGCGAAGACCTGCTGCTGGTGACGACGAGAGACGTCAGCGACGAGGAGGCGCTGCGCAACCAGGTCGCCCACCTGACCTTCCACGACGGCGTCACCGGGCTGCCCAACCGCGCCTACTTCGAGGAGCGCACCCGCGAGGTGCTGGCGGGCCGCACGTCGGGCCCCGGCACGGCCAACGTGGCGGTGATCTTCCTCGATCTCGACGGTTTCACCTCGGTCAACGACTCGGTCGGCCACGCCAGCGGCGACTACCTGCTCGGGCAGGCGGCCCGCCGGCTGCGCGGCGCGGTGCGGGCCGACGACACGCTGGCCCGGTGGGGCGGCGACGAGTTCGCGGTGCTGGTGGAGACGGGCGGCGACGCGCAGGTGGCGGTGGACCTGGCCGAGCGGCTGGTGCGCGCGGTCTCGCAGGAGCCGTTCCGGGTCGCCGACCGCGACGTGGCGCTGACCGCGAGCGTGGGCGTCGCCTTCACCGAGGACGACCTGCCGGCGGGCGATCTCATGCGCAACGCGGATGTGGCGATGGCCCGTTCCAAGGAGCTGGGCGGGCGGCGGGTGGAGGTGTTCGCGGCGCAGATGCACGCCGACGTGATGCGCCGCCTGGAGCTGGCCGCCGACCTGCAGCGGGCGCTGATCGAGCAGCAGTTCGCGATCGAGTACCAGCCGGTGGTGGACCTCGCGACCTCGCGGGTGACCGCCGTGGAGGCGCTGGTGCGGTGGTGGCGCGGGTCGGTGTTCGTGCCGCCGGAGCAGTTCCTCGACGCGGCCGAGGACACCGGGCTGATCGTGCCGCTGAGCGAGTGGATCCTGCGGGAGGCGTGCCGCGAGGTGGCCGCCTGGCGGGCCTCGTCGTGGGACATCGGGCTGTCGCTGAACCTGTCGGCGCGCCAGATCATGGCGCCCAGGTTCGTCGAGACGGTCGAGGAGGCGCTGACGGAGAGCGGCCTGCCCGCGTCCATGCTCACCCTTGAGGTGATCGAGGAGATGCTGGTCGAGGACGCCGAGGAGACGATCAAGCGGCTGTCGGAGCTGCGGGCCCTGGGCGTGCGGCTGGCGATCGACGACTTCGGCACCGGCTACGCCTCGCTGGCGTTCCTGCGGCAGCTCCCCGTCGACATGATCAAGATCGATCCGTCGTTCGTGTCGGGGCTCGGCAAGGACGACACGCTGACCCTGCTCACGCGCACGATCGTGCGGCTCGGGCACGACCTCGGGCTTATCGTGGTGGCTGAGGGGATCGAGCGTCCTGAGCAGCTCGAACTGCTGAAGCAGATGGGCTGCACGAGGGGGCAGGGCTTCTTGGTGGCGCGGCCGATGGCGGCGCGCGGGGTCGACTCGCTGATGCGTACGAGTCTCACTGTTTGAGACTTGTGTCCACGAAGTTGGCGCGATGGCGTTCCGAGCGGCTATGGTGTAGGCCATGCTTCGCAGTGAGATTCTCGTAGTACTTCGCCGGCGCGCAGGCCGATAGCGAAGCACGACGACCTGCGCGCCGCCCCAGACCCGCCGTCTAGGTGGGAAGGGGCATTTTTTATGTCCTTAAGCGAGTAGCCACGCAAGGAACGAGCCGATGACCGAACGGATGACAGGTGCACAGGCCCTGGTCAGGGCGCTGGAGCACGTGGGAGTCGACACAGTGTTCGGGATCCCGGGCGGTGCCATTCTGCCGGCCTACGATCCTCTCTACGACTCGACCAAGGTCCGGCACGTGCTCGTACGGCACGAGCAGGGCGCGGGTCACGCGGCCGAGGGCTACGCGCAGGCCACGGGCAAGGTCGGGGTGTGCATGGCGACCAGCGGCCCCGGCGCCACGAACCTGGTGACCCCGATTGCCGACGCCTTCATGGACTCCGTTCCGATCGTGGCGATCACCGGTCAGGTGGCCTCCCCGATGATCGGCACGGACGCCTTCCAGGAGGCGGACATCTCCGGCATCACCATGCCGATCACGAAGCACAACTTCCTGATCACCGACGCGAGCGAGATCGCCCGCACGATCATGGAGGCGTTCCACATCGCCTCCACCGGCCGTCCCGGCCCGGTCCTGGTGGACATCTCCAAGGACGCGCTCCAGGCCGAGACCACGTTCTCGTGGCCGCCCACCATGCAGCTGCCGGGCTACCGCCCGGTCACCAGGCCGCACTCCAAGCAGATCCGCGAGGCGGCGAAGCTGATCGCCGAGTCCAAGCGGCCCGTCCTGTACGTCGGCGGCGGCGTCCACAAGGCGCGCGCGTCGGCCGAGCTGCTGCAGCTCGCCGAGCTGACGAAGATCCCGGTCGTCACCACCCTGATGGCCCGGGGCACTTTCCCCGACAGCCACCCGCAGCACATGGGCATGCCGGGCATGCACGGCAGCGTCTCCGCCGTGGGCGCGCTGCAGAAGTCGGACCTGATCATCGGCCTGGGCGTGCGCTTCGACGACCGGGTGACCGGTGACCTGTCGTCGTTCGCCCCGTACGCGAAGGTCGTGCACGCCGACATCGACCCGGCCGAGATCTCGAAGAACCGCCACGCCGACGTGCCGATCGTGGGCGACTGCAAGGAGGTCCTCACCGACCTCATCGCCGCCGTCCAGGCCAGTGGCCAGAAGGGCGACTACGACGAGTGGTGGGCGACGCTCAACGGCTACAAGCAGACCTACCCGCTGGGCTACGACACCTTCGACGACGGCTCGCTGGCCCCGCAGTACGTCATGGAGCGCCTGAGCGCGATCGCGGGACCCGACACCTACTACGTGGCCGGGGTCGGGCAGCACCAGATGTGGGCCTCGCAGTTCATCGACTACGAGAACCCGGGCACGTTCATCAACTCGGGCGGCGCGGGCACGATGGGCTTCGCCGTGCCGGCCGCGATGGGCGCCAAGATGGGCTGCCCCGACGCCACGGTGTGGGCCATCGACGGCGACGGCTGCTTCCAGATGACCAACCAGGAGCTGGCCACGTGCGCGCTGGAGGGCGTGCCGATCAAGATCGCCATCATCAACAACGGTAATCTCGGCATGGTCCGCCAGTGGCAGACGCTGTTCTACGACGAGCGCTACTCCAACACCAACCTGCAGGCCCCCCGCCGCATCCCTGACTTCGTCAAGCTCGCGGAGGCCTATGGTTGTGTGGGCCTGCGGTGCGAGCGTCCCGAGGACGTGGACGCCGTGATCAAGAAGGCCATGGAGATCAACGACGTGCCCGTCGTGGTCGACTTCGTCGTCCACGAGGACGCCATGGTCTGGCCCATGGTCGCGGCGGGCACCAGCAACGACGACATCAAGATCGCCCGTGACATGGCGCCGAGGTGGGAGAACGAGGATGAGTAGGCACACGCTGTCCGTGCTGGTCGAGAACCGGCCGGGCGTGCTCGCCCGGGTGTCGGCGCTGTTCAGCCGCCGGGGGTTCAACATCGACTCCCTCGCCGTCGGGCCCACCGAGCACGACGACATCTCCCGCATGACGATCGTGGTGAGCGTCGAGGAGCTGCCGCTTGAGCAGGTCACGAAGCAGCTCAACAAGCTGGTGAACGTGCTCAAGATCGTCGAGCTCGACCCGAACCAGTCGGTGCAGCGCGAGCTGATGCTGATCAAGGTGAAGGCCGACTCCGAGAGCCGCTCCCACGTGCTGGAGCTCGTCAACCTCTTCCGCGCCCGCTGCGTCGACGTGGCGGCCGACGCCGTGACCATCGAGGTCACCGGCACCCCCGACAAGCTGGAGGCCTTCGTGAAGGTCCTCGAGCCGTTCGGGATCAAGGAACTCGTCCAATCGGGCATGGTGGCCATCGGCCGCGGCGCCCGCTCCATCACCGACCGGTCCCTCAGGGCACTGGACCGTACCGCCTGAAAGGTTTTGAGCAAGTGACCGAGATTTACTACGACGACCAGGCCGACCTGTCGATCATTCAGGGACGCCACGTGGCCGTGCTGGGGTACGGCAGCCAGGGCCACGCCCACGCGCTCTCCCTGCGTGACTCCGGCGTCGACGTGCGCGTCGGCCTGCCCGAGGGCTCCAAGAGCCGCGAGAAGGCCGAGAACGACGGCCTGCGCGTGCTCACGCCGTCGGAGGCGGTCGAGGAGGCCAACCTCACGATGATCCTGGCGCCCGACCACATCCAGCGCCACCTGTACGCCGAACACGTCGCCCCCAACCTCGTCGAGGGCGACGCGCTGTTCTTCGGCCACGGCCTGAACATCCGCTACGGCCTCATCGAGGCCCCGGAGGGCGTGGACGTCTGCATGGTGGCCCCGAAGGGCCCGGGCCACCTCGTGCGCCGCCAGTTCGAGGCCGGGCGCGGCGTGCCGTGTCTGGTGGCCGTGGAGAAGGACGCCTCGGGCAAGGCGCTCGACCTCGCGCTGTCCTACGCCAAGGGCATCGGCGGCACCCGCGCGGGCGCGCTGCGCACCACGTTCAAGGAGGAGACCGAGACCGACCTGTTCGGCGAGCAGGCCGTGCTGTGCGGCGGCGTCTCCGAGCTGATCAAGGCGGGCTTCGAGACGCTGATCGAGGCCGGCTACCAGCCGGAGGTGGCCTACTTCGAGTGCCTGCACGAGATGAAGCTGATCGTCGACCTCATGTATGAGGGCGGCATCTCCAAGATGTACTGGTCGGTCTCCGACACGGCCGAGTACGGCGGCTACACGCGTGGCCCGCGCGTCATCAACGAGGAGTCGCGCCAGGAGATGCGCCGCATCCTCGCCGAGGTCCAGGACGGCACCTTCGCCCGCCAGCTGGTCGAGGAGTTCGACAGCGGCCAGAAGGAGTTCCAGCGCTACCGTGACGAGCTGGCCGAGAACCCGATCGAGAAGACCGGCGCCAAGCTCCGCCCGATGATGAGCTGGCTCAAGGCCTGATCCCGTAGAGAGCGGCGGCCGGGAGGATCTTCCTCCCGGCCGCCGCTTTTCGTTTGCCCGCGAACGCCTCGCGAGAGGTACTGTTTTCATGTGTCAGCATTTTCTTTCAGGTGTCAGAGGAGCTGAAATGAAGGCAGTTCGCCGTCACGTCTACGGTTCGCCCGAGGTCATCGAGCTGGAGGAGGTCCCCAAGCCGGAGATCGGCGACGACGGGGTGCTCGTCCGGGTCCGCGCGGCCGCGGTCAACCCGGGCGACTGGCACCTGCTCAGGGGCACCCCGTACGTCCTGCGGGCCGTGTCCGGCCTGTCGAAGCCGAAGGTCCCCGGGCTGGGGGCCGATTTCGCCGGGGTCGTCGAGGCGGTGGGCAAGGGCGTCAGCCGGTTCCAGCCCGGCGACGAGGTGTACGGCTGCGCGCCCGGCTCGTTCGCCGAGTACGTCGCCGTCCCCGAGGGCGGCCCGATCGCCGCCAAGCCCGCCGGGCTGACGTTCGAGCAGGCCGCGGCCGTGCCCACGTCGGCGATGACCGCGCTGCAGGCGTTACGCGACAAGGCGGGCCTGGAGCGGGGGCAGAAGGTGCTCGTCAACGGCGCCGCGGGTGGCATCGGCACGTTCGCGGTGCAGCTCGCCAAGGCGTTCGGGGCCGAGGTCACCGGCGTGTGCGGCGGCGCGAACGTGGAGCTGGTCCGCTCGATCGGCGCCGACCACGTGATCGACTACACCAAGGAGGACTTCACTCGCACCGGCCGGCGCTACGACGTCATCCTCGACAACATCGCCAACCGCACGGTGGGGGAGTGCCGGCGGCTGCTCACCCCGGCCGGGGCCTACCTGAGCAACAGCGGCGGGGGCGGGCGCTGGGTCGGCGTGATGGGCCGCGTCATCCGGCTGAACCTCACGAACCTGTTCGCCCGCCACACGCTGCCCACGTTCGTGACCCGCGAGAACGCCGCCGACCTCGCCGAGCTGCGCGAGCTGATCGAGGCGGGCGAGGTGACGCCGGTCGTCGAGCGCGTCTTCCCGCTGGCCGCGGTGTCCGAGGCGATCGCGCACGTGGAGCGGGGGCACGCGAAGGGCAAGGTCGTCATCGCTCTGTGAAAACGCGATAGTACGTCTTTACCGCGCTATATCGTTCGATATAGCATCCGACACATGATGAACGCGCGCCGAAACCCGGGCGCGGGCGGGATGGGCCCCACGGGCCGCTTCTTCGGGCCGGGCGAGCTGCGCCTGGCCGTCCTCGCCCTGATCGCCGAGCAGCCCGGCCACGGCTACGACGTGATGAACCGCCTCGCCGACCGTTTCAACGGCACCTACGAGCCCAGTGCCGGCTCCATCTACCCCACCCTGCAACTGCTGGAGGACGAAGGTCTCGTCCGCGTCGAGCCCGCCGACGGCCGCAAGGTCCACCACCTCACCGGCGAGGGCCGCCGGGTCGTGGCGGAGCAGGCCGCGGAGATCGAGCGGCTGTGGGGCCGTGCCGCCAGCAGGGGCGAGTGGGGGCTGTTCCGCGAGCCCGAGGCCGCCGAGATCATCGGCCCCGCCCTGCGGCTGGTCAAGGCCGCCGTGAAGACGCTCGCCCACGCCCACGGCGACCCCCGCGTGGTCGAACGCATCCAGGAGGTCTTCGTCGACGCCCGCCACCGCATCGAGCAGCTCGACCCCCGGAGGAGGTAGTCGTGCGACGGACGATCGCCCGCAGGTTGCTCGACCGGATGTTCGTGACCGGCGAGGTGCTGGAGGCCGAGCAGGTCACGCCCCGCATGCGCCGGGTCAGGATCGGCGGCGAGGCCCTGGCGGATCTGCGCTGGACGCCGGGGCAGCACGTCCGGCTGCTCGTGGGTGCGGGCGGGCCGCTCGGCGGCGTGCTGCGCACGTACTCGGTCTGGCGTCACGACCCCTCCTGGGAGGCCCTCGACGTGATCGGGTTCGACCACGGCGGCGACTCGCCCGGCGTCTCCTGGATCAGGAACGCGCGGCCCGGCCAGGAGATCTCCTTCATGCGCCCCGAGGGGAGCTTCGTGATCCAGCGGGAGGCGCCCTACCACCTGTTCGCCGGCGAGGAGACGGCGTCGGTGGCGTTCGGGGCGATGCTCGGCGCGCTGCCCGCCGGAGCGGAGGTGCACGGCGTGGTGGAGGCCGGCTCGCCGGACGACCATCTCGACCTGCCGGGCGGCCTGGTGCGGGTGTGCCGGGGCGACGCGTCCGCGGCGGGCTCGGAGGTCCTGGTGGAGGCGGTGCGGAAGCTGGAGCTGCCCGACAGGCCCGGGGTGGCCTACCTCGCGGGGGAGGCGCGCACGATCCAGGCCGTCCGTGCCCACCTGGTCGGCGAGCGCGGCTGGCATCGCAGGGACGTGCGGACGAAGCCGTTCTGGACGCCGGGAAGGAGAGGGATGGACTGAGCGGGGTAGAGGGTCCCCGGCGTGAACGCTGCCAACGCTGCCATGATCCGTGATAATAATACCGGTATAGTTATCGGCAAGGAGGGGCAGTGATCGAGTACAAGTCGGCCGGGGAGATCGCCGCGATGCGGGAGTCCGGCAAGGTCGTCGCCGCCGTCCACGCCGCCGTGCGCGAGCAGGCGGGCGTGGGCGTGTCGCTCAAGGAGCTCGACGAGGTGGCGCGGACCGTCATCGCGGAGGCCAAGGCCAAGCCGTCGTTCCTCGGCTACCACCCCTCCTTCGGGGCCATGCCCTACCCCGGCGTGATCTGCACCTCCGTCAACGGCGTCATGCTGCACGGGCTGCCGTCGCCGTACGAGCTGCGCGACGGTGACCTGATCAGCGTCGACTGCGCCGCGTACATCGACGGGTGGCACGCCGACGGCACGGTCAGCTTCACCGTCGGCGAGCCGCGCGCGGAGGACCTCAAGCTGATCAGGGTCGCCGAGGAGACGCTCGCCGCGGGCATCGAGGCGGCCGTGCCCGGCGGCCGGATGGGCGACATCGGGCACGCGATGTCCACGGTCGGGCGCGGCGCCGGCTACGGCATGCAGAACGACTTCGGCGGCCACGGCATCGGCCGGGCCATGCACGAGGAGCCGTTCGTGCCCAACGAGGCACGCGCCGGGCGCGGGCTGCGGCTGCGGCCCGGAATGGTGATCGCGATCGAGCCCAGCCTGATGGCGGGCGGCGGCGACCGCTACTACATGGCCGCCGACGGATGGTCGGTGTGCACCGGCGACGGCAGCAGGAGCGTGCACGTCGAGCACACGGTCGCCATCACCGACGACGGGCCGGTCATCCTGACCCTTCCGTAGGCCGCGCGGAGCCATGGTCATGGCTCGGGCAGGAAAAGGTCGGCGGTTGTGCACTCCCTGACACATATGCGTCAAGTGGGGCGATCTCTGTCACCGTTTGACTAGACGCGGCATTTTTGCAGGTCAACAGCAGAAATGTCGGTGTTTGTCGAACTGGGGCGAGGGGGAGATTTCCCACCGATAGCTACGGAGAGTAGTCGAGAGGTATCAGGGAGAAACACAATGTATAGAAACGGACTTATCCTCGCCGGGCTCGTCGGCGGGATGGTCATGTTCGGTGGCACCGCCCTCGCCGCCGCGCCGAGCGTCACCGCCGAGTCGGGCATCCTGCCCGGCCCCAACCACGGCAAGGACGACGAGACGAAGTGGGACTTCGGCGAGTGGAACAACTTCGGTGAGGACAACGACATCCTCGACCTGGACCTCCTGAACGAGCTGCTCAGCAGTGTCCTGAGCGGCTGACGAGACGTCCTGATGGGGCCCGCCCGGCGAGGGCGGGCCCCATCCGCGTGCTCAGGCCGGCTCGCCGGCGAAAGGACGCCTCGAAGGACTGCAGGCGAAAGGACGCCTCGAAGGACTGCAGGCGGAGGACGCCTCGAAGGGCTCAGGCCGGCTCGTAAGCGAAGGACGCCTCGAACGAGTGGCGCGCGATCCGGTCGAGCTGGTCGTCCGTCATCCCCAGCTCGCGCCGCAGCGCCTCGTAGTTGTCGTCCACGTAGCCGCCGAAGTAAGCGGGGTCGTCGGAGTTGACGGTCACGACCAGGCCCTCGTCCAGCATCGCGGGCAGGATGTGGTCGCGCAGGGACGGCACGGCGCGCAGCCGCACGTTCGACAGCGGGCACACGGTCAGCGGGATCCGCTCCGCCCGCAGCCGCGCCACGAGCTGCGGGTCCTCCATGGCCCTGATGCCGTGGTCCACCCGCTCGGCCCGCAGGATGTCCAGCGCCTCCCACACGTAGTCGGGGCCGCCCTCCTCGCCCGCGTGCGCGACCCGGCGCAGGCCCTCGGCGGCGGCGATGTCGAAGACCCGCCGGAACAGCGACGGCGGATACCCCACCTCGGCCGAGTCGAGCCCCACCCCGATGAACCGCTCCCGGTACGGCAGCGCCGCCCGCAGCACCTCCTCGGCCTCCTCGGGGCCCCGGTCACGCAGGAAGCACAGGATCAGCGCGGCGGACATCCCGCCGTCCTTCAGCGCCGCCGACAGGCCGCCGAACACGGCCTCCAGCGGCACGCCCCTGCTCAGGTGCGCCTGCGGGTCGAAGAAGATCTCCGCGTGCCGCACCCCCTGCGCGGCGGCCCGCCGCAGGTAGGCGGTGGCCAGGTCGTAGAAGTCCTCCTCGGTGCGCAGGACGGCCATGTTCTCGTAGTACACGTCCAGGAACGACTGCAGGTTCGCGAAGGAGTAACGCGCGCGGATGGCCTCCACGTCGAAGGTGGGCAGGTCGATCCGGTTCCGCCGGGCCAGCTCGACGACGAGCTCAGGCTCCA
Organism: Nonomuraea composti; assembly: GCF_012034275.1. Taxonomy (NCBI): domain Bacteria; kingdom Bacillati; phylum Actinomycetota; class Actinomycetes; order Streptosporangiales; family Streptosporangiaceae; genus Nonomuraea; species Nonomuraea composti. The sequence goes on along the minus strand of NZ_JAATEP010000007.1, from coordinate 71,942 downwards.
GGGTGCCCTCGATGTGCAGGTGGAGTTCCGCTTTGGGACGCATGCATCGAGTAAACCGGACCCCGGAGGGTGGAGGTATCGTGCGAACCTCTGAACTCTCCCGCTCTGAGCTGGCATAACATCAGATTTCATGAGGCTGTCGGATCTGCTCGCCCGCGAGGACCTACGGCTGACGCCGGTGACCGGCCCCGCGAGCCCCGGCGACCCGCTCGACCGGGAGGTGCTGCGCGCGTACCCGACGGACCTGCCCGACCCCCGCCGCTACCTGCGCTCCGGCGACCTCGTGCTGACCAGCGGCGTCTGGTACACAGGGCCGGCCGACTGCGAGCGCTTCGCCGACGCGCTGTGGGCGGCCGACGTCGCCGGCCTGGTGGTCGGCCTGATCGTGCTCGGCGAGCTGCCGCGGGCGCTGGTCGAGGCGTGCGAGCGGCGGCGGCTGCCGCTGCTGCTGGCCGCGCCCGACCAGGCGTTCGGCGCGATCAGCGAGGTGGTGACGGCCGAGGGGTTCGCCGCCGAGCAGCGCAGGGCCGAGCGGGTCAGGGCGCAGACCCTGCTCGACGTGCTCGGCCAGATCCCGCCCGGCGAGGTGTCGGCGCACTTGCGGCTGCTCGGCGCCGACCCCGGCCTGCCGACCGCGGCCATGGCGGTCACGCTGACCGGCGGGCCCGAGCTCGACCTGCCCGAGCTGCTGCACGAGGGCCTGGCCAGGAAGGGCCGTCACCTGATCGTCGGCGGCACCTCACGCGAGGCGATCGTGCTGGTCAACGGCCGCGCCTCGCGCAAGAGCCTGGCCGACGAGCTGCGCGCCCTCGTCCCCGACGGGCGGGGCGCGCCGGGCGACGCGAGGCGGCAGGGGGTGAGCATCGCGGCCGGGATCAGCGAGATGGTGGCCAGCGTGTCGCAGCTCGGCGAGGCGCTGGAGACGGCCAGGCGCGGCATGGAGTCCGCGCGCGGCGGCCCGGGCCCGGTCTCGATCATGTCGGTGGCCGACATCGACAGCTTCGACCTGCTGCTGGCCGCGCTCCCGTCGAGCGTGCGCCGCTCCTTCCGCGACCATCTGCTCGGCCCCGTCGAGGAGTACGACGCGCGGCACGGCTCCGAGCTGCTGCGCACGCTCGACACGTTCCTGGAAACGTGCGGCTCCTGGCAGCGCACGGCCGACGAGCTGTACGTGCACGTCAACACCCTGCGCTACCGGATGCAGCGGATCGAGGAGCTGACCGGCCGGCGCATGTCGTCGATGCGCGACCGTACGGACCTCTACCTGGCGCTGCGGTCAGGGCAGGCGGCCCGCGACGACCCGGCCACGTGAGACGACGGCCACGATGTTCTCGGAAGCCAGGTCCTCGATGCGCTCCCACGGGCGGCCGCGCAGCACGACCAGGTCGGCGCCCAGGCCGGGCGTGACGCGGCCCACGGGCATGCCGATCGAGTCGGCCGCGTCGGAGGTGGCCGCGCGCAGCGCCGACTCGGCGTCGAGGCCGAGGATCCGGGTCATGTGCACGACCTCGGCGAGCTGGTCGCCGAACCGCACGTGGTGCCCGTTGGCGTCGGTGCCCAGCACGAACCGCACGCCCAGCGCCGCGGCCTGGGCCAGCAGCACGTCGCGGGTGGCGACGAGCTCGGCGGCCTTGGCCCTGGCCTCGCCGGTGACGGGCACCCGGCCGTCGGCGATGGCCTCGTTGATCAGCAGGGTCGGCGCCACCGGCGTGCGGCGGGCGGCCAGCGTCTCGGCGAGGTCCTTGCTCATCAGCGTGCCGTGCTCGATCGAGTCGACGCCCTCCTCGACGGCCACGCGGATGCCGTCCTCGGAGTGGGCGTGCGAGGCGACGAGCATGCCGAGGGCGTGCGCCTCGTCCACGACCGCCCTGATCTCGTCGCGGGTGTAGTTGCGCCACACGTTCTTGTCGCCGATGGACAGCACGCCGCCGCTGGTCGTCAGCTTGATGCCGTCCATGCCGGCCCTGGCCCAGGTGCGGACGAGCTTGCGGCACTCGTCGGGCCCGTCGGCCGTCGGCTTCCTGATCGGGAACGCGGGCGGCACGAACAGGTCGTTGTGCCCGGCGGTCATCCCGACGACGCCGTGCACCTGGATGCGCGGACCGGGCAGCACCCCGGCGTCGAAGACGCGGCGCAGCGCGATCTGCGCCTCGTCGCCCGCCAGGTCGCGCAGCGTCGTGACGCCGTGCCGCATGGCCCGCTGGGCGTGGGCGGCGCCGTGCAGCACCTGCTCGTCGCGGGTGGTGGTCAGCGGCCAGGTCGCGAAGTCGGGCGGCGTGCCGGGGCCCGCGTAGCCGACGAGGTGGACGTGCGTGTCCACCAGGCCGGGCAGCACGCACAGGTCGGCGTGCCGGGCCGTCGCGGCGGGGGTGACGCCGGTGATCCGGTCGGGCTCCCACGTCAGATCGACCGGGCCGCGGAATTCGGTACCGTCCCAAAGGGGGATTCCGTCGAGTCTCATCTCGGGCTCGACGCTACCGGAGCCCCTGGGCGGCTGGAGGGATCTACGGTCCTCGCGCGGCGCTCTCGTAGGGACCTACAGGGGCCGCCAGCGGTTTTCCCGGCTTCCCGGTGCGCGGGCGTTCCCCGGGCCGTGATGTCCGAAACCATCGTCACACGATGGTAATAATCGAGGGATACCTTCCTGACCTGCATCTTCACGGGCCGTTCAAGGAGAATTATGGCTACCTTCGACCGTCGCGCGTTCCTGCGGACATCCGGTCTGGCCGGTCTGGCGCTCGGTCTGGCCGCGTGCGGGGACACCGGCACGACCACGGGCACCTCCTCCAGCGGCGGTGGCGGCGGGTTCGGGTCGGTCAAGCTGCAGCTCTCCTGGAAGAAGAACGTGGAGTTCGCCGGCGAGTACTTCGCCGACACCAACGGATACTTCAAGGCGGCCGGGTTCTCGCAGGTCGAGCTGCTGTCCGGCGGCGGCTCCGGCACCTCGGTCGAGTCGGGCCTGGCCACCGGGCGCTGCTGGGCGGGCCTGTCGGCCCCCACGATCACCGCGCCCGCCGTGCTCCAGGGCGCCCCGCTGAAGATCGTCGGCGCCACGTTCCAGAAGAACCCGTTCGCCATCATCTCCCTGAGCAAGAACCCGATCGAGAAGGCCGCGGACCTCGTCGGCAAGAAGATCGGCGTCCAGGACTCCAACGAGCTGGTCTGGAACGCGGTGCTCAAGGCCAACGGCATCGACGCCGCCCAGGTCACCAGGGTGCCGTTCCAGTCGGACCCGTCGATGCTCACCTCCGGGCAGCTCGACGGGTACGTGGGCTTCGTCACCAGCGGCCCCGTCAACCTGCGGATGAAGGGGCACGACCCGGCGTACCTGCTGCTCGCCGACGCCGGCCTGCCGCTGGTCGCCGAGACGTTCACGGTCACGCAGGAGACCATCGACAACGAGCGCGACAAGCTCAAGGCGTTCCTGACCGCCGAGATCAAGGGCTGGAAGGACGCCGTCGCGAACCCGGCCAAGGCCGCCGAGCTGGCCGCCACCGTCTACGGCAAGGACCAGAACCTCGACGTCAAGGAGCAGACCGAGGAGGCCAAGATGCAGAACGAGCTCGTCGTCACCGACGACGCCAAGGCCAACGGGCTGTTCACGATGACGCCTGAGCTGATCGAGCAGAACATCTCCTCGCTGTCGAAGGCCGGCCTGACCATCAAGGCCGAGCAGCTCTTCGACCTGTCGATCCTGAACGAGATCTACCAGGCCGACCCGAGCCTGAAGCTGTCATGAGCGGCATCGGCATCACCGGGCTGACCAAGACGTTCGGCAAGGGCGTCACCGCCGTCGACGGCGTGGACCTGAGCACGCCGAAGGGCTCGTTCCTGTCGCTGCTCGGCCCGTCCGGCTGCGGCAAGTCCACGGTGCTGCGCATCCTCGCCGGCCTGGAGGAGCCCACGGCGGGCGAGATCAGGGTCAACGGCGAGACGCCGCAGGAGCTGCGCAGGAGCCACCACCTCGGCATCGCCTTCCAGGACTCCGCGCTGCTCGCCTGGCGCAGCGTCGCCGCCAACATCCGGCTGCCGCTGGAGGTGGCCGGCATCAAGCCCGAGCCCGGCGTGATCGACGACCTGATCAAGCTGGTCGGCCTGGAGGGCTTCGAGAAGGCCCGCCCGGCCGAGCTGTCCGGCGGCATGCGCCAGCGCGTCTCGATCGCCCGCGCCCTCGTGGTCAAGCCCAGCGTGCTGCTGCTCGACGAGCCGTTCGGCGCCCTGGACGACATGACCCGCCAGCGGCTCAACCTGGAGCTGCTGCGCATCTGGACGGAGAAGCCCGCCACCACGCTCATGGTCACCCACGGCATCGGCGAGGCCGTCTTCCTGTCCGACCTGGTGGCCGTGATGAGCCCGCGCCCCGGGCGGGTGGTGGAGATGGTGAAGATCGACCTGCCTCGCCCGCGTACGCCCGAGATGATGCGCACGCCCGAGTTCCACGCCTACCACGACCATCTCAGCGACCTGCTGTTCGGGCACGGCTCATGAGACGGCTGCACGGCCTGGCCGGCGTCGTCGCGCTCGTCGCGATCTGGTGGCTGCTGGCCGCCACCGTCTTCGCCGGCGGCGGCGCCGTGCCCACCCCGGTCGCGGTGCTGGAGTCGATGGGCCGCGACGGCTGGGCCTTCTACGGCCCCAACGCCGGCGCCACCCTGTCCGCCGCCGTCCAGGGCTTCCTGTGGGGCAACGGGCTGGCCCTCGGCGTGGCGCTGCTCGTGCTGCTCGTGCCCCGGCTCGAAGCCGTCGCCACGCAGCTCGCCGTCATCTCGTACTGCATCCCGCTGCTGGCCATCGGGCCGATCGTGCTCGTCGTCCTCGGCGGCGACGCGACCGTGGTGTTCCTCGCGGCCATCTCCGTCTTCTTCACCACGCTCATCGGCGCCCTGCTCGGGCTGCGCTCCGCCGACCGGGCCAGCCTCGACCTGATCACCGTGTACGGCGGCGGCCGCCTGGCCAGGCTCCGCTACGTCCAGGTCATCTCCGCCCTGCCCAGCACGTTCGCCGGCCTGAAGATCTCCGCGCCGTCGGCGCTGCTCGGCGCCATTATCGGCGAGTACCTGGGCAGCAACGACCAGGGGCTCGGCGTCTCCCTGATGATCTCCCAGCAGCAGTTCCAGGTGCCGCGCACCTGGGGGCTGGCGCTCGTGGCGGGCCTGGTCGCGGGCCTCGGGTACGCCGTCGTCGCGCTCGTCGCCCGCGTGGTCACCCCGTGGTCGAGAGGGGAGGCCGCATGATCGGGCGGACCGTGCTGCGGATCGTCGGGCCGCTGGTGCCCTCCGTCGTCATCGTCGTGGCCGCCTGGTGGCTGGCGCTGGAGGCGTTCGGGATCAGCCCGCTCGTCGGCAAGCGCCCGCCGCAGGTCTGGGAGTACCTGACCGCCTCGCAGGCGCACCGCGAGGCCGTGTTCGGCGCGCTCGGCATCACAATCAGGGACGCGGCCATCGGCTTCGTCTCCGGGATGGCCGCCGCGATCGTCGTGGCCGTCGCGTTCGTGCTGCTGCGGACCGTCGAGCAGACGTTCATGCCGGTCGCCATGCTGCTGCGCTCGGTGCCGCTCGTCGTGATGACGCCGCTGATCACCCTCGTCTTCGGCCGCGACCTGCTCGGCGTCGCCGTGATCGGCAGCATCGTGGTCTTCTTCCCCGCGCTGGTCAACATCGCCTTCGGCCTGCGCTCCGCCTCACCCCAGGCCACCGACCTGATCATGGCGTACGGCGGCACCCGCCTCACCGTGCTGCGCAAGGTCGCGGTGCCGACCGCGATGCCCGCCGTGTTCGCCTCGGCCAGGATCTCCGTGCCCGCCTCCATCATCGGGGCGCTCATCGCCGAATGGCTGGCCACCGGCGAGGGCATCGGGGCCGAGATCCTGCGCGCCATCGGCGGGTTCCGCTACGACGAGGTGTGGGCGGACATCGTGGTCGTCACGGGCGTGTCGATCCTCGCGTACGCGGTCGTCGGCGTCGTCGAATCGCTCGTCCTGGCCCGCTTCTCCGACCGGCGCCCCGGATGAGTTGCGCCTGACACCGTGTCAGGCCCTTCACTGGGCGCCATGCTGCCTTACTCCGGTTCAGGACCGTACTGTTACGCCCACTCGCTGGCCATGGTGCTCGGGCCCGGCGCACCCGACGTGGGCGTGATCGAGACGCTGACGGGCTCCCCGTTCGGGATGCAGCTCATCGGCGGCTCCGAGCCGTTCTTCGACCCCTACGGCTGGGACCCCGAGCTGGGGCTCGACGCCGCCATCGGGCTGCTCGGCTGGGAGTGCGAGCGCGGCCACGGCGGCACGGCCGAGCAGGCGCTCGACCGGCTGCGTGCCGCGTGCGCGGGCGGGCCCGTCCTGGTGGGGCCGGTGGACATGGGGCTGCTGGCGTACACGCCGGGCGGGGCCGGCGACCACTACGTGGTGGCGATCGCCGTCGAGGACGACGTCGTCGTGGTGCACGACCCGCACGGGCATCCCTTCGCGACGCTGCCCGCCGCCGCCTTCCTCGACGCGTGGCGGGGCGAGGCGGTCGCCTACCTCGACACGCCTTACGTGCTGCGGACCGGTTTCGTACGGGTGCGGCGGACGTCCGCCCTGGGCGCCTTGCGGGACTCGCTGCCCGCCGCCGTGCGCTGGCTGGAGGGCCGGGACGACCTGCCGGTGCCGCCGGGGACGCTCGGCGGGGCGGCGGCGCTGCTGCGGCTGGCCGAGCAGGTGGACGGCGGGCTCGGCGGGCCGGCGCGCGGCATGCTCCTGCACTTCGGCATCCGCCTCGGAGCGCGGCGGCTGGCCGACGCGGCGGCCTGCCTGGGCAGCCTCGGCCTGGCCGGGGCCGCCGCGGTGACGTGGGAGCAGGCGCGGGTGCTCGGAAGCCTGCAGCTTCCGCTGACCACGGGTGACGACGCGGCCGTGTCGGCGGGGCTGCGGTGGCTCGCACCCGGCTACGACCGGCTGCGCGACCTCCTGCGCGAGGCGGTGCGGTAGTGGCGCGGCCCCGGACACCGTCCTGAGTGCGGCAGTGCGGACCCGGCCGCGGTCCGTGTGCGGGGGGAGGCGCGGCCGGGTCCGCCCGGAGGGGAGCGCGTGGGCGTGCGGTGGGAACCGGCTCGGGTGGGGCCGGCGAAAGCCCGACGCTCCCTTGGTCGGGGGGAGTGGTGCTTGTCGCGGCGCCCTAGCGGGCGCCGAAGTCCTGCGTCCAGGTGGGCCCCTTGGGGTGGTGCCCGACGCCGATATGGGTGTACGCGCAGTTCAGCAGGTTCGCCCGGTGCCCCGGGCTGTGGAGCCAGGCCTTGACCACGGCGGCGGCGGTGGGCTGCCCCTGGGCGATGTTCTCGGCGGCCCTGCGGAAGGCGAAGCCGGCGGCCTTGATCCGCTGCCCGAACGTGCGGCCGTCGCGCGAGGTGTGGGAGAAGTAGTTCCTGCGGGCCATGTCCGCCGAATGGCGCTCGGCGGCGAGGTGCAGCTTGGGGTCGTGGACGACGGGACGGCAGCCGTTCCTGGCCCTGGCGGCGTTGGTGAGCGCGACGACCCGGCTCTCGGCCGCCGACGCGAAGCCGCGGCGCGCGCCCGAGCCGTGGGCCTGCCCGGCGGCGCCGCCGGGGGCCTGCCCGGCGGCGGCGGGCGCGGGGATGCTCAAGGTCGCCAGACATCCCACACAGGCCACCGCCTGGAGCTCTCTGCGCATTGACCGTCCTCCGGATGAGGGGCTCGACTGTGCGTCGAACCCGCATTCTGGTCGCCCCAAGTCGGCTTTGTACGGAAATTCAAGTCCTAACTTGGAGCTCCAAGTGGCTGAATCGTAATATCACCCCCTCTGATCTCGGTAAACCGGAGCGGCCCCCTGGGCGTCAGGGGGCCGCGAGATTTTCCTTCAGCGAGCGACTAGCACGGCGCGGGCTTGAGCCACGAGCACTCCAGGTCGCCCGGCGCCGGCTCGCCGGCGGTGCGCAGCGCGGCCGCGTCGCCCGCCGCCGCCGTCCGCGAGAACTGCGCGAGCCGTACGGCGATCTTGTCCTCGATGTCCTTCGGCGAGCCCGACAGGTACTGGTTCAGCATGATCGAGAAGATCAGCGGCTCGCCGTCGGCGCTCGTGACGTAACCGGACAGCGAGGTGACGCCCGTGAGCGAGCCCGTCTTGGCGTGCACGTTGTTCTCGGCGGGCGTGCCGCGCATCCGGCTGCGCAGGGTGCCGCCGGTGAACCGGTCCGGGTTGCCGGCGATGGGCAGGGACTCGTACCAGGTGGAGAACCACGGCTTGGCGCGCACGGCCGTCAGGAGCTGCACGATCGAGCCAGGCGAGAAGCCGTCGCGGCGCGACAGGCCTGAGCCGTCCCGCATGTTGATCACCTGGACGCCGTTCGCCTTGGCGAAGTCGGTGCTGACCTTCAGGCCCGCCGACCAGGTACCCTGACCCGACACCTTGCGGCCCATGGCCTTGGTGAGGATCTCGGCGTGGATGTTGTTGCTCAGCTTCATGAACGGCACCAGCAGCTCGCCCAGCGTCATCGACTCGTGCCGGGCCAGCTCCTTCGCCCCCGACGGCGCCGCGCCGGCCGTCGTCGGGCCGAGCACCTTGACGCCGTGCCCGGCCAGCGACTTGCGGAACAGCGAGGAGACGTACGCGGTGGGATCGTCCACCGCCACCCACTCCTGGTACGGCTCCGCCACCGTGCCGGTGATCACCACCGTGCGGGTGCCGTGCTGCCGCTCGATGAGCACGTCCGTCTCCGCGCCCACCGTGGCCTTGTTCACGATCTTCAGATAGTCGGTCTCCGGCGTGGTCGAGACCTTGACCTTGTCGCCGTCGGCCGCCACGGAGACGATCACCGAGCCGGCGTCGTAGTCCCGGTCGGGGGAGGCCGTCAGCGCCGAGATCGGCGCCGCGTAGTACGCGGTCTCGTCGTCCCACGACCAGTCGTTGCCGAGGCGCTGGGAGTCGAACCAGGTGTCGTCGGCCACCAGCTTGCCGGTCACGACCTTGACGCCGGCGGCGGCGACCTTGGCGGCCAGCGCGTCGTAGTCCTCGGCCAGCATGGTCGGGTCGCCGGTGCCGCGCAGCACCAGGTCGCCGGCCAGCACCGAGCCCGCCTTGCGGCCGGTGCCCAGCACGGTGGTGGGGAAGCGGTAGTCGAGGCCGAGCGTCTCCACCGCGGCGGCCGAGGTGAACAGCTTGGTGTTCGAGGCCGGGGTCAGGAGCTTGCCGGCGTCGGTGGCGTACAGCTCCTCGCCGGTCTTGGCGCTCTTGACCACGACGCCCGCCCGGGCGATCGTGAGCCGCGAGTCGCTGAGGATCTGGTTGATGTCCTGGGTCAGGTCCGCGACGCCGACGGCGGGGTCGAGCGCGACGGCGGGCGTGGAGGGTCCGGACGCCCACGCGAGGGCCGCGACGAGCGTGCCCGCGACGAGGGAGGCTGAGGTGCGCCGCATGGGGTCTCCAAGTGACTGGGGGATCGCATGAGAGCATGGATCAGCCCCGTCAGCCTGTAATCCGCAAATATCCGTATTTGTTGGGGTTCGCGGAAAGCTCATCAGGTCGGCTGCCGGGCCGTCGGGTGGGCGGAAAGCCCGTCAGGTCGGCTGCTGGGACGTGACCATGAAGCCGCAGTCGCCGAACGACACCTCGTCGCCCGACTTCACCCGTGCCGGCCCCACCAGCCGCCACCCGTTGAGCCGGGTGCCGTTGAGCGAGCCGAGATCGACCAGCATCCACCCGCCGTCGCCCTCGCGGCGCAGCTCGGCGTGCACGCGGGAGACCGTCAGGTCGGAGAGCACGAGGTCGCAGGCCGACCCGCGGCCCACCACGTAACGCAGGCGGTCGTCGTCGGGCAGCGCCAGCCGGGGCAGCCGGGGCCGCCGCCAGGCGGCCTGGAGCCTGGTGGTGAACTCGGAGACCGAGGAGACGGCGTCGGTGAGCCGCTGGCGGAACGTGGGCCGCCGCGGCAGGTCGGCGACCAGCTCGTCGAGCTCGAACTGGTTGCGCGCCCGTAGTGCCTGGTCCACCCGCCCCACGAAGGTGTCGTGCGAGATGCGGCCCTCTACCGCGCGCTCCTTGAGCTCGTCGATCGCACGGTCACGTTCCCCATCTGAGGCGCGAAAGGGCGGATGCGTGGAGCTCATAGAGCGAGTATCGGCCTGAACCTCGGGCTGTGTCCAGAATACGCGGATCAGGTTGCCCTAGGCATACTGAGTATGCATACTCAGTATTCATGTCGATCAGGCACGGGCTGCTGGCGTTGCTGAGCAGCGGACCACGGTACGGCTATCAGCTGCGGGTGGAGTTCGAGGCGTCCACGGGGGCGACCTGGCCGTTGAACATCGGCCAGGTCTACACGACGCTGTCCCGCCTGGAGCGTGACGGGCTTGTCGAGCCCGTCGGCGCCGATGAGCAGGGCCGTGTGGTCCACACGATCACCGAGGCCGGTCGGGCGGAGCTGGCGCGCTGGTTCAGCACCCCCGTCGCGCAGACCGACCGGCCTCGGGACGAGCTGGCGATCAAGGTCGCGATGGCCGTGGCGGGCGGCGTGGACGTGGCCGAGGTCATCCACACGCAGCGCATGGCCACGATGCGCGCGCTGCAGGAGCTCACCAGGGCCAAGCGGGCCGCCGCCGGCGGGCTCGCGCAGCGCCTGGTGCTGGATTCGTTGATCTTCAAGGCCGAGGCGGAGCAGCGCTGGCTGGACCACTGCGAGGCCGTTTCCAAGGAGAAGAACCGATGAGTGTGGTGGAGCTGCGGGAGGTCACCCGCGAGCACGGGCAGGTGCACGCGCTGAGGGGGGTGAGCCTGGAGGTCTCGGCGGGGGAGCTGGTCGCGGTCATGGGGCCGTCCGGCTCGGGCAAGTCCACGCTGCTCAACCTGGCGGGCGGTCTGGACCGGCCCTCCTCGGGGGTGGTGACGATCGAGGGCGAGGACCTGTCGCGGGTCAAGGACGTGGCCGCGATCAGGCGCAACCGCGTCGGGTACGTCTTCCAGGACCTCAACCTGATCCCGTCGCTGACCGCGGCCGAGAACGTGATGCTGCCGAGGGAGCTGGACGGCGTGCGCTCCGGGCGGGCCCGCCCGGAGGCGCTGGCCGTGCTGGCCGAGGTGGGGGTGGAGGAGATCGCCGACCGTTTCCCCGAGGAGCTGTCCGGGGGGCAGCGCCAGCGGGTGGCCATCGCCAGGGCGCTGGTGGGCGAGCGGCGGCTGCTGCTGGCCGACGAGCCGACCGGCGCGCTCGACACGGCCACCGGCGATGAGATCCTGGAGCTGTTGCGGGCCCGCTGCGACGCGGGCGCGGCCGTGCTGCTCGTCACCCACGAGCCCCGCTACGCCGCCTGGGCCGATCGGGTGATCTACCTGCGTGACGGCCTGATCGCCGAGTCGGGCGCCGTGCGGCTGGAGAGCGCTCGATGAGCGCGTTGCGTGCCGCGCTGCGCATCTCCCGGCGCGACGCCCTGCGTGCCAAGGGCCGCACCGCCCTGATCATGGTCATGATCGGCCTGCCCGTCCTGGCCATCACGGCGTTGCTGACGCTGTCGAGTACCACGGAACTGACGCCGCGCGAGGAGCTGCCGTCCCGGCTGGGCTCGGTCGCCGACGCCGCGGTCCTGGCACACCCGACGACGCTCCCCGTCGAGCAGGAGCCGGCCGGCCGGTGGGGCAACCAGGACCCGGACAAGACCGGCGCGCCGGCGCACTGGACGACCGCCGAGGTGGCCCGGCTGATCGGCGGCAGGGCGATCCCGTTCTACGACTACACCGCCGACGCCCGGATCCAGGACGGCTTCGAGCGGGTGGACCTGCTGGAGATCGACCTGCGCGACCCGCTCACCGGCGGCCTGCGCACGCCGGCCGAGGGCCGGCTGCCGGCCACGCCGCAGGAGATCGCGGTGACGCCCGCGCTGCTCGACCGCGGCGTGCGCGTCGGCGGCACCCTGCAGCTGACCAGGAGCGGCGCGCCGAAGCGCGTGGTCGGCGTCGTCGGGAACCCGACCAGGCCCGGCGTCATGGAGGTCGTCGGCCTGTACGGGTCGGTGCTGGCGAAGAAGATCGACCCGCAGGGCAATGGCTGGCTGGTCGACACCCCGGGCCCGGTCACCTGGGAGAAGGTGCGCGAGCTGAACCAGGCGGGGCTGCGCGTGGCCTCCCGCGCGGTGATCGAGAGCCCGCGTGGCGAGCAGCGCGACTACGCGCGGTTCCAGCGGGACGACTGGCTCTGGCTGGCCATCGCCGTGCTGCTCGTCGTCACCGAGACGGTCCTGCTGGCGGGCCCCGCGTTCGCGGTCGGGCTGCGGCGGCGCAGGCGGGAGCTGGCCACCATCGCCGCGCAGGGCGGCTCTGCCGCACACCTGCGCATGATCGTGCTGGCCGACGGGCTCGTGCTCGGCGGCGTGGCGGCCCTCATCGGCGTCGCGCTCGGCATCGGCACCGGCGCGGTGGCGGAGTCGATCGCGGCGCGCCTGCTGGACTGGAACAGCGGCCCGGTGGACGTGCCGTGGGCCGAAGTGCTCGGCGTCGCCGCGCTCGGCCTGCTCAGCGCGCTGGTCGCGGCCGTGGCGCCGGCCGTGCAGGCGGCGCGGCAGAGCCCGGCGCGGGTGCTGGCCGGCCGCCCGGACGAGGTGCGCGACCGCCCGGCCCGCCCGCTGGCCGGCCTCGTGCTGCTCGTGCTCGGGCTGAGCTTGACGGTCCTGCTGGCGTTCCAGCCGCACTGGCTCATGTCCGTTTCCGGGGTGAGGGTCCTGTCCGAGTCCCGGCACGAGCTGCTCGTGGTGGCGGCGTCCACCGTGGTGCTGTTCGGGCTGATCCTGCTGATGCCCTGGCTGGTGCGGCGCACCGCGCCGCTGGCCGCGCGCCTGCCGCTGCCGGCGCGCCTGTCGGTCAGGGACGCCACCCGCCACCGGGCCCGCACCGTCTCGGCGGTGGCCGCCGTCATGGCCGCCACCATGGGCGCGGTCACCGTCGGCCTGGCCTACACCACCACCTACACCGCCGAGCAGCGGATGAACCGGATCGACGCGCCCGAGGGCACCTTGACGGTGCAGAGCAGCGACCTGGACGCGGCGACCTGGGCCCGGGTCCGCGCCGCCGTCCAGGAGAGGCTGCCGGGAGCGAGCCTCGTGCCGGCGCTGGAGGCCCAGGACGGCGCCGGGCACAGCATCGCGACGATGATCCAGACTGAGTCCCCGGAATGTGCCAGTGAGGAGTGCCCGCACCACGGTCTGAGCTATTTCGACGTGCCGATCGGGGATGCCCGGGTGCTCGCCCTGCTCCAGGGCCGCAGGGACCCGCAGGCCGCGGCGGCGCTCGCGGCCGGCAAGGTCGTGGTCTTCGACCCCAGGCTGGTCAGCGACGGCACCGTCAGCCTGACGATGCTGCCCAGAACCGGCGACGGTGGCCCTGAGAAGAAGCTCCAGGTGCCGGCCGTGGTGGCGCAGGGGGCGCAGCCCGAGCAGGGCGGCGCCGTGGTGCCCGCCTCCGCGGTGACGGCGGCCGGGTACAGGACGGCCGAGCGGCGGATCTACGTCCCGCCCGCCGGGCACGTGCGCGACCAGCGGGACCTGCAGCGCTTCAGCGATCACCTGCAGTCGGTGACGACCCACGCGTACGCGGGGCTGGCCCAGGATCCCACCGCACAGAAGCTCGCGACCCTGCTGGCGGCGGCGCTGGCCGCGGCGGTCGTCCTCGTGCTGGGCGGGACGTTCGCGGCGACCGGGCTCGCCGTGGCCGACATGCGCCGCGACCTCGACATCCTGCACGCCGTGGGCGGCCGGCCGCTGACCCGCAGGCTCGTGGTGGCGGCCCAGGCCGGCTACATCGCGGGGCTGGGCGCGCTCATCGGGCTGGTCGCGGGCGCGGTCACCGGCCGCTCGCTGTCGGCGTCCATGGCGTGGATGTGGGGGGACAACCCGGTCGTCGTGCCGTGGGCGTTCCTGGCCGCGCTCGTCCTCGGGCTGCCGCTGCTGGCGGCGCTGCTCGCGGGCCTGTTCACCCGGACGAGGGCGAAGCCGGCGCGCCGGGTGGCGTGAGCCGGTACTTCAGCGTGATCAGCGCGGAGGCGAAGATGATCAGCGCGGGGACCGCGGTCTGACCGATGAGGACCGCGGCCACCGCGCTGTCCGGCTGCCGCACGAACGTGCTCGGCTCCGACTCGACGAAGCCGCCGATCGTCAGGATGATCCCGAAGATGAGCGCGCCGAACGCGCTGACGCCGCTCTCGATGGCCGTCCACAGGCCGGTCAGCACCCCGGCCCGCCGCTTGCCCGTCGTGGCCGCGTCCACCGCGATGACGTCCGCGAGCATGGAGAACTGCATGAGCTGCAGCCCGGCGTACCCGACGCCGACCACCAGGATCGTCAGGTGCGCCCACAGCGGCCCGAACAGCGGCGTGGCCATGGCGGCCGTCGTGCCGCCGCCGAACAGCAGCACCGCCAGGAGCATCGCGCCGCGCTTGTCGAAGCGCCTGGCCACGCGCACCCACAGCGGCATCGTCAGCAGGATCGGGCCGACCAGCGCGGCGAAGAGCGTCTGCGTCGCGGAGGCGGAGCCCAGCGTGTACGTGGCGAAGTAGGGGGCGGCGGCCAGCATCATGCTGACGGCCAGCATCTGCACGCAGGCCAGCACGGTCAGCCACAGGAAGGCCGGGTTGTCCTTGACGGCGGCGAGCTGCTCGCGCCAGCCGCCGCGGTCGGGCTCGGGTGCGCCGGTCATGGGGGCGCGGGCGGTGCCGAAGAAGGAGCCGAGCATGGCGAGGAGCAGGATGACCGCGATGGTGAGCGCCATCACCCGGTAGCTGCCGAGCGTGCCGTCCTGGCCGTCGCTGGTCGCGATGGCCGGCGCCAGCACGCCGCTGATGGCGGTCGCCGCGCCGACGAACACCATCCGCCACTGCAGCAGCGACGTGCGCTCGTGGTAGTCGTCCGTCATCTCGCCGGGCATCGCCTTGTACGGCACCTCGAACAACGCGTACGCCGTCGCCGCGGCCAGGAAGCACGCCCCCACGTACAGGGCGGCCGGCACCCCGGTCAGCGGTGGCCCCGCGAACACCAGGAAGAACGCGATCGGCAGCGTGCACGCCCCGGCCAGCAGCCACGGCCGGCGCGGCCCCCAGCGGGAGGTCGTCCGGTCCGACCAGCGGCCGACCAGGGGGTTGACGAACAGGTCCCAGACCTTGGGCGCGGTGACGACCACGCCGGCCAGCCAGGCGGGCACGGCCAGGAAGTTCGTCATGTAGAACAGCAGCAGCAGCCCTGGCACGCCGTTGAAGGTGGCGGTGCAGAAGGAGCCGACGCCGTAGCCGAGGCGCACGCTCTTGGGGACGGAGACCGTACCGGCCGCCGGTGTGATCATCCCCTCATTAGAACCGAGCGAGGGCTTGTTCGGTAGGGCCCAGTTTCCCGGGCCCTGCCTCCACGTGCCTAGTCGGAGACGTTCGCGCAGACCACGTGCGCGCCGATCTCGATCATGCGGCGCTCGCTGCGGGCGTCGGCCACCCTGGCCATGAGGATCGGCGCCCCCGAGGCGGCGAACTGCGGCAGCCGGGCGCGGACCAGCCGGTGCAGGTCGCGCACGACGTCCTCGGCGGCCGACATGTGCACCTTCACGTGCAGCATGATCCCGGTGGCGCCGGAGGCCGTGCCCGCCTCGGAGATCCAGACGTGGTGCACGAGCGGGAAGTCCATGAGCAGGTACGCGATCGCCTGGCGCAGCGCGGGCAGGATCGGGTGCGTGCACCGGCGGTAGCCCGGGTCCACCTGCTGCATCGGCCCCGACAGGTGCGGCCGGGGCGCGGGCACCCAGGGCAGCGCGGGGGCCTGCGGGCTCGGCGGGGCGACCTGGGCCAGCGCGGCGCCCCGCGACACGGTGGCCATCGCGCCCGTGGCGTAGGCGGCCGGGACGGCCCCCGACAGGACGGGCGTGGGCCCCGTGCGCGTCGTGGTCATGAAGTGCTGGAGATCGTCGATGGGCACGGCGGCCGCGGCCGGCCCGGCCGCGTCGATCACGATCTCGCGCACGCCGGTGACGCGCTGGATGTCCAGGATGGTGTCGGCGTCGCAGGCCGACAGGGAATGGCTGCCGCGGTGTCTGGCATAGGTCGCGGGGCTGGTGTATCCGAGCAGGACCCGGTCACCGGCCTGTGTCGTCCCCAGGACGACGGAACGATCTGGTCGCACTGCCACCAGGACTCCACCGTCGGCAAGAGCGCCCAGCAGGCGATGGGGCGTGCCATGCTGTGCGAGCACGTCGGCAAGCGCAGGATTCCCGATGCTCATATGACGAACCATAGGTAGTCGGCCACGGCTTATCAGGCTAATGGCGAATAAATCTCCCGATCAAGACAAAGATTAGCCCGGAGTGGATGAGTTTGGCGCGGGACGGGTAGGCCCGGATCCGTCTCACATGCTGACCCCTCGTGAATACGTTCACAAGCTGCGGATACACTCTGTGGGACCGCCGGGGGGTTCCGTGGACGGTGACCCCCCTCCGCCGTGCCTTAAGGATGCACAGACGTGAACAAGCCCGTCGTTCTGGTCGCAGAGGAGCTGTCCGAGGCTGGCCTCGCCGTACTCGGTGCTGATTTCGAGGTCCGCCACACCGACGGCGCCGACCGTTCCCAGTTCCTGCCCGCTCTCGCCGACGTGGACGCGCTCATCGTGCGCTCCGCCACCCAGGTCGACGCCGAGGCCATCGCCGCGGCGCCCAAGCTGCGCGTCGTCGCCCGCGCGGGCGTCGGTCTCGACAACGTCGACGTCGAGGCGGCCACCAAGGCCGGCGTCATGGTCGTCAACGCCCCGACCTCCAACATCACCAGCGCCGCCGAGCAGACGATCGCGCTCATCCTGGCCAGCGCGCGCAACACGGCCCAGGCCCACGCCGCGCTGAAGAACGGCGAGTGGAAGCGCTCGAAGTACACCGGTGTCGAGCTCGACGAGAAGGTCGTCGGCATCCTCGGTCTCGGCAAGATCGGCCAGCTCGTGGCGCAGCGGCTGCAGCCGTTCGGCGTCGAGCTGATCGCCTACGACCCCTACCTGCCGCCGGCCCGCGCCGCGCAGATGGGCGTCAAGCTGCTCAGCCTCGAAGAGGTGCTCAAGCAGGCCGACTTCCTCACCGTGCACCTGCCCAAGTCCAAGGAGACGATCGGGCTCATCGGCGACAAGGAGCTGCACCAGGTCAAGCCGAGCGTGCGGATCATCAACGTCGCGCGCGGCGGCATCGTCGACGAGGGCGCGCTCTACTCCGCGATCAAGGAGGGCCGGGTCGCCGGGGCGGGCCTCGACGTGTTCGCCAAGGAGCCCTGCACCGACAGCCCGCTGTTCGAGCTCGACCAGGTCGTCGTCACGCCGCACCTCGGCGCCTCCACCCACGAGGCCCAGGAGAAGGCCGGCACCCAGGTCGCGCGCAGCGTGAAGCTGGCGCTGGCGGGCGAGTTCGTGCCCGATGCGGTCAACGTCCAGGGCGGGGCCGTGGCCGAGGACGTCAAGCCGGGCCTGCCGCTGGCCGAGAAGCTCGGCCGCGTCTTCACCGCGCTGGCCGGCGAGGTGGCCACCAAGCTCGACGTCGAGGTGCGCGGCGAGATCGCCGCCCAGGACGTGCGGGTGATCGAGCTGGCCGCGCTCAAGGGCGTCTTCGCCGACGTGGTCGAGGAGCAGGTCACCTACGTCAACGCGCCGCTGCTGGCCAAGGACCGCGGCATCACCGTCGAGCTGATCACCAGCTCCGAGAGCCCCGACTGGCGCAACGTCGTGACCGTGCGCGGCGTGCTCGCTGACGGCCGCACCGTCTCGGTCTCCGGCACGCTGTCCGGCCCGCGCCAGATCACCAAGATCGTCGAGGTCAACGGCTACGAGATGGAGATCGAGCCGACGGCCCACCTGTGCTTCTTCACCTACGCCGACCGTCCCGGCATCGTCGGCGTGGTGGGCAGGCTCCTGGGCGAGCACAGCATCAACATCGCCTCGATGCAGGTGGCCCGTGACGCCAAGGGCGGCAAGGCGCTCATCGCGCTGACCGTCGACTCCGCCATCCCCGCCGACGTCGTGGAGCAGATCGGGGCCGAGATCGGCGCCGAGAGCGGCCGCTCGGTGGACCTGGAGGACTGACTTCGCACCTGCTCGTGAAGGGCCGTCACCCGTCCGGGTGGCGGCCTTTTCTGTCTCAGCATGCAAGATACTAGGACTTCCGAGCAGATCCTCGGGTACTGTGGCTGCTAATGCGCCAGGTGCTCGTACTCATTGCCTGCCGCGGCGGGGCCTGTTAGGGCAGGTCGACGACCCGCCGCGGCGAGCGGTGTTGCGTCGGCCAGTAAGTCCCATCCGCCCGGTCCGTGACCCGGACCGCGAGATCAGGCCCGGTCGGGTTCGCGACCGGGATCCGGCTTCCCACTGGAACGCGTCCGCGAAATGAGCTGAGTGACATGTACGACATGTATGCCTGGAACCGTACGGAAGAGCAGCAGGACGAGGCCGCCGAGGCCCTGCAGACCGCGCTGGACCGGCGCGACAACGGCGGCGCCCCCCAGCATCCGAACCACTAGAGCCTCTTGGCGGTGCGCTCGACGGGGTGACGAAGACCTCCCCTTGTAGATACGGAGAGTATTGATAACTTCACTCTACGTATCCGTTCAAGAGGAGGTCCCCCCATGCGTGCGTCTGCTTCCGCTTCGCTGAGCATGATCCGGCGTGCCGCCACCGTCGCCCTGCCCGCCCTGGCCGCGGCGGCGCTGATCGCCGCTCCGGCCCAGGCGCAGGAGTCCTACCTGCGCATCACCACCTACCACGGTGGCAGCACCGCGCAGTGGTTCCTCACCTGCGGCCCCGACGGCGGGGTCCACCCCGAGCCGGGAGCCGCGTGCGACCGGCTGGAAGAGCTCGGCGGCGACCTCGACCGGATCCGGTTCCGCCCCGGCGTGGCCTGCCCGAGGATCTTCGATCCGGTGCACGTCGAGATCCGCGGTGACTACCTGGGCGAGCCGGTGGACTTCACCGACGACTACCCCAACCCGTGCTTCGTGGAGCGGCTGGCCGCGCCGATCGTGCCGGCCGTCTGAGGCGGGCGGGCGGCCCCGCGGGGGGAAGGCGGGGCCGCCCGCGCTTCGGCTCAGAGCGTGGCGGTCAGTGAGGCGGGCACCGGCTCACGGCGCTGTTCGCGCAGCTCCGCCCACTGGCGCACCCCCTTCGGGTCCGGCCGCACCGCGCCGACGAACGCCTGCCTGCGCCAGCTCGACAGCTTCTCCTCCTTCACGACGTCGCCCGAGTGCGGCGCGTGCACCATGTAGCCGGGCTTCGAGATCATCCCGACGTGGCCCAGGCCGCTGAAGAACACCAGGTCACCGGGCTTGAGCCGGTCCCAGTCGATCTTCCTGTCGAACGCCCCGTACTGTTCGCGGGCGGTGCGGGGCAGCTCGATCCCCGCCTTCTCGTACGCCCGGAGCATGAGCCCCGAGCAGTCGTAGCCCCGGTCGCTGGTCCCGCCCCAGACGTACGGGATGCCGCGCTTGTCCATCGCGAACTCGAGGGCGACCTTCCAGGCGGGCCTGGGCGCCTGGGCCAGGGTGATGCGCCGGATCTCGGCGCCGGTGAGGGTGGTGGCGTCCGCGTCGATGGCGGACCCGGTGGGTGATCCTGTGGCGGCCTGTGCGGAGGGGGTGTTGGTCAGGATGAGCCCGGCGGAGGCTGCCGCCGCCAGGGTGATGCCGATGCGAGACAGGGGACTGTCCTTCCATGCGGCCGACCGGGTTAGCTGACGGGCTCGGGCCTGGAAGACAGCCCTACGGCGCGGCGCGCCGATTCGCCCCTGGGGGGAAGGTGGGTCCCCGGCTCCACGCAGCGGCTGCGTGGATTAGGCCCGACGGACTCTAACGAAACGGCCAAAAGGTCGCAAACCCCTCAAACCGGACGTCCGACCACTGAGATGGTGTGTTCGTCAGACGAGACGAGCCGGTATGGTTGCCGTCATGGAGTCGCGTAACATCCGCCTGGCCGTCATCCCTGGGGATGGCATCGGCACCGAGGTCGTCGCCGAAGGGCTCAAGGTCCTTGAGGCAGTAGGCACGAAGATCGAGCCCACCCACTACGACCTGGGCGCCGCACGCTATCACCGTACCGGCGAGACGCTGCCCGACGCGGTGCTCGACGAGCTGCGCGGCTACGACGCGATCCTGCTCGGCGCGATCGGCGACCCCAGCGTGCCGCCCGGCATCCTCGAGCGCGACCTGCTGCTGCGCCTGCGCTTCGCCTTCGACCACTACGTCAACCTGCGGCCGGTCAAGCTGTTCCCCGGCGTCGCCACGCCGCTGGCCGGCACGCCGACCGAGAACATCGACATGGTCGTCGTGCGTGAGGGCACCGAGGGCCTCTACGCCGGCACCGGCGGCGTCATGCGCCGCGGCACGCCGCACGAGATCGCCACGCAGGAGTCGCTCAACACCGCCCACGGCGTCGAGCGCGTGGTGCGTTACGCGTTCGAGAAGGCCAAGGCGCGCCCGCGCAGGAAGCTGACACTCGTCCACAAGACGAACGTGCTCACCTTCGCCGGCGACCTGTGGCAGCGCACGGTCAACCGCGTGGCCGAGGAGTACCCCGAGGTCAGCACCGACTACTGCCACATCGACGCGGCCTCGATGTTCTTCGTGACCCAGCCCGAGCGCTTCGACGTGGTCGTCACCGACAACCTGTTCGGCGACATCATCACCGACCTCGGCGCGGCCATCGCCGGCGGCATCGGCCTGGCGGCCAGCGGCAACATCAACCCTGAGGGCGCGGCGCCCAGCATGTTCGAGCCGGTGCACGGCAGCGCCCCCGACATCGCCGGCCAGGGCAAGGCCGACCCCACCGCCACCATCCTGTCGGTCTCCATGCTCCTCGACCACCTCGGCCTGCACGACGAGGCGGCCCGGGTCGAGCGGGCGGTCGCCGCCGACATCGCCGAGCGCGGCGCGGGCCGTAGTACCCAGCAGATCGGTGACGACATCACCGCGCGAGTATCCGGCTAGGACCGCCTAGCCCCGTACGTACGCGCCTGGCGGTCCGAGGAGGACTGCCGGGCGCGTTTTCGTGTACCCGGACCACGGCGGCAATCCGGGCTGACCACCCCATCAGCCGCTTGCCATCCCATATAGCGAGACAATAGGAAGTACGGACAGCCCCGACGGGTGTGACAGCCTCCCGGAGGGGTGACCGGATTCCGGTAGATTTCGGTAGACCGTAGAGAGAAGGACCGACGTCATGACCATCGCTCAGAAGCTCAGCTTCGACGTGCAGCTATCCGACCACGCTCGCACCGCGGCCGAGCGGGAGCAGGTACTGGCGAACCCGGGATTCGGGCAGACGTTCACCGATCACATGATCTCGATCGACTACACCGACGGCCAGGGCTGGCACGACGCCCGGCTCATGCCGTACGGGCCGCTCTCGCTCGACCCCGCCACCTCGGTCTTCCACTACGCGCAGGAGCTGTTCGAGGGCCTGAAGGCCTACCGGCAGATCAGCGGCTCGATCGTCACCTTCCGCCCCTACGCCAACGCCGCCCGCTTCAACCGCTCGGCCGCCCGCATGGCCATGCCGGAGCTGCCGGAGGAGACGTTCGTCGAGTCGCTGGAGCTGCTCGTCGAGCACGACAAGGAGTGGGTGCCCACCACCGAGGGGCACAGCCTCTACCTGCGCCCCTTCATGATCGCCACGCAGGCGGGGCTCGGGGTCAACTACCCGTCGAAGACGTACAAGTACATGGTCATCGCCTCGCCGGCGGCCTCGTACTTCACCGGCGGCATCAAGCCCGTCTCGGTCTGGCTGTCCACCGAGTACACGCGTGCCGCCCCCGGCGGCACCGGCTTCGCCAAGTGCGGCGGCAACTACGCCGCGGCGTTCGTCGCGCAGCGGCAGGCCGTGGAGAACGGCTGCGACCAGGTGGTGTGGCTGGACGCCCACGAGCACCGCTACGTCGAGGAGATGGGCGGGATGAACCTGTTCTTCGTCTTCGGCGACAAGCTCGTCACCCCCGCGCTCACCGGCACGCTGCTGCCCGGCATCACCCGCGAGTCGATCCTGGAGCTGGCCGGCGACCTGGGCCTGGAGACCGAGGAGCGGCTCATCACCGTCGACGAGTGGCAGGAGGCCAGCGCGTCCGGCGACCTCACCGAGGTGTTCGCGTGCGGCACGGCGGCCGTGGTGACGCCGGTCGGCACGGTCAAGGGCGCCGACCGCTCGTGGACCGTCGCCGACGGCACGCCGGGCCCGGTGACGATGCGGGTGCGCGAGGAGCTGGTCGGCATCCAGTACGGCGCCCGCCCCGACACCCACAACTGGATCCACAAGATCGGCTGACCTACGCCGGATGGGCCCTCCCTTCCTGAGGGCCCACCCTTCTCACCCGTGACCCGTATGCCGCGATGCGGCCCTCGTTCCCGTTTCGGGTAGGGTCTGCGCGATCAATGAGGTGAGAGTGGGCTGATGAAGAAGCGGTTGTTGGCGGTCGCGCTGGCGTGCGTGGCGATCGCCGTACTCGGGGTGCTGGCGTTCTCTCCACCGGGCGTGTCGTCGTCCGGCGAGGTGACGCTCACCCGGCAGGCGGACGGCTCGATGATCCTGGCCGACCTGGGGAGCGAGGCTCCCGTGCTCGACGTGTACGAGGACTTCGACTGTCCCGTCTGCAAGGACATGCACTCCAAGGTGGACGCGACGATCAGGAAGCTCGCGCAGGAGGGCAAGGTCAAGGTCGTCTTCCACACCGTGACGATCTTCCGCGACGAGCCGATGCGCTCCAATTCCATCCGCGCCGCCGCGGCCGCCCGCTGCGTGCCGGAGGGGAGCTGGCTGGCGTTCAGGGACGAGGTGTACGCCATGCAGCCCGCGCCGCACGGCGTGGCCTCCGGGTTCACCGTCGAGGAGCTGACCAGGGCGGCGCGCAAGGCGGGCGCGTCGGTCGACGCGTGCGTCACCTCGCAGACGTACGCGCAGGCGCACCTGACCGAGACGGCCAAGATCCCGCTGCAGGGCACGCCGACCGTGGTGCTCGACGGCCAGATGCTGGGCGACGAGGCGTTCGACCCGGCGGCGCTGGAGCGCCTGATCACCGGAGGCGTCGGCGTCCAGGTGTGACGAGCGGCGGTGTCCCACGTGCTGAGACCCGCGTGCCGGATGGTGAATACATATGGCAGACTGGACGGCACCATGTTCTACGGTCTGCTCATTATCGGCAGGCGCGCTGGCTGACACAGGGACACCGCCAGCGCGCAGACCTCTCACGTCCGTGAGGGGTCTTTTTGTTTTCCCGAACACGCACCTTGTCTTCCGAACACACGGACACCTACGGACCTCCGCGGAGAAGAGAGACTCATGGCCGACGACCGCTTCCACGTATACGACACGACGCTGCGTGACGGCGCACAGCAAGAGGGCCTCAACCTCACCGTCGCCGACAAGCTCGCCGTCGCGCGGCACCTGGACGGCCTGGGCGTCGGCTTCATCGAAGGGGGCTGGCCGGGCGCCAACCCCAAGGACACAGAGTTCTTCAGGCGCGCTCGAACAGAGCTCGACCTGAAGCACGCGCAACTAGCCGCGTTCGGCGCGACCCGCCGGGCAGGTGTGAAGGCCGCCGACGACCCCCTGGTGGCCGCCTTGCGCGAATCCGGCGCGCCGGTCGTGACCCTTGTCGCCAAGAGTCACGACCGGCACGTGGAGCTGGCCCTCCGCACGACTCTCCAGGAGAACCTCGCGATGATCCGCGACACGGTCTCTCACCTTCGTGCGGAGGGACAGCGGGTCTTCCTCGACGCCGAGCACTTCTTCGACGGCTACAAGTCCAACCCAGCCTACGCGCTGGAGGTGATCAGGACCGCCGCCGAGGCGGGCGCCGACGTCATCGCCCTCTGCGACACCAACGGCGGCATGCTCCCCGACGAGCTCGCCGAGATCGTCCAGGACGCCGTGCGCACCAGCGCCCGCGTCGGCATCCACTGCCACGACGACACCGGCTGCGCCGTCGCCAACACGCTGGCGGCCGTCAAGGCGGGCGCCACGCACGTCCAGGGCTGCGCCAACGGCTACGGCGAGCGCTCCGGCAACGCCAACCTCTTCACCGTCGTCGCGAACCTTCAGCTCAAGCGCGGCTTCGACCTCGTGCCCCAGGAGTCGCTGGCCGAGATGACCCGCATCGCCCACGCGATCACCGAGGTCACCAACGTCACCCCCAACTCGCACGCCCCCTACGTCGGCACCTCCGCCTTCGCCCACAAGGCCGGCCTGCACGCCAGCGCCATCAAGGTCGACCCCAACCTCTACCAGCACATCGACCCCGCCCAGGTGGGCAACGACATGCGCATGCTCGTCTCCGACATGGCCGGCCGCGCCTCCGTGGAGCTCAAGGGCCGCGAGCTGGGCTACGAGCTGACCCCCGAGCACACCAAGGCGCTGGTCGAGCGGGTCAAGGACCTGGAGTCCCGCGGCTTCACCTTCGAGGCCGCCGACGCCTCGTTCGAGCTGCTGCTGCGCGACACCGTGCACGGCGAGCGCCGGCGCCACTTCGAGGTCGAGTCGTGGCGGGTGATCGTCGAGCGCACCAAGGGCGGCGAGCTGGTCAGCGAGGCCACCGTCAAGCTGCACGCCAAGGGCGAGCGCATCGTGGCCACCGGCGAGGGCAACGGCCCCGTCAACGCCCTCGACAAGGCCGTCCGCATGGCGCTGGAGAAGCTCTACCCCGAGCTGGCCAGGCTGGAGCTGGTCGACTTCAAGGTCCGCATACTCGAGGGCACGCACGGCAGCGACGCCATCACCCGCGTCCTCATCACCTCCAGCGACGAGAGCACCGAGTGGGCCACGGTCGGCGTCGCCGAGAACATCATCGACGCCTCCTGGCAGGCCCTGGAGCAGGCGGTCACCTACGGCCTGCTGCGCGCCGGCCGCGACTGCGGCTGACCTCAGATGAGCCCGGCGGAGAAGGACACGCCGTCCACGGTGACCTTCCCGCCGGAGCACGACACCTTGGGCGAGTCCGTCCCCGGCACGATGACCGTCAGCAGCGACTTCGCCGCCGGGGACACCACCACGTTCGTGGCCTGCTTCGACAGGTACGTGGGGGAGACCCAGCCGAGCCTGCCGCCGCGCTCCACCTTCTGGCCGCCGACCTGGTCACAGGAGGAGAACTGCAGCAGGGTGACCTTGAACTTGCCGTCGGCCAGCACCACCTTGCCGCCGCTGTTCGAGACGACCTTGAGCGACGGGGCGAAGCGCCAGATGGTGCTCACCTTCTTGCCGCCCGACGCCGTGTCCAGCACCGCCATCAGGTCCTCGCCGTGGTTGACGAGCACCGACCTGGTGCGGCTGACCCCGTACGCCTTGTCGGTCAGCTTGAACGCCTGCCGGTCCTTGCCGTACGAGGTGTCCACGAGCTTGCTGGCCGTGCGCGGCCGGAACTTCGCGCCCACCACGGTCGGCACGTTGTGCGCCTCGGGGGAGAGCGTCCAGTAGCGGTAGGAGCTCTTCTCGTAGGAGTGGAACCCGCCGTCCATCAGGATGTCGCGGCCCTGCGCGTAGTACGTGACGCCCAGGTGGTCCTCGTGGCCGTGGAACTTCATGCCGGGGCCGAACCTGATCGAGTAGTACGCCGACTCCGGCTTGCCCCAGGCGGTGCGGCCGAAGACGTACCCGGCCCGGTACGTCTTGACCTCCTGCTTCGGCGTGCCCGTCTCCATCTTCGGCTCGGTCTCGGCGCTGCCGTCGCCGATGGGCACCATGAAGCCGTTCGGCATGGTCGCGTGGGCGATGAAGTCCTTCAGCGCCTCGGCGCGCTCGGCGATCTCGCCGGGCACCTTGCGGCCGCACGCCTTCATGTTCGTCATCGCGACCTGGAGGCGGCCGTACACGTAGACGGCGTAGCGCGGCGCCTGCTCCATGAGGGCGCCCTGCGCGTCGACGTCCAGCTTCACCGTGCCCGTCAGGCGGCGGGAGGCCAGGCTCGCCCAGTCCTTGCGGCCGTACCGGCAGCCGATGCCCATGAGGGCGATGTCCTGGTCGATGCCGTGGTTGTGGCCCTTCTTGTACAGGCTCGGGTTCGACAGGAGCTTGGCGTGCGTGGCCAGGCTGTCCTTGAGCCAGCTCGCGTCGACGTGCCTGCTGAGGCAGAGCAGCGGCTGCGTGCGCAGCGAGACGGGGTGGTCCTTCCAGACGTAGGACGGGGTGCCCTTGGCGCCGTACTTGTTGCCGGCCACCCAGTCCTCGGCGATCTCGGTGGCGCGGTCGAGGTAGCGCCGCTCGCCGGTGTTCTCGTACTCGACGACGAGGGTGCCCATCCAGCGCAGCGACTGGAAGACGAACTCCCACGACCTGTTCCGGTACGGGCTGGCGGCCCAGTCGATGCTCTTGCCCAGCTTGTACGCCGGCAGGCCCACCAGCGAGATCTCGCCCTTCATCACGTCCTCGGCCGTCGGCGTGCCGGGCAGCCAGTCGCCCTGGCACTCGGCGGTGCGCGTCACCTTGTCGGCCGCCTGCGCCGGGGCCCCGGTCAGAGTGCCGGTGGCCAGCATGAAGGCAAGAGGGATCGCGAGGCGGCGCACGCCAGGTTCCTTTCAGGACAAAAAGGTGAAGGCGGGACATGCTTTCGCCATCTCGATCATCTGGTCAAGTTGAGTGCCCGATTCGTTAGCCGCCTGATGAGATGCTGGTGCCGTGAGATTCGACGACCTGGTGATCCCCGACACGCCCGCCGCCCGCGGCGCGCTGGAGGTGGCCGCCCAGTATCACACGCCCTCGCTGCTCAACCACTCGATCCGCGCCTACCTGTGGGCGGCGGCCTACGCCCAGACCCGCAATATCGCGTTCGACGCCGAGCTGCTCTACGTGTCGGCCATGCTGCACGACATCGGGCTCGCGGCCGAGTTCGACAGCCACACCGTGCCGTACGAAGAGGCCGGCGGGCACGTCGCCTGGGCCTTCTGCGCCGGGGCCGGCTGGTCGCCCGAGCGCCGCACCCGCGCCTGCGAGGTCATCATCCGGCACATGTGGGCGGAGGTGCCCCTGGAAGAAGACCCCGAGGGGCACCTGCTGGAGCTGTCGACCGGCATGGACATCTCGGGCCGCCGCACCGACGAGATCCCCGCCCGCGTCCGTGAGGAGGTGCTGGAGCGGCACCCGCGGCTGGAGATCGCCAAGGAGTTCAGCGTCTGCATCGCCGACCAGGGCGCGCGCAAGCCGTCGAGCTTCGCGGCGCGGTTCGTGCGCGACGGCATCGTCGACCGCATCATCCGCAACCCGCTCGACGGCTGACCCCTACTCCTTAGGGCCGGTGCTCTCGGCGACCTCGAACGTCCACACTTCAGACCCGGTCGCCGCGGGCCCCTGCCCGTGGCCGTGCCCATGCCCCTGGCCGCCTTCGGCCGCCGCGGCGGCCGCCTGCGCGTGGCCGCGCCGGAACGCCTCGCCCTGCTGCCACTTCTGGAAGTCCTCCTCCGAGCGCCAGCGCGTGTAGACGAGGTACTGGTCCGTGCCCTCCACCGGCCGCAGCAGCTCGAACCACTCGAACCCGTCGGCCGACTCCACCATCCCGGCGCGGTTGGAGAAGCGCCGTTCGAGCTCGTCCCGCATCCCGGCGGGCACGGTCAGCACGTTGATCTTCACGACGGACACCAGAGGACCCCTCTCGTCAGCGCACGACTCGGTGCGGCGAAGGTGAGGGCTCCAGGCTAACGCGGGCCACCGCCGGCACCCGATCCCGGTCCAGCGCGTCCCGTACGTGCGGCAACGCCACCGCCGACAGGTGCCGGCTCAGCTCGCCCATGGGCGCGGACTCGTCGGCCACCACCCGCAACCGCACCTCCGGGCGCGGGCCCACCAGGTGCGCGGCGGCATGGAACACCGCCGGGCTCGACTCCACGTCCGCGGCCACCGCCTGCGCCATCCCCGACTCCGACACCTCCGTCACGCCGGTCGGGCCGTCCTCGATGCGCAGCACGCGCCGCGCGTCCCTGCGCCCCTGCACGAGCAGCCACCGCACCGCCAGCACCGCCACCACCAGCGCGGCCAGCGCCACCAGCCACCAGATCCCCGGGCTGGTGCGCGCGAAGAAGGCGACCACGTTGCCGTCCACCACCGTCGTGCGCGCGGCGGCCCAGTTCTGCGGGAACGCGCCCAGCCCGCGCGCCAGCGCCGAGCCGCCCAGGATCGCCAGCACCAGCCCCACCAGGGCCAGCCCCCACCGGTTGCCCCGCCCGGTCCTCCTGCCGTTCATCCCCTTGATCACCGCTGCTCCCTGACATTCACCGACACCCGGTACGGCTCCACGAGGTCCAGCGCCGCCAGCCTCGACAGCACGGCGGCCCGCACGTCCTGGCCGAAGCCGTCCACGTCCCGCCCGCACGTGACCGGCGTGACGGCGAACGTGTGGCCGCGCAGCGTCGCACGGGCCGAGCGCACGCCCGGCACCTGCTCGGCCGCGTGCGCCAGGGCCCGGGTGACGCTCCTGGGACGCAGCCCGATGACCAGGTCAGGATCCCCGCTCCGCACGGGCACCATCCTCGGCCGGCCCGGCACCAGCGCGATCGCCAGCAACACCAGCCCGGCCAGCGTCACCACCGCCGCCCCCGCCAGGACCCTCGGGTCCGACCACAATGTGGAGCCCGCCCAGGCCAGCATCCGGTCGTACGGGACCCAGCGCAGGGGGCGTCCGGCCAGGGCCGAGACCGTCTCGGCGAGGACGAGCAGGCTCAGCAACGCGAGCAACGCCGCCACGATCATGGCGGGAACGCGCCGCCGCGGCCTGAACGCCCGCAGGGCGGCCCGGTCGGCGGCCCGATCGGTCCGGTGATCGGCGTGATCGGCCCGGCTCGTGCGGTGATCGGCCCGCTCAGTGGCCTGATCGCCGGTTTCCGGGCGCGGCGGGGCGGCGGTGGCCCGGTGCGCACCGCCTTCGAGGTGGTCGCGGTCCGGGTCGGTGGTCCTGAAGCGTGGTGGTTCGTGTTCGGTCATGGCAGGTCCCCGCCCACGTCGGTCATCGTGATGTCCAGGCGCGTGACGTGCAGGCCGGTCTGGGCGGCGACGCGGTCGATGACGTGCTCGCGCAGCCGGGCCGCCACCGCGTGCAGCGGCGCCGGGTAGGCCACGCTGACGTTGAGCCGTACGACGGCCTGGTCGCCGTGCACCTCGCCGGCCGACGGCGTCCACGGGAGCCCGCGCGGCTGCACGTCGCGGACCTCGGGCACCTCCGCGGCGGCCACGCAGGCGATCTTGCTCACCACCCGGTCGGCGACCTCCGTGCGGCCGCGCCGCTCGGGCGCGGGCAGGGGAGCGCGCCGCTGGGCGGGCACCGTCACGGTCATTTACGCCTCACGGACAGCCCCGACAGGTTGATCTCGCCGCTCTCGGCGATCCTGCCCACCAGGAACCCGACCGCGCCCAGGACGAGCACGAGCAGGAACGCGCCGAGCCCGCCGAACGCGCCGGCCAGCCCGAGCACGATGCCGACGGCCATGCCGATGAGCGGCATCCACTGGATGTTGTTCATGTTCCCTCCACGATGATGTCGTCGACGCGCACGTGCACCGGGCGGTCCCCGGCCAGGTCCGCCACGGCGGCGCGCACCTCGTCGGCGGTCTGCGGCAGCGGGCGGTCCAGCGTGGCGACGATCGCGATCTCCACTTCGCGCTCGTCCGCGGACACGCCTGTGAGGCGCTGTCCCGGCAGGTAGGTGGCCACCGTGCCGAACGGCCCGCCGGACAGCCGCGCCACACCCCGGCAGGCCAGCGCCCGATCGGCGATCAGCCGCGCCTCGGTGGCGGCCCCGGAGCGCTCCTCGGCGCCAGGGCCCGCCGGGCCGGCGGCGGGGCTCGGGGCGGAGCTTGGGGCGGGGCTCGGCGGGGTGGGTGCGGTCATTGGACGCGGGGCTCCGGCTGCGCGTCCCCCCTCTGCCCGTCGGACCCCCGGTCCCGGTCGCGGTCCTGGTCGGGCAGGTGGACGTCGTCCACGCGGATGTTGACCTCGGTGACCTCGAGCCCGCACATCCGCTCGACGGCCCCGATCACGTTCTTCCTGACGGCCGCCGCCAGGTCGGGGATCGCGGTGCCGTACTCGGCGACGAGGTCGAGGTCCACGGCCGCCTGCCGCTCGCCCACCTCGACCGACACGCCCTGGGAGACGTTCCGGTCCCCGCCGACGATGCCGCGGACGCTTCCCAGTGCCCGTGCCGCGCCTCCGCCCATGGCGTACACGCCGGACACCTCTCTGGCCGCCAGGCCGGCGATCTTGGCGACGACACCGTCGTCGATGCTCGTGGTGCCCTTCTCCGTGACCAGCGAGGTCGTGCTCTCCTGGGTTCTGGCCCGTGGCACGGTTCCCGTCGCGGTGGCCCCGCCGGGCCGGTTGGACATCGTGTCCGACACGATCCGTCACCTCCCTAGGTGTCTTCTTCAAGGCACAAATAACCGCTGTTACACGCCCGAAGCCCTGCAAAACGGACTCTGGATCCAAAAATGGACAGCTCCTGACCCGTGCGGGGTGGCGCGCGGAAAACGTGACGGACCCCTCCGGCGGCGGCGATAGCCTTGTCAGGTGCGTATAGCGAGGTTCTCCACAGGCGAAGGCGTCTCGTTCGGCGTGGTCGAGGGCGGCCCCGGGGAGGAGTTCATCTCCGCGATCTCCGGTCACCCGTTCGGCCAGGTGCAGTTCACCGGCGAGCGGCTGCCGCTGTCCCAGGTGAAGCTGCTG
The DNA here is from genome assembly GCF_012034275.1 of Nonomuraea composti. NCBI lineage: Bacteria > Bacillati > Actinomycetota > Actinomycetes > Streptosporangiales > Streptosporangiaceae > Nonomuraea > Nonomuraea composti. Next base: position 41,296 of record NZ_JAATEP010000007.1, on the reverse strand, counting down.
GCCCCGATGCTGCCGAGCAAGGTCATCGCCATCGGCAGAAACTACGCCGAGCACGCGGCCGAGCTGGGCAACGAGGTGCCGGAAGAGCCCCTCATCTTCATCAAGCCGTCCACCTCCGTGATCGGCCACGGCGAGAGCATCGCCTACCCCACCTCGCTGTCCGAGCGCGTCGACTACGAAGGCGAGCTGGCCGTGGTGATCGGCAGGCTCTGCCGGGAGGTGCCGGTCGAGCGGGTCAAGGACGTCATCTTCGGCTACACCTGCGCCAACGACGTCACCGCCCGCGACCTGCAGAAGAAGGACGTGCAGTTCACGCGCGCCAAGGGGTTCGACACGTTCTGCCCGCTCGGCCCGTGGATCCAGACCGATCTCGACGCGAGCGACCTGGCGCTGACGACCACGGTCAACGGCGAGATCCGGCAGAGCGGGCGCACCAGCCAGCTCATCAACGACATCCCCGCGCTGGTCGCCTACGTCAGCGCGGTCATGACGCTGATCCCCGGCGACGTCATCCTGACCGGCACGCCGGCGGGCGTCGGCCCGCTCGAGATCGGTGACGAGGTCAGCGTCGGCATCGAAGGCATCGGCACACTCACGAACAAGGTGGTCTCCCGTGACTGACGTACGGGTGCGGTTCGCACCGTCCCCAACCGGCATGTTCCACGTCGGCGGCGCGCGCACGGCGCTGTTCAACTGGGCGCTGGCCGAGCAGTCGGGCGGCCGCTTCGTGCTGCGCATCGAAGACACCGACGCCTCCCGCAACCGGCCGGAGTGGACCGAGGGCATCATCTCCGCCCTCGACTGGATCGGCATCAACGGCACCAACCCGGTCTTCGAGGGCCCCTACTTCCAGTCGGCGTACGAGCCGCAGCACCGCGAGGCCGTCGCCAAGCTGCTGGCCGACGGCCGGGCCTACTACTGCGACTGCACGCGCGAGGCCCTGGTCGCCCGCACCGGCTCCGAGCACAAGGGCTACGACGGCCACTGCCGCGAGCGCGGCCTCACCGAGGGCGCCGTGCGTTTCCGCACCCCCGACGAGGGCGTGACGGTCGTGTCCGACCTCGTCCGCGGCAACGTCGAGTTCCCCAACGCCGCGCAGGAAGACTTCGTCATCGCCCGCACCGACGGCTCGCCCCTCTACGTGCTGGCCAACGCGGTCGACGACATCACCCAGAACATCACCCACGTCGTACGCGGCGAGGAGCACCTCGGCAACGCCGCCAAGCAGATGCTGCTCTGGCCGGCCCTGGGCGCGACCCCGCCCGTGTGGGCGCACCTGCCGGTGATCGTCAACGAGCAGCGCAAGAAGCTGTCCAAGCGCCGCGACAAGGTCGCCCTTGAGGACTACCGCGCCGAGGGCTACCTGGCCGAAGCGATGGTCAACTACCTCATGCTGCTCGGCTGGGGCCCCGGCGACGACCGCGAGATCATGCCGTGGTCGGAGATGGTGCCGCTGTTCAAGCTGGAGGACGTCAACTCCGCCAGCGCGTTCTTCGACGAGAAGAAGCTGCGCGCCTTCAACGGCGAGTACATCCGGGCGTTGCCGCTGGAGACGTTCGAGGAGCGCTGCTCGCCCTACCTCGACGCGTCGTGGGACCGCGAGCTGTTCAGCAAGGTCGCCGCGCTGGCCCAGACGCGCATCGGGGTGCTGTCGGAGATCCGGCAGAACGTCGACTTCCTCTTCCTCGACGAGCCCGTCTTCGACCAGGCGTCGTGGGACAAAGCCATGAAGAACGCCCCCGAGGCGATCCTCGCCGGCTACCTCGAGCGCCTGGAGACCGTGAGCTGGGACCCCGAGTCGCTCAAGCAGGCACTGGAGGAGGTCGGCACCGCCCACGGCCTCAAGCTGGGCAAGGCGCAGGCGCCGGTGCGGGTGGCGATCACGGGGCGCACGGTGGGTCTGCCGCTGTTCGAGTCGATCGAGGTGCTGGGCCGCGAACGCGCCCAGGACCGCCTGCGCGCCGCCCTGACCCGCCTGAAGGGCTGACCTCCGCAGACTGCGCCGGCACGTCCACCGGGCTTCCGCTCGTGGGCGGTGCCGGCGCGTTCGTGCGCGGTGTGAGCGTGCCCGCGAGGCTGAGGGTGGCGCCGGCCGCCATCGAGAGCCACACGCCCGTCACGCCGAGCCACGCGCTCAGGGCGTACGCGAGGGGCAGTTGCACGGCGAAGCCCGCCAGCGTGGCGGCGAGCAGCCGGCCGCCACGCCCGCTCGCCTGCAGCACTCCGCCCACGGCGATCAGCCCGCCGAAGGGCACCAGGTAGAGCGTCATCCACCGCAGGAAGCCCACGGCCACCGCCGGGTCGCCGGTGAACAGCCCGGCGACCGGCGCGGCCAGCACGTTGAGGACGACCGCGACCACCGCGCCGGACCCGAGCCCGAGCAGGAGCGGCGACCCGGCGGCCTCGGACCGGGCGGTGCGGATCATCGCCGCCTGCCGCAGCGCGTAGAACACCATGACGCCGGCCAGCATGACCTTCTGCCCGATCCCGTACCCGGCCACCGCCGCCGTGCCGAACCCGGCGACGATCTCCACCAGCGCCATCCCCACCAGGGCACGTGCCAGGAAATCTCCGGACATGGGCAGCCCGGTACGAACGACCTCACCCGCCATCCGGCGGCCCCCACCGTCACGCCCCGTCCCGCCCGCGGCCGGGTCGCGCAGGCGGGTCAGCGACCTGAGGGCGATCGCCAGCGTGAGGGCCCGTGCGATCACCGTGGCCAGCGCCGCACCCTGCACTCCCATCCCCAGCCCGTAGATGAACAGCGGGTCCAGCCCGACCACCAGCACGTTGCAGATGATCGCGTGCCGCATGGGCCGCCGGGTGTCTCCCCGCCCCTTGAGCACCCCGTCCACGACCGTCTGCGCGAAGTACACCGGCAGCCCGCCGAGCGAGATCAGGAAGAAGCCGGCGGTCAGGGCGGGGGAGTCGGTGAACAGGGCCGCCAGCGGCTCGCGCAGCAGCACTCCCGGCACGGCCACGGCCACCGAGAAGAGCGCCCACAGCACCCACCCGGTCCTGATCACGGGCCCGAGCGGCGCGTGGCCGTCGCGCCGGCCCACCAGCACGGTGACGCCGGTCGGCACGGCGAGGAAGAGCCCGTAGGCGAGGTACTCGGCCGTGGTGCCCACGGTGACGGCCGCGATGGCCGCCTCGCCGAGCCCGGAGACCCAGAGCAGGTCGATCACGCCGACCGCGACCACGGCGGTGAGAAGTTCCACGTAGATGGGCAGCGCCAGCTTGATCATCGCAGGTACCTCTTTTCGCTATATATCGAAAAGAGGTATAGCGTTACGATGCACCCCATGGCAAGCGGCGGCGACCTGTCCCTCACGATCCTGGGCTTCCTGAACGAGCGCCCCATGCACGGATACGAGCTCAAGTCCCGGCTGACCGCGCTCACCGGCCACCTGCGCCCGGTCAGCGACGGCGCGCTCTACCCCGCGATCGCCAGGCTGGAGGCGAAGGGGCTGGTGGAGCGGCACGAGGAGGCGGGCGCGGCGGCGGCACGCCGGCAGGTGCTGACGATCACGGACGCCGGCCGCGAGGAGCTGCTGCGGCGGCTGCGCGAGCCCGCCGACCTCGACATCAGCGACCAGACGCGGTTCTTCGCGCTGCTGACGTTCCTGTCGGCGCTGCCCGACCCGGCCGACCAGGCACGGGTCCTGAGCCGCCGGCTGGCCTTCCTGGAGGCGCCCGCGAGCTTCTTCTACGAGGGCGGCCGGCCGGTCAGGGCGCGGGACGAGCCGGACCCGTACCGCCGGGGCATGCTGCTGATCGCCCGCGCCGCCGGCCAGGCCGAGAAAGAGTGGCTGCGCCGGATGATCGCGGAACTGAACGTGCCGCAATAGTGCCTAACGTCGGCGTCATGACCTATTTGGTGACCGGAGCCACGGGCTCCGTGGGCAGGCACGTCGTCGCGTACCTTCTCGAGGCGGGCCACCGGGTCCGCGCCCTGACCCGCGACCCCGGCCGGGCGCGGCTGCCCGAAGGGGTGGAGGTCGTCCAGGGGGATCTCGGCCGTACCGAGACGCTCCGGCCGGCGCTGAAGGGCGTCGAGGGCGTGCACCTCATCGACGCCGCCGACTCCGCGTACGCGCCGCTGCGCAACGGGCCCGAGATCGTCGAGGCGATCAGGGAGGCGGGTGTGGGCAAGGTGACGCTGCTCAGTGGCTGGTCGCCGGGCACGCTCGAACCCGCCGTGACCGGCAGCGACCTGGCCTGGACGTACGTGCAGCCGACCGAGTTCATGGCCAACGCGCTGGCCTGGGCCGAGCCCGTACGGGAGAGGGGCCTGATCGAGGAGCCGTTCGCGGCGACGAAGACCGCGATGGTGCACGAGGCCGACATCGGCGCCGTGATCGCCACCGCGCTCACCGAGGACGGCCACGAGGGCCACTCCTACGGCCTCACCGGTCCCGAGCTGCTCGACGTGCCCGCCAAGGTGCGGATCCTGTCGGAGGCGATCGGCCGCGAGATCGCGTTCAGGGAGCTGACCGTGGACGAGATGCGCGAGCGCCACCGGGCGCAGGGCGTGCCGGAGGAGATGATCGAGTTCCAGATCGAGGTCTTCGGCAACGTGCCGGAGGGCGCCTACCAGGTCACGCCCACGGTCGAGGAGGTGACGGGGCGCCCACCGCGCACGTTCGCGCGGTGGGCGGCCGAGCACGCGGCGGCGTTCAGTCGAGGCCGCGGCGCTTGAGCAGCGGCTGGATGCTGGGCTCGCGTCCCCGGAAGTTGCGGAAGGCGGTCAGCGGGTCGAGGCTGCCGCCCCTGGACAGCAGCTCGCGGCGGAAGTGGTCGCCGTTGGCCCGGGTCAGCCCGCCGTTCTCCTTGAACCACTCCACGCTCTCGGCGTCGAGCACCTCGCTCCAGATGTAGGAGTAGTAGCCCGCGCTGTAGCCGCCGGAGAAGATGTGCGCGAAGTAGTTGGTCCGGTAGCGCGGCCGGACCAGCGGGAACGCGATGCCGGCGGCCTCCAGCGCGGCCTGCTCGAACGCCTCGGGGTCGGCCACGGTCTCGCCGGGGGCCAGCTTGTGCCAGGCCCAGTCGAGCAGCGTGGCGGCGAGGTATTCGACGGTCTTGAAGCCCTGGTTGAACGTCTCGGCCGCGGTCAGCTTCTCCACCAGCTCGGCCGGCATCGGCTCGCCCGTCTCGTGGTGCTTGGCGTAGTTGGCCAGCACCTCGGGCCAGGTCACCCACATCTCGTTGACCTGCGACGGGTACTCGACGAAGTCGCGCGGCACGCTGGTGCCGGACACGCGCGGGAAGCGCACCTGGGAGAAGAGCCCGTGCAGCGCGTGCCCGAACTCGTGGAAGGCGGTGTTGACCTCGTCGTAGGTCAGCAGCGTCGGGCCGGAGGCGGGCTTGGTGATGTTGAGGTTGTTCATGACGACGGGCCGCTGGCCGAACAGGAACGACTGGTCGACCAGGTTGTTCATCCAGGCGCCGCCGCGCTTGGTGGGCCTGGCGTACGGGTCGAGCACGAACAGGCCGAGCGGGCTGCCGTCCTCGTTCGCCACCTCGAACACGGTCACGTCGGGGTGGTATCCGCCGAGGTCGGGCCGCTCGGTGAAGGTGACGCCGTACAGCTTGGTGGCGGCGAAGAACACGCCGTCGCGGTAGACGCGGTTCAGCTCGAAGTAGGGGCGCATGGCCGCGCCGTCGAAGTCGTAGCGGGCCTGGCGCACCTTCTCGGAGTAGTACGACCAGTCCCATGGCTCGATGTCGAACCCGGCCTGCTCGGCCAGCGCCTCGGCCTCCCGCTTCGCGTTGCGCACGGCGGGCCCGACGAGCTGGCCGAGCATCTCCTCGACCGCCTCGACGGTCTTGGCCGTCTGGTCGGCCACGGTGTAGGCCGCGTGGGTGGGGAACCCGAGCAGCGCCGCCCGCTCGGCCCGCAGCGCCGCCATCCTGGCCGCTATCGCGAAGTTGCCGGGGGCGCGGCCGACGCTCAGCTCGTACAGGCGGCGGCGCACGTCGCGGTCGGTGAGCTGGGCCAGGCCGGGCTGGCAGGTGAAGTTGAGCAGCGGCAGCACGTACGTGCCGTCGTCCTGGCGCAGCGACTCGATCTTGGCCTCGTCGAAGCCGTCGAGCTCCTTCGGGTCGCTCACCACGAGCGCCGACTCCGTGGACGCCTTCAGCAGGGCCTGCGCGAACTGCGTGGACAGCTTCGACAGCTCCTCGTTGAGCGCGCGCAGGCGGTTCTGGTCCGGCTCGGACAGGTCGGCCCCGGCCCTGATGAAGTCGTCGCGGTACTTCTCCAGCAGCCACGCCTCCTCGGGGTCGTCGGCGGCGACCTGCTTGATCCGCGCCCACAGCGCGCGGTTGAGCCTGATCGCGTCGCTGTGGCGGGTGAGCTGCGGGGAGATCTCCTTCTCGATCTCCATGATGCCGTCGGTCGTGTTGGACGCGGCGACGCTGAAGAAGACCGTGGCCGTGCGGTCGAGGATCCGGCCCGACCGTTCGAGCGCGGCGATCGTGTTCTCGAACGTCGGGGTCTCGGTGCTGCTCGCGATCGCCTCGACCTCCGCGAGCTGCTCCGCCATGCCGCGCTCGAAGGCCGGCAGGTAGTGCTCCTCCCGGATGTCGGCGAAGGGCGGCAGCTCGTACGGCAGGTCGCTAGGGGCGAAGAACGGATTCTCGGCCAACGCTCGGGCTCCTCCACGTGGTGTTTTGTCCCCTTCAGCTTGGCACGATCCCGCACGTGGTGCGGGCTTCGGAGGCCCCGTCCGGCAATCGTTTTGGTCTTAGCCCCCGAGCTGGGCTATTCTTTCGGACGTCGCCAAAGCGCTCCGCGAGGAGATCGCAGCGGTGGGGTATGGTGTAATTGGCAGCACGACTGATTCTGGTTCAGTTAGTCTAGGTTCGAGTCCTGGTACCCCAGCATTTTGTGAACGGATGTCTCGTTTCGAGGCGTCCGTTTTTTATTGCGCGAGCCCGTCCAGGATGTCGGTGATCTCCTGGTACGCCTTGCGTGTCGGCGCGTGCGGCGTCCGCACTGTGAAGACCTTGAAGCGGTTGCCCGGCGTCGCCTCGTCCGCCTCCCTGATCATGCGGTCCTGCAAGGCCGGCGGGATCACCCGGTCCAGCGACTGCCTGACGTACACCCTCGGCACCCGCCCCCAGGCGTCCTTGCGGCCGCGAGCGTCCGCGCTCGACACCTCCAGGCTCTCGTCCGGCAGCGACGCGTTGAGCAGCGCGAGAAACTCCCCGTCGGTCCCCTCGTTCATGAACGCCGCCTTCGCCGCGTCGAGGAACTTGGCGTCGTTCGTGCGCCAGTTGACCCGGATCGCCTTGAGCACCCGCGGATCCCCGACGACGCCCGGCAGGATCGCGGCGCCCAGGCTCGTCCTGCCCTCCGGCGTCTCCAGGTACTCGGCGGGGGAGCGCAGCTTCGTGCAGCAGTAGGCGCCGATGTAGACGAGGCGGTCGATCAGGCCGGGCACCGCGTCGGCGGCCTTGGTGATCGTCGAGCCGCCCAGGCTGCCGCCCACGAGGATCACGGGGCCGTACCGGGAGACGCGGCGCACCACGTCCACCGTGGCCTCGACGTAGTCGTCCAGCGTCACCCCGGCCATGGGCGAGGGCAGCGTGGCCAGCTTCGCCAGGTCCTGCGGTGCCTGGTAGGCCCGGTGCAGCTGGCTCTCGGGGCCGTGGCCGGGCAGGCTCACGCCCACGGTGCGGTGGCCGCGCAGCGCCAGCTCGGCGTCGCCGGAGGCGGTGCCGTTCGAGCCGGTCACGAACACGAACGTGGTCACCTCTTTCCTCGGCTTCTGGACGGACGTCACGGCGGCGCCGGTCCCGGCGGCGGCGGCGAGCTGGAAGGCGGTTCTGCGGGTCAGATCGGTCATGTCCCGATGCTCGCCCGGGCCGCCCGCCCGCCACATCGGCCGGCCGGGCGGAGAAGCGGTTGACGGCCGCCATCCACCGATCGGTTGACGTCGTGCCAGGCTTGGGGGCATGAGCTGGGTCGACGGGCGCGAGAGGTGGGTGTACGCGGGGCTGGCGTACGCGCTGCTCGCGATCTCCGCGCTCGCCACCGCCGTCACCGGCGCCGGCCCGAACGGGGTGCTGGGCGAGCAGGGGCTCTGGGCGGCGGTGCCGTGGCCGGTCGCGGCTCTGATGGCGGCCGGCTGGCTGGCTCCCGTCCCGTGGCTCCACCGGCGCCGCGACACGCGCAGGGCGCTCGTCGTGGCCCACTACCTCGTCCTCCTGGCCCTCGCCGCGGCCCTGGCCGCCAAGAGCGCGGCGTTCGTGGTGTTCGCCTCGGCCGGCTACCCGCTCGCGATCGCCCTGCTCCCCGGGCGCCTCGTCATGGCGGGCGTCACGCTCACCGCGCTCGTCAACGTGACCGCCCAGGCGGGCCCCGAGGCGGGCACGACGCTGCTCACCGTCATCGCCGGCGTGGCGGTGCCGCTGGTCCTGGCCGGCTGGTACGTCTCCGCCGAGCACGACCGGCGCCGCCGCCTGGTCGAGCGCCTGCGTACCGCCATGGAGGAGAACGCCGAGCTGAACGCGAGGCTGCTCGACCAGGCCAGGCGGGCGGGCGTGCTCGACGAGCGGCACCGCGTGGCCGGCGAGATCCACGACACCCTCGCGCAGGACCTCGTCGCCCTGATCGGGCAGCTCTCCGCCGCCGGCCGCGCCCCGCACGAGGACGCCCGCCGCCGCCACCTCGACCGCGCGGCCGAGCTGGCCCGCCGCGGCCTGTCCGAGACCCGCAGGTCCGTACGCGCGCTGCGCCCCGAGCCGCTGGAGGACACCGAGCTGCCGGACGCGCTCGGCCACCTGGCGCGGTCGTGGGCCGAGACGGTGGGCGTGGAGCTGCGGTTCGAGGTCACGGGCACGCCGGTCGCCCTGGCGGCCGAGGTGGAGTCGGCGCTGTTCCGCGTGGCCCAGGAAGCCCTCGCGAACGTGGCCAAGCACGCAGGTGCCACCAGGACGGCCCTCACCTTGTCGTACACGGACGAAAGCGTTCTCCTGGACATTCGAGACGACGGCCGGGGCTTCGACCCGCAGCGGCCCGCTGACGGCTTCGGGCTGGACGGCATGCGGCAGCGGGCACGCGGCGTGGGCGGCACCCTGACCGTCGAGTCGGAGCCCGGCCAGGGCACGACCATCGCCGCCGCCGTCCCCGCCCTCCCCGCCGCCACCCCGGATCCAGCCGCTCCGGATCCCGCCGTCCCGAACCCAGCCGTCCCGAACGACGAGAGGCAGGACTGATGCCCCCACTGCGGTTGCTGATCGCCGACGATCACCCGATCGTGCGTGACGGCCTGCGGGCGGCGCTCGGTGGCGAGCCCGACCTGGAGATCGTCGGCGAGGCCGCCGACGGGGAGGAGGCCGTGCGCCTGGCCGAGCAACTCGTCCCCGACGTCGTCCTCATGGACCTGCGCATGCCGGGCCTCGACGGCGTGAGCGCCATCCGCCGGATCGGCGGCACGGGGCCGAAGGTGCTGGTGCTGACCACGTTCGACACCGACGTCCTGCCCGCTCTCGAAGCGGGCGCCGGCGGCTACCTGCTCAAGGACGCGCCGCCGGAGGAGCTGGCCCGCGCCGTGCGCGCCGTCCACCGGGGCGAGACCGTGCTGGCCCCGGCCGTGGCCGGCCGGCTGGCCGACCACCTGCGCAGGCCCGCGAGGGGGAAGCTGAGCCCGCGCGAGCTGGAGGTGCTGCGGCTGGTGGCGGGCGGCGCCACGAACAAGGAGGTGGCGGCGGAGCTGTTCATCAGCGAGGCCAGCGTGAAGACGCACCTGCTGCACATCTACGCCAAGCTCGACGTCCGCGACCGCGCCGCCGCCGTCGGGGAGGGCTACCGCAGGGGGCTGCTGAGCTGATCCGGCGGCCGGATAAGCGGTTTGGTGTGGTCTTCCGGGTGCGGTAGAGTTACCTGCGTTGCCGGGGAGGCCCGGCAGAGCAGCTTGTGGGCAAGGTCCCGTCGTCTAGTGGCCCAGGACGCCGCCCTCTCAAGGCGGTAGCGCCGGTTCGAATCCGGTCGGGACTACCACTGCCACAAGCCCGCGAAGGTCCCGTCGTCTAGTGGCCCAGGACGCCGCCCTCTCAAGGCGGTAGCGCCGGTTCGAATCCGGTCGGGACTACGCTCGCCCTTTCCCTTCAGGAAAGGGCGTTTTTGCGTTTTATGGCAAGCCGTGGGCGACGCCACCCACCGCACGTGGCCGGCCCCCGTCCAGGGAAACGCTCCTCCGGTTCCCCGGCTGAGCACCGTTATGTGCGCTTGGTTGACCGTTCGCGTGCAACAAGACGCCCCCGCCGTTCGGCTCGGACGGCGGGGGCGTTCTGTTGTGGGTCAGACCGAGCGGGCCTTGAACAGCGCCCGGCGGGCCGCCTTGGCGACCTGCTTGTCCGGGTGGACCTGGGAGATCAGGTCCAGCAGCTCCTCCACGTGCGCGTGCGGGATCTTCCAGATCACTTCGAGCAGCTCGTTGACCATCTCGGGGCCGATGTCGCGCAGGCTGCTGACGAACTCGGAGCGGCCGAGGCCGGCCGAGATCGTCCACATGTCGAGGATGAGCCAGTGGGTGTCGTCCTGGGTCGGCTCGGGCGCCCCCTCCACCCCGAGCTGGCTCAGGTGCGTGGCCGCGTAGGGCCGCAGCGACGGCTGCTTGAGCGCGGCCTGCCAGGCGGGGACGGCGGCCTCGCCGAGCGTGCCGACGACGCTGGCCGCCTGCACCCTGATGAGGGCGTCGCTGTCGTCCTCGGCCGCCGCGTCGAGCAGCTCCTCGGCGGCCTTGGCCGGCTCGCGCAGCCGCATCCAGGCGGCGAACTCGGCGTCGGCCTCCTCCTCGGGCAGCTCGGCGCTGAGCGCGAGCAGCTCGTGGGCGCTCATGGACTCGATGGCGGGGCGGGCGTCGACCTCGATGTCGGCGTCGTCGATGAGGTGGACGACGCCTTCGGTGCCGAGCGGGGTCAGGCGGACGGTGTCGCCGTCGAGCTCGACCATGCCGTACCCGATGAGCCAGTCGATGGCGGGGGCGAGCGGGTCGCCGGCCGCCTCCCACGCGTCGGCGCCGAGCTCGTCGAGGTCGGCGGCCGCCTCGGCGAGCTCCTGCGCCAGCTCGGCGCGCTCGCGCGAGCCGCCGGCCAGCAGCAGCCGGATGAGCAGGCCCCTGGTCAGGCCCGCGAGGGCCATCGTGAGGTCGTCGTCGTCGAGCTCGGGGTCGCCGTAGTCGACGGAGTGGAGCCCGAGCATCCAGGCGTCGAGGACGTCCTCGTCGTCGTCGAACGGCCACTCGGCCGTGTCGTCCTGGACCGCCACCGTGCCGCCCTCGCCCGGCTCGAGGAATTCGAGGTCGACGGCGAGGTTCCAGATGTTCCACAGCTGGGGGACGGCCTCGGCGATGGGGCCGTCGGTCTCGGGCCTGGGCAGGCCGGCGGCGGCCAGCGCCTCCTCGACCTCGGCGTCGGTGAGCAGGGTGTCCTCGCCGACCTTGCGGCCCGAGCCCACCCAGACGGCCAGATCGCGGGCCTTGGCGACCAGCGGCGCCTGCCGGGCGGCCTCGGCCAGCTCGGTGTCGGGCCGCAGCCTGATGGTGTCGAGCTCGGCCAGCTCGTCGGCGAACGGCTCGAAGTCGCCCAGGTCGCCGCTCTCGTCCTCCTCGTCGTCGCCTTCGGTGTCGTCGAGCAGCTCCTCCATGAGGTCGACGAACTCGTCTTCGACGTCGTCCAGCTCGGCCTGCAGATCGGCGAGGCTGTCGGAGCCCTGGTTCAGCCGGCCGGTCTGGGAGAGGAACGTCAGGTACGCGTCGACGGCGGGGAGCATCCCGTCGGCGGCGGCGTCAGGGTCCTCCACGACCTTGGGCATGCGGTCGAGCAGCAGGTTACGCAGGTCGGCGCGCTTCCACGTGCCGAGGTCCTGCGAGAAGGCGAGACGGTGCCACAGAGCGGCGGGCCCCACGAGCTCGGGGTCGCTCTCAGGGGCGTTCGCGCGCGCCCACATGATGAACTCTTCGAGCAGGGGTCGCAGCTCAGTGGCGGCTACCTCGATGCGATCTGTCACGCACTCAGGCTAGTGCGCCGGGGCAGCACTCGGCTCCCCAAATACATCCTTTTCCCGATCATGACGTGCGGCGCATCGCCTCGGTGATCCGTTCGGCGGCCGCCATGACGGGCACCGCGTGGAGGCGTCCGGGGGCTCGCGTGAGCCGTTCGATGGGCCCCGAGACGGACACGGCCGCGATCACCTTGCCGCCGCTGCCCCTTATCGGCGCTGAGACGCTCGCCACACCCTGCTCCCGCTCTCCGACGCTGTGGGCCCAGCCCCGGCGGCGGACGGAGGCCAGCGTCGCGGCGGTGAACTTGGCGCCGCGCAACCCGCGGTGCAGCCGGTCGGGCTCCTCCCAGGCCAGCAGGATCTGCGCGGCGGAGCCGGCCGTCATGGGCAGCGCGGAGCCCACGGGGACGGTGTCGCGCAGGCCGCTGGCGCGTTCGGCGGCGGCCACGCAGACCCGCTCGTCACCCTGGCGGCGGTAGAGTTGCGCGCTCTCCCCGGTCAGGTCCCTGAGCTGCATCAGCACCGGCGCGGCCACCGCCAGCAGCCGGTCCTCGCCGGCCGCGGTGGACAACTCGGACAGCCGCGGGCCGAGCACGAAGCGGCCCTGCGTGTCACGGCTCACGATGCGGTGGTGCTCAAGAGCGACGGCCAGCCGGTGGGCAGTGGGGCGGGCCAGGCCGGTGGCCTGGACGAGCTGAGCCAGGGAAGCGGGTCCCGCTTCGAGGGCATTGAGTACAAGAACTGCCTTGTCGAGTACTCCGACTCCGCTAGAGTTGTCCATACACCGATACTGCAGTCTCGACATATGAGAAAGCAAGTCGGAGGATTCTCAAGGAGGAGATCATGGGCCGCACACTGGCCGAGAAGGTCTGGGAGCAACACGTAGTCCGTCGCGCCGAGGGCGAACCGGACCTGCTCTACATCGACCTGCACCTCATCCACGAGGTGACCAGCCCGCAGGCGTTCGACGGGCTCCGTCTCGCCGGCCGGAAGGTGCGGCGGCCCGATCTCACCATCGCCACCGAGGACCACAACGTCCCGACCGTGCTCGGCCCGATCGCCGACCCGGTGTCGAAGACGCAGGTCGAGACGCTGCGCAAGAACGCCGCCGAGTTCGGCATCCGGCTGCACCCGATGGGCGACGCCGGTCAGGGCGTGGTGCACATCATCGGCCCGCAGTTCGGCCTGACCCAGCCCGGCATGACCATCGTGTGTGGCGACTCTCACACCTCCACGCACGGCGCGTTCGGCGGCATCGCGTTCGGCATCGGCACCTCCGAGGTCGAGCACGTGCTGGCCACGCAGACGCTGCCCGCCTACCGCCCCAAGACGATGGCCATCGAGGTCTCCGGCGAGCTGCCGGTCGGCGTCACGGCCAAAGACCTGATCCTGGCCATCATCGCCAAGATCGGCACCGGCGGCGGCCAGGGCTACATCGTCGAGTACCGCGGTGAGGCCGTGCGCAAGCTCTCCATGGAGGGCCGCATGACGGTCTGCAACATGTCGATCGAGGCGGGCGCCCGCGCCGGCATGATCGCGCCCGACGAGACCACGTTCGCCTACCTCAAGGGCCGCAAGCACGCCCCGCAGGGCGAGCTGTGGGACCAGGCGGTCGAGTACTGGAAGTCGCTGCGCACCGACGACGACGCCGTGTTCGACAAGGTCGTGGAGATCGACGCCTCGACGCTGACCCCGTTCGTCACGTGGGGCACCAACCCGGGCCAGGGCCTGCCGCTGGGCGAGTCCGTGCCGAGCCCCGAGTCGTTCGACGACCCGGTCGCCCGCTCCGCCGCCGAGCGCGCCCTGGAGTACATGGGCCTGACCGCCGGCACGCCGCTGCGCGAGATCGAGGTCGACACCGTCTTCGTCGGCTCCTGCACCAACGGCCGCATCGAGGACCTGCGCTCGGCCGCCGAGATCCTGCGCGGGCGCCAGGTCAAGACCCGCACGCTCATCGTGCCCGGCTCGATGATGGTCAAGAAGCAGGCCGAGGAGGAGGGCCTCGACGAGGTGTTCAAGGCCGCCGGCGCCGAGTGGCGCGAGGCCGGCTGCTCGATGTGCCTGGGCATGAACCCCGACACGCTCAAGCCCGGCGAGCGCAGCGCCTCCACCTCCAACCGCAACTTCGAGGGCCGCCAGGGCAAGGGTGGCCGCACCCACCTGGTGTCGCCGCAGGTCGCCGCCGCGACCGCCGTCACCGGCCGCCTGACCGCGCCCGCCGACCTGTAAGGGAGACACGTTCCATGGAAGCCTTCACCACCCACACCGGTACGGCGGTGCCGCTGCGCCGCAGCAACGTCGACACCGACCAGATCATCCCGGCCGTCTGGCTCAAGCAGGTCAGCCGCACCGGCTTCGAGAAGGGCCTGTTCGCCGCCTGGCGGGAGGACCCGACGTTCGTCCTGAACGACCCCTCCTACGAGGGCGGCTCGATCCTGGTCTCCGGCCCCGACTTCGGCACCGGCTCCTCCCGCGAGCACGCCGTGTGGGCGCTGCAGCAGTACGGGTTCCGCGTCGTGATCGCCGCCCGCTTCGGCGACATCTTCCGCAACAACTCCACGAAGATGGGCCTGCTGCCGGTCGTCCTGCCCGGCGACAAGGTCGAGGCCCTGCAGGCCGCCGTCGAGGCGGAGCCGAAGCTGGAAGTGACCGTCGACCTGGTCGAACGCCAGGTCCGCTGGGCCGGCGAGGTCGTGCCCTTCGAGATCGACGACTACACCCGCTGGCGGCTGATGGAGGGCCTCGACGACATCGGGCTGACCCTGCGTCACGCCGACGACGTGGCCACGTACGAGAATGGTCGGCAGCCATGGCTGCCGACGACCGTCTAGAGGACGACGAACTGGCGCGGCGGTTGCGCGATGCGCACCGCCGCGTCCGCATGCTGCCCGCCGCCGACAAGGAGCGCCACGCCCGCCGCTACCTGTCGATCTGCGACCTGGCCAAGCGGGACCCGGAAAGGGCCGCGGCCCGCCTCGACGCGTTTCTGGCCGCCCTCGACGAGCCCCCGCACGGGCCCCCGCATGAGCCCCCGCACGGGTCCGTTCCCGGGGCCGCGCAGGAGCCGTCCGACACGCCACGCGAGCGGAAAAACACGCTGGGTGATTGAGTTCCCTCGCGATCCCGCCTACTTTCGAGCGCGTAAGGGGTTTCTACGTCGAAGTCGTGAGCTGGAACCCCGAGCCGTAACTGGGGGAGCAGGACTTTCATGAACAAGCGAGAACTCGTCGAGGCCATCGCGGATCGGGTGGGCGACAGGAAGACGGCCACGGAGGCCGTCAACGCGGTCATCGACGCCATCCAGAAAGCCGTGGCCAGCGGCGACAAGGTCTCGATCACGGGCTTCGGCGCGTTCGAGATGGTGAACAAGCCCGCTCGCACGGCACGCAACCCGTCGACCGGCGCGGAAATCAACGTCGCGGAGAGCTGGGCGCCCAAGTTCCGTCCCGGATCCGATTTCAAGGATCTGGTGAACGAGGGCGGCAAGAAGATCGGCAAAAAGAAATAAATCCGGCCGACGGATGAACCAGCACGCCCGGGCCCCGGCCCGGGCGTGACGTTTGTCACGTGTTTTGAAATTCGCCGGGCACCGGAAACGTGGACAGCGTGACATAGGCGACACGCCCGCCGGACATCCCGAGATTGACCCGCTGCCCCGTGCGCAGCAGCCGCAGCGGCCCCGCGTCGAAGGCCGCGGTGCCGAACTCCAGCACGCTGCCGTCGTCGAGGAACACCGTGCCCGAGCGCGTGGCCTCGTCGAAACTCCGTACGGTCCCTTGCACGCGTCCAGCGTAATCGGTTGCCCCCGTGCGGACGAGCACGCACGATCGCGGCATGGGTCCCCGGGGGAGCGTCGGGCGCACGGCGCGGTCGGGCGGGCTCTCCGGCTTCGGGCGCCTGCTCCGGTCGGACGGGATCTCCAGCTTCGGGCGCATGGTCTGGTCGAACGGCATCTCCGGCTTCGGCACCCAGGTCACGATCGTCGCCCTTCCGCTGACCGCCGTGCTCACGCTGCGGGCGAGCCCGTTCCAGCTCGGCCTCCTGACGGCCGTGCAGGCCGCCGCGTTCCTCCTGATCGGCCTGCCCGCCGGCGTCTGGGTGGACCGAATGCGCCGCCGCCCCATCCTGGTACGGGCCCACCTGGTCAGGGGCGCGGTCCTGCTCACCGTGCCCGCCGCCGCCTGGCTGGGCGTGCTCACCCTGCCGCACCTGTACGCGGTCGCGCTCGTGCTCGGCGTGGGCGCCGTGTTCTTCGACGTGGCCCACATGAGCTTCCTGCCCGCGGTCGTGCCCCCGGAGCAGCTCGAACGGGCCAACGGCCGTCTGGAGGTGACCCGGCAGGTGAGCGTGCTGGCGGGCCCGGCGGCGGGCGGCTGGCTGGTGGGCGCGCTGACCGCCCCGTTCGCGCTGCTGGCCGACGCCGCCGGCTACCTCGCCTCGGGGCTGCTGCTGTCGGGCGTGCGGGCGGACGAGCGGCCCGGGCCGGCGGAGAGAGGGCGGCTCTGGGCCGACGTCCGCGAGGGCGTCACGTTCGTGATCAGGGAGCCGGTGCTGAGCCGGGTCGCGCTCGGCGGAGCGCTCACCCGCGTGGCGCTCGGCGTCTGCGCCGTCGGCCACCCGCTCTACCTCGTCGTGCACCTGCGCGTCAGTGCCACCACCTACGGCCTGCTGCTGTCGGCGTCGGCCGTCGGCGCCCTGGCGGGGGCGATGCTGGTGGCCCGGGTGACGCGCCGCCATGGAGTCGGCCCCACCCTGTACGGCTCCGCGGCGCTCGTCGTGCTCCTCCAGCTCCCCGCCCTGGCCACCGGGCCCGGGTGGCGGCTGCTGCTCTTCCCCGTCGCCGCGGCCCTGGCGGGCGCCGCCGGGGTGGTTTTCAACGTGGCCCAGCTCAGCTACCGGCAGCGCATCACCCCCGGGCACCTCCTGGGCCGGGTGAACGCCAGCATGCGCTTCCTGATGTGGGGCACGACGCCGCTGGGCGGGCTGGCGGGCGGCGTGCTGGGGGAGTGGCTGGGCGGCTACGGGGTCTTCGCGGTGGGGGTGGCGCTGCTCGCGCTGTCGTACCTCGCGATCGTCACCGCCCCCTCGATCAGGCGGGCGGGGTGATGCCGGCGTCCGGCCACAGCTCGGCGACCACCGCTGCCGTGTGCCGCCCCAGGCCCAGCGCGATGGCGGCGCGCAGGTCGTCGGGGGTGTCCACGTCGCGCCGCACCGAGTCGATGCCCGGCACGCACAGCTCCTTGGCCCCGCCGGACAGGTGCTTGGCCCGCGACTCCCCGCCGAAGCGGGGCGTGAACGGCGTGCCGGGCCGTACCCCGTAGAAGGTGGTGCCGACGTCGAGCGCGTCCGGCACGAAGGACTGGTCGAACTCGGCCGCCGCCGCCAGCGCCGCCGCCAGCTCGGCCGGCCGCAGGGCGGGCAGGTCGGCCTGGAGCGCGCCCACCGCGTCGCCCGGCGCCACCCGGACGGCGTGGGCGGCCCCCGTGCGCAGGGCGGTGTTCAGGCCCCGGTCGGGGTCGGGCACCACGTCGGCGCCCAGCGCGGCCAGCGGCCCGGCGGCGGCCGGGTCGGCGGTCACCACGATCACCCGCGCGACCGGCGGGCACGCCAGCGCCGCCGCCACGGTGTCACTGGCCACCGCCACGGCCAGGCGGGTGCGGTGCGGGCCCGTCGCGGCGGCCAGCCGGGTCTTCGCCGCGACCAGCGTCTTCACCGGAATGACCAAGGACCAGCGGATGCTCATAGGGTTAAGCATCCCGCCTCGACATCCCGCGTGGCCAACCGGGAGACTTGGGCGCATCCCCGTACCGTGTTGGAGGAAGCATGAGCCGCCCCACGCGACCGTCGCGTTTCTGGGAGAGCTTCGCCGTCGCCGTGGTCAAGCCGCTGTCGCGGCTCCTGGTCAAGCGCGACTGGCGGCACGGGGAGCGCATCCCGCGGACCGGTGGTGTGATCATCGCGGCCAACCACCTGTCGTGGACCGACCCCGTCCTGCTGTCGCACTTCCTGTACAACAACGGCCGCTGGCCGGTCATCCTCGCCAAGTCGGGACTGTTCAGGGTGCCGTTCCTGGGGCGCGCCGTGACGGGGCTGCTGGCGATCCCGGTCGAGCGGGGCAGCAGCGAGGCGGCCAAGTCGCTGCGCATCTCCGCGCAGCGGCTCGACGACGGGTGCGCGATCCTGTTCTACCCGGAGGGCACCTGCACCCGCGATCCGGACCTGTGGCCCATGGTGGGCAAGACGGGCGCGGCCCGGCTGGCGCTGGAGAGCGGCGCGACCGTCATCCCGGTGGCGCACTGGGGAGCACAGGAGCTGCTGCCGTACGGTGAGAAGAAGCCCAGGTTGTTCCCGCGCAAGACGTTCCGCGTCAGCGTGGGGCCGCCTGTGGACCTGTCCAAGTACGCGGGCAAGCCGATGCACGCCGACGTGCTGCGCGAGGCCACGGCCGACATCATGGCCGCGATCACCGTGCAGCTCGCCGAGCTGCGCGGCGAGAAGGCGCCGGCGACTCCCTACGACCCGGCCGGACGGTGATCGAATGACGAAGGTGGCCGTTTTCGGCGCGGGCTCGTGGGGCACCACGTTCGCGATGGTCCTGGCGGAGGCCGGCAGCGAGACGACGCTGTGGGGCCGCAGGCAGGAGGTGGTCGACGCGATCAACCGCGACCACGCCAACGCCGACTACCTGCCCGGCGTGACGTTGCCGGCCGGGCTGCGGGCCACGACCGATCCCGCCGAGGCGCTCGACGGGGCCGAGTTCGTCGTGCTCGCCGTACCGTCCCAGACGTTGCGCGCCAACCTGACCGCCTGGCGCGACCTGATCCCCGAGCGGGCGGTGCTCGTCAGCCTGATGAAGGGCATCGAGGTGGGCACCACGAAGCGGATGAGCGAGGTCATCCGCGAGGTGGTCGGGGTGCCTGAGGAGCGCGTCGCGGTCGTCTCCGGCCCGAACCTGGTGCCCGAGATCGCCGCCCGCCAGCCCGCCGCCACCGTCGTGGCCTGCACGGACCTGTCGGTGGCCGAGCGGCTGCAGGCGATCTGCCACCTGCCGCCGTGGTTCCGCCCCTACACCAACCCCGACGTGATCGGGGTCGAGCTGGGCGGCGCGGTGAAGAACGTCATCGCCCTGGCCGTCGGCGTCTCCGCCGGCATGGGCATGGGCGACAACGTCAGCGCCATGCTCATCACCAGGGGCCTGGCCGAGATCTCCCGCCTGGGGGCGGCGCTCGGGGCCGACGCGCACACGTTCGCGGGCCTGGCCGGCATGGGCGACCTCGTCGCCACGTGCACGTCGCCGCTGTCGCGCAACCGCACGTTCGGCGAGAACCTGGGCCGCGGCATGACGCTCGCCGAGGTCGTCGCCGTCACCAAGCAGACCGCGGAAGGCGTGAAGTCCTGCGAGTCGGTGCTGGAGCTGGCCAGGAAGCACGACGTCGAGATGCCGATCACCGAAGTGGTCGTCGGCGTCGTCCACGACGGCATGTCGCCGTCGGAGGCCGGCATGCTCCTCATGTCCCGCTCGCCCAAGCCGGAGCGGTACGGCGTGTGAGAATGACCTGAATACGGCGTGCTCGGCTCGCTGTGACAGGGACACCCCGGTAGATTCGGACACCATGAGCAAGCCACGCGTCGCCGTCGTTTTCGGAGGCCGCAATTCCGAGCACGCCGTGTCCCTGATGGGCGCGGGCAGCGTGCTGGATGCGATCGACAGGAGCAAGTACGAAGTGATCCCGATCGGGATCGCCCAGGACGGCAGGTGGGTGCTGGCCGCTTCCGACCAGCGGTTCGCCATCGAGGACGGCGAGCTGCCGATCGTCGACACCACGGGCGCGGCGCTCGCGCTGCCCTCGGGCTCCGGCTCGCTGGTCGCCTACGACCCCGGCGCCATCCCCGTCGAGCTCGGCTCCGTCGACGTCGTCTTCCCCGTCATGCACGGGCCTTACGCCGAGGACGGCACGATCCAGGGGCTGCTGGAGATGGCGGGGGTGCGCTACGTCGGCTCCGGCGTGCTGGCCAGCGCCGTCGGCATGGACAAGGCGTACATGAAGACGGTGATCGCCGCCGCCGGGCTGCCGACCGGCCCGTACGTCGTCATCCGCGACCGCGACTGGCGGCTCAACCGCGAGCAGGTGCTCAAGGAGGCCGAGGAGCTGGGCTACCCGGTGTTCGTCAAGCCGGCCAGGGCGGGCTCCTCGCAGGGCATCTCCAAGGCGTCCGACCGGGCCGAGCTGGAGTCGGCGGTCGAGTTCGCCCGCCAGCACGACCCTAAGGTGCTGGTCGAGGCCGCGATCGTCGGCCGCGAGATCGAGTGCGCGGTGCTGCAGTCGCTCGGCGACGAGCCGGCCGCCGCGTCGCTGCCCGGCGAGGTGCGGGTCGAGGGCGGGCAGGAGTTCTTCGACTTCGAGGCGAAGTACTACCCCGACCAGATGTCGCTGACCGTGCCCGCCGACATCCCGCAGGAGACGGCGGAGGAGCTGCGGGCGATGGCGGTGCGCGCGTTCGAGGCGCTGGAGTGCGAGGGGCTCGCGCGGGTCGACTTCTTCTACACGGCCGACGGCAAGCTGATCTTCAACGAGATCAACACGATGCCGGGGTTCACGTCGTTGTCGGTGGCGCCGCAGCTCTGGGCGGCTTCGGGGCTGTCGTACCCGGCGCTGGTGGAGCGGCTCATCCAGCTCGCGCTCTCGCGCTCACCCGGCCTGCGGTGACAGTCGCCCGATCGGCCCGGACAGGTCGGCCAGCACTTCGGCGGCCACGTGCTCGCCGCCGACCGTGACCTCCACGTAGGCCGGGTCGGTCACGGCCGTGAACAGCGCCGGCTTGTCGGGATCGGCGAACCAGCCCACGCCGCCGATCTCCTGGAGCGTGTCGGTGGGCGCCATCCTGGCCGGCCGGGGCACGCCGCAGCGCAACGCGATCGTCCCCGAGCCCCAGACGGCCACGTACGGCGACTCGGGCGCGGACGTGCCGCGTTCGTCGCCGTCGAGGGTCTGGGGCAGCAGGGTGGCCAGCTTGTCGCAGGCCGCCACCGCCTCGCCCTCAGGGGTGGGCGGTTCGACCTGTACGGTGCCGCCGCAACCGGCGAGTGTCAGGAGAACGAGCAGGACGGCGGCGGCACGCATGCGACGACTACCTTCAAATGTGAACGATGGGACACGTCAGCGTACGCGTGATCCCGCTCACGGCCTGGATCTGGGCGACGACGAGCTTGCCCAGCTCATCGACGTTTCTCGCTTCCGCACGAACGATCACGTCGTAGGGCCCCGTCACGTCTTCCGCTTGAGTGACCCCGGGAATCCCGGAGATCTCGCGGGCCACGGCGGCGGCCTTGCCGACCTCGGTCTGGATAAGGATGTAGGCCTGCACCATCACGTCCTCCCGGGCGATTGGATCACGCCGAACGCCCACCGTACCCTGTGTGCGTCAGGAGGTGCGTCATCACAGTCGGAGATCTCGGCGAGTTCGGTGTAGTAAATCGTATTACCACCCGTCTGCCCCAAGGTGCGGCGGTAATGCTCGGCCCGGGTGACGACGCCGCCGTCATCGCCGCGCCCGACGGGCGTGTGGCCGTCTCGACCGACCTGCTGCTCGAAGGCCGCCACTTCCGCCGCGACTGGTCCTCCGGCTACGACGTGGGCCGCAAGGCCGCCGCCCAGAACCTCGCGGACGTGGCCGCCATGGGCGCCACCCCCACCTCGCTCGTCGTCGGGCTCGGCCTGCCCGCTGACCTGCCCCTGACCTGGCTCGACGCGCTCACCGACGGCTTCGCCGACGAGTGCGCGACCGTCGGCGCGAGCGTGGCCGGCGGCGACGTCACCCGCTGCGACCTGGTCGTCATCGGGGTGACCGCGCTGGGCGACCTGGGCGGGCGGGCCCCCGTGCTGCGCTCCGGTGCCCGGCCCGGGCACGTGGTGGCGGTGGCGGGCCGGCTCGGGTACGCCGCCGCCGGATGGGCGCTGCTGGAGGCCGGGGTGCCCGCCGACACGCCCCTGCTGGCCGAGGCCGTGGCCGGGCACCGCGCGCCGAGCCCGCCGTACGCGATGGGGCCGCTGGCGGCCGAGCTGGGAGCCAGCGCCATGCTCGACGTCAGCGACGGGCTGCTGCAGGACCTCGGGCACGTCGCCGAGGCCAGCGGCGTACGCGTGGAGCTGGACCCCGAGGCGTTCCCCGTGGGCGAGCCGGTGGTGGCGGCGGCCAAGGAGCTGGGGGCCGACCCCCTGGAGTGGGTGCTCGCGGGTGGTGAGGATCACGCTCTGGCGGCGGCGTTCCCGGCGGAGGTGCGGCTGCCGGACGGGTGGCACGTGGTGGGCCGGGTGTCCGAGGGGGAGGGCGTGCTGGTGCACGGGCGCGAAATCGGGCGTCGCGGGTGGGATCACTTTGGGTGATTATCTGTCCCGATTTAAGTGAAATTTTCCGAGTTTGGGGTAGGACTCGTGGGATTGCTGTGACAACGGCGTAGTAAAGGTGTTATGAAGATTGGCGGCCACTGTAACCGGAAAGAAAGGGCAGCCATGGGCCGCCACGGCACAGGTGGATCCGACGACGGGGACGAACGGGGGAACAGCGCATTCTGGGGTCCTGACGAGCAGGCCGAGCCGCCGGGCTGGCCGTCGCTGCCGGACCGGCCGGAGGTCACGGGGCAGTGGGCCCCCATGCCGCGGCGCACCGACGCGCCGCCACCGCGTGGGCCGCAGCCGGAGCCGTTCGAGACCACCGGAGCCTTCGCGCTGCCCAACGACCTCGCCGGTGGCCTCCCCCCTGCCAACGACCCCGCGGGTGCCTTCCCGCCCCCCAGAGGGCCGAAGGAGGACGAAGCCGGTCCGTTCGAGACGACCGGCGCCTTCGCGCGGCCGCCCGAGTGGGACCAGCAGGGCGGGCGTGGCGACTTCTCCGGGCCTTCGACCGGCGACTTCCCCGCGAACGGGCCCGAGGGGACGGCCGTCTTCGGCGCGCCTGGTGCGCCTGCGCCTGGTGCGCCCGGCTCGAACCCCTTTGACCGGCCCGGCCCGCTGGACGCCGCCGCCGAGCGCACGAGCTTCTTCGACGTGCCCGCCGAGCGCACGGCGTTCTTCGACGGGCCTCCAGACCGTATGGGCGCCCCTGCCCCCGGCCATCCCGGCGCCGGGCGTCATGGAGATGGCCAGCCGCCCTTCGGCCGTCCTGGAGAGGGGACCGGGCCGTTCGGGGCGGCCGACCCTGAGGGTACGGCCAGGTTCGACGCGCCGTCCGGCCCCACCAGCGTCTACAGCGGCCCGCCCGAGCCCGGCGACATCAAGGTGGCCGGCGAGCCCACGGCCGCGCTGACCCCCGCCTGGGCCAGCGCCGAGACCGGCTTCCTCGACGCCGGCTGGTCCAACGACCCCGGCCGGCCGGACGACGACGAGCCCCGGGGCCGCCGTGGCCGCCGCAAGCAGGGCCGCGGCGCCGGTGGCGGCGGTGGCGGCGACGACGTGCTGGCCGCCCCGTCAGGACCCGGCAAGGGCCGGGTGGCGCTGCTGTCCGTGGCCGCCGTGGCCGTCGTGCTCGGCGGCACCGTGGCGGGCGTCAAGTTCATGAGCTCGTCCGGCGAGCCGGGCAAGTGCGAGGGCGCGACCTGCGCCGCCGTACAGGTCACGAGCAGCGCGCCGGGCCCCGCGGTCTCCGAGCCCGCCGAGGAGGACTCCGAGGCCCCGACGGACGAGGAGCCCGCGGAGGAGGCCGCCGAGGACAGCGAGCCCGCCGAGACCCCGACGCCGACCGCCTCCTCCAACGTCCGCACGCCGCAGCGCGTGACCACGACGCCCACGCCGTCGCCGAGCAAGAGCAGGACGAAGAAGCCGGCGGAGCCGAAGGACGAGGAGACGGAGGACCCGCCGGTCGAGGAGAGCGTGTCGGAGACCCCGAGCGACGAGGTCTCGACGCTGGACGACACCCACACCGACACGGGCGCCGGCACGCCCGGCGGCAGCACGCCCGCGCCCACGTTCACGGGCTCGGTCGGCTCGACGGGCGGCAACGCCGGCTCGGTCAACGTCAAGCAGACGATCAAGCAGCGCCTCGCCACGTACTCGGCGGACCTGACGCTGTCGAACACCTCTCCCCAGACGCTGGAGAACCCCACCGTCTCCGTCCCCGTGGACGGCCGCGTCACCGACGTGGACGGCGCCGAATGGACGCAGGACGGCGACCTGCTGATCCTGGACCTGACGGTGCCGCTCGCGGCCGGGGAGTCGGTCGAGGTCACGTTCACGGCCACGGGCCGTGGCTCCGAGGCGCAGAACTGCGGCCTGGTCGCCGGGGAGTGCGTCGTCACCTGACACACGGCAAGAAAAGGGGGGCTCTGGACGACCGTCCAGAGCCCCCCTTTTTCTTGGGCCGGGCCAGGGCATGACGAAGGCCCGCAGCTCCCTCGACGGGAGAGGCGGGCCTTCGCGGACGTGCGGGACTAGCGGGTGACCTTGCCCGCCTTGATGCACGACGTGCACACGTTCAGCTTCTTCGGCGTGCCGCCGATGACCGCGCGAACCGTCTGGATGTTGGGGTTCCAACGACGGCGGGTGCGGCGGTGCGAGTGGGACACGTTGTTGCCGAAGGTCGGCCCCTTGCGGCAGACATCGCAGACGGAAGCCACGGTATCGCTCCTTAAAACAGTCGATGTAGCCCTGTCCGCTGATGCATTCCACGGGCGGAGGGCATGCCGGGACAACCGGCCAGCCAGACGAGAATATCTGATCCACGCCGATGGGCGCGAACCAGAGCATCTGGACCAGGTCCCGAGCGGCGATATTCTCCTCGGACAACGGTAGCGCATACGGGCCGGTCGGGAGGCGCACATGAAGATCCTCGACCCTCCAGCCGTACGACGCTGGGCCCGCCTGACCGCCGACGCGCTCGGCCAGGTGCGCACGGAGATCGACGCGCTCAACGTGTTCCCCGTGGCCGACGGCGACACCGGCACCAACCTGCACCTGACCCTGCTGTCCGCCGCCGAGGCCGTCGAGTCGCTGCCCGACGACGTCGAGCCGGCCGTGATGTGGCAGACGCTCTCGTACGGGGCGCTGGTCGGCGCGCGCGGCAACTCGGGCGTGATCGTCAGCCAGGCGCTGCGCGGCCTCGCAGAAGTGCTCAAGGACGGCCCCGACCTGCGGGCCGGGCTGCTCAGGGCGGCCGTGCTCGCCAGGGAGGCCGTCTCCAGGCCGGTCGAGGGCACGGTGCTGACCGTGCTGGAGTCGGCGGCGCGGGCCGTACAGGGGCTGGAGGGGGAGCCGTACGAGGTGGCCAGGCAGGCCGCGGGGGAGGCCCGCGCGGCGCTGCGCCGCACGACCGGCCAGCTCGACGTGCTCGCCCGCAGCGGCGTCGTGGACGCCGGCGGCGCCGGGGCGACGATCATGCTGGAGACCCTCGCCGAAGTGATCGGCGGCACCTCCGCCGGCCACTACGACGTGCCCGAGCCCACCTCCCGGGTGTCGCCGATGGGCGAGGTGGGGGCGGGCTACGAGGTGATGTACCTGCTGGAGGCCGACGACCGGGCCGTGGCGGCCCTGCGCGAGCAGCTCGACGCGATGGGCGAGTCCCTGGTCGTCGTGGGCGGCGACGGGCTGTGGAACGTCCACGTCCACGTCCCCGAGGCAGGGCCGGCCGTCGAGGCCGGGATCAGGGCGGGCCGGCCGCACCGGATCCGCATCACGTACCTGGCGGAGAGCGACCGGCGCGACGGCGCGGGCCGCGGCGTCGTCGCGGTCGCGGCGGGCGACGGGATCGCCGCGCTGTTCGAGGAGTGCGGCGCCGTCGTGGTGCGGCGCGAGCCCGGCACCCGGCCCGCCCTGCCCGCCGTGCTGAGCGCGATCAGGCAGGCCGGCAGCGAGGTCGCCGTCCTGCCGAACGACGACGGCGTCCGCTCCGTCGCCGCCGCCGCCGCGGAGATCGCCCGCCAGGACGGCGTGACCGTCAGCGTGCTGCCCACGAAGGCCACCGTGCAGGGGCTCGCGGCACTGGCCGTGCACGACCCGCTGCGGCGCTTCGACGACGACGTGGTGGCGATGACCGACGCGGCCGGGCACACCCGCTACGGGCACGTGACCGTCGCCGACAGGACGGCGTTCACCAGCGCCGGGGTGTGCCGGCCCGGCGACGTCCTCGGCATGATCGACGGCGACGTGGCGCTCATCGGCGAGTCCGTCGAGGACATGGCCACCGCCGTCGTGGACCGGATGCTGGCGGGCGGGGGCGAGCTGGTCACGCTGGTCACGGGCAGGCAGGCGCCGGAGGGGCTGACCGGCCGCCTGGAGGCGCACCTCAAGCGCACGCGGCCGGAGGTGGACCTGGTGGTGTACGACGGGGAGCAGGGCGGCTACCCGCTTTTGATCGGCGTGGAGTGACCGGGGGCCTTGGCGGTGGTCGCGTGGGCCTTGATCGGGGTCGAACGGCCGTGACCGTGTGCCGGCTGAGGATTCCTGTCGGCGGCAAGCGGTAGAACTTATTGCCGTGAGCCGTTTCGACGAGCCTCTGACGAAGGCGCTCGACCCGAAGACCGCCAAGCTGCTGCACAGTGTGCTCGGCCTGGAGACGGTCGGCGACCTGCTGCGCCACTACCCGCGCCGCTACGCCGAACGCGGCGAGCTGACCTCGCTCGACGCGCTGGAGGTCGACGAGCACGTCACCGTGGTCGGCGAGGTGACCCGGCTGATGCGCAAGCCCATGCGCAACCGCGGCGGCACGTGGCTGGAGGTCGAGGTCGTCGACGGCAACGGCAGCCGGATCTACCTGTCGTTCTTCGGCAAGGGCTCGCACGTGGCCGAGTCGCGGCTCAAGCCGGGCCGGCGCGGGATGTTCGCCGGCAAGGTGGGCCTGTTCGGCTCCCGTACGAACCCGCGCTGGCAGCTCGCGCACCCCGAGTTCGAGCTGTTCGAGGAGGGCGAGGCGAGCGCGGAGGAGTTCGCGGCGGCGCCGGTGCCGATCTACCCGGCGGGCAAAGACCTGACGCCGTGGGCGATCAGGCGCGCCATCGGCATGGTGCTCGACACCCTCGGCCCGCTCGACGACCCGCTGCCCGCGAGCCTGCGCGCCCGCCACGGGCTCCAGGACCTCGGCGAGGCACTGGTCGCCATCCACCGGCCGAAGGACTTCGCGGAGATCGGGCGGGCGCGGGCGCGGCTGAAGTTCGACGAGGCGTTCGTGCTGCAGGCCGTGCTGCTCCAGCGGCGCCAGGCCGCCACCGCCTGGCCCGCCAAGCCCAGGCCGCGCCGCCCCGACGGGCTGCTGGCCGACTTCGACACGCGCCTGCCGTTCTCGCTCACCGAAGGCCAGGCCCAGGTGGGCGAGGAGATCGCCGCCGACCTGGCGCGCGAGCACCCCATGCACCGGCTGCTGCAGGGCGAGGTCGGCGCCGGCAAGACGGTCGTGGCGCTGCGCGCGATGCTCCAGGTCGTCGACGCCGGCGGGCAGGCGGCCCTGCTGGCGCCCACCGAGGTGCTGGCCCAGCAGCACCACCGCTCGATCACGAACATGCTCGGCGACCTGGCACAGGGCGGCATGTTCGGCGGCACGGCCGTCACGCTGCTGACCGGCTCCATGGGCGCCGCCGCCCGCCGCGCCGCCCTGCTCGACGCCGCCTCCGGCACGGCCGGCATCGTCGTCGGCACGCACGCGCTGCTCCAGGAGCACGTCCAGTTCGCCGACCTGGGGCTCGTCGTGGTCGACGAGCAGCACCGGTTCGGGGTGGAGCAGCGTGACGCGCTGCGCGAGAAGGCGGGCGGCGGGCGTCCGCACGTGCTGGTCATGACCGCCACCCCGATCCCGCGCACGGTCGCCATGACCGTCTTCGGCGACCTCGAGGTCTCCACGCTCTCCCAGCTCCCCTCCGGCCGCGCCCCCATCACCACCCACGTCGTCCCCGCCGCCGAGAAGCCCCACTACCTCGAACGCACCTGGCAGCGGGTCAGGGAGGAGGTGGCGCTGGGGCGGCAGGCGTACATCGTGTGCCCGCGCATCGGCGACCTGGAGGGCGACGAGGGAGACCTCGCGGGGGCGTCTTCCGACGACGAGCGCCGGCCGCCGCTGGCCGTCCTCGACGTGGCCGAGCTGCTCACCCAGGGCCCCTTCCACGACCTGCGCGTCGCCACCCTGCACGGCAAGCTCCCGCCCGAGGAGAAGGACGCGATCATGCGCGCGTTCACGCGGGGCGAGCTCGACGTCCTCGTGGCCACGACCGTCATCGAGGTCGGCGTCGACGTCCCCAACTCCTCCGTCATGATCATCATGGACGCCGACCGCTTCGGCGTCTCCCAGCTCCACCAGCTCCGCGGCCGCGTCGGCCGCGGCGGCCTGCCCGGCCTCTGCCTCCTGGTCTCCGACTTCCCCGAAGGCACCCCCGCCCGTGCCCGCCTCGACGCCGTGGCCGCCACCCTCGACGGCTTCGAACTGTCGCGCGTCGACTTGGAACAGCGCCGGGAAGGCGACGTCCTGGGGGCCGCGCAGTCGGGCAAGCGGTCGTCGCTCAAGCTCCTGCAACTCCTCAGGGACGAGGACGTCATCACCACGGCCCGCGAGGAAGCGGCGGCCCTGCTGGAATCGGACCCTGAGCTGGTACGGCACGAGGGGCTGCGCGCGGAGATCGAGCGACTGCTGGCGGACGAACGAGCGGAGTACCTGGAGAAGACCTGACGGGCGGCTGGAGAGCGTCGGAAGGCGGGGTGCGCCGTCGCCGCACGCCCCACCGCCACGCCGGGGCCGCGTCACGTGCCGGGGGCACGCCGGTGCGGTGAGATGGCGTTTCGGGGCGAGAGCGCCGCACGGGGCTGAGTTCCCGCTGGGTTCGGGCGCCGGTGCGGCGGCACGGTGTGCGGCGGGGCTCGGCGCAAGGCGTGCGGCGGGTGGCGGTGACCTTGGCTGTGCCGTAAAAGAAGGTGATTTGAATGATGCCCAGCCGCGGGGACGGCCTCCCCCCGAATGCCGTCCCCGGCTGGGCCCACCCTCGGGTCAGGTGCCGAGGGAACCGGCGTGCGGAAGGGCTCACGATCACGCCGGTCGGCCTTCACGTGGGTCACCTTGAAGGCCGCAGTCATCATCTTGCGGCCCCGGCCCCCCGATGTGAATCACCCTTGCGTAGTCGAGGCAGACACTTGTCCACTCTTGACCTGGGCGAACATGCGGAACAATGGGTCACATGACGCGGATCATCGCAGGCGTGGCAGGTGGGCGGCGGTTGGCCGTGCCGCCGGGGCGCGGCACGAGGCCGACGAGCGACAGGGCCAGGGAAGGGATCCTCTTGACGCTGGATTCACTGTACGGACTCCGTGGCGCCCGCGTCCTCGACCTGTACGCCGGCTCCGGCGCCGTCGGTCTGGAGGCGTTGTCGCGGGGGGCGGCCGAGGCGGTGCTGGTGGAGTCGGATCCGAAGGCGGTGCGCACGATCAGGGCGAACGTGGCGGCGCTCGGCCTGGAGGGTGCCCGCGTGGTGGCCGACAAGGTGGAGCGGATGCTGGCGAAAGCTGGTGAGGCGCAGCCGTTCGGGATCGTGTTCGCCGATCCGCCGTACGCGGTGGCGGATGACGAGGTTCAGGCGGTGCTGGCGTTGCTGCGGGACAACGGCTGGCTGGCGGATGAGGCTTTGGTGGCGTTCGAGAGGGAAAGCAGGGGAAAGCCCTTGGTGTGGCCTGAAGGCTACGTTGAGGAGAGGGTCCGTCGTTATGGCGAAGCGTCCGTTTGGTACGGTCGCGCCGCCGGGAACCCGTAGACCTGGGAGGCGTCTTGCGCCGCGTAGTCTGCCCGGGGTCGTTCGACCCCATCACCAATGGCCACCTCGACATCATCGGCCGTGCCGCACGGCTGTACGACGAGGTGACCGTGGCAGTCCTCATCAACGTCGAGAAGAGCAGCCTGTTCACCGTTGACGAACGGATCGAGATCCTGCAGACCGTGACCAAGGAGTTTCCGAACGTCAAGGTGCGGAAGTTCCACGGCCTGCTGGTCGATTTCTGCAGGCAGAACGACATCCCCGCCATCGTCAAGGGCATCAGGGTGGTCAGCGACTTCGACTACGAGCTGCAGATGGCGCAGCTCAACTACCGCATGTCGGGGGTCGAGACGCTGTTCATGCCGACGAACCCCGAGTACTCGTTCCTGTCGTCCTCCCGGGTGAAGGAGATCGCCCGGTATGGTGGAGACGTCTCGGGGCTGGTGCCCGATCTCGTGCACAAGCTGCTCGTCGAGCGGCTCAGGGGCTGAGCGCAAGCTGCTATCCTTTCATTTCGGCCTTGTACGACGGCGATCGTTTTCGCCATGCCTAGCGAGAGCAGGATGACTCAGCACCTCGACCCCCGCTCCCCGTGGGTGATCTCCACTCATGACCTGGGTAAGCGGCCAGGGACGATGCGGCAGATGACCCTGACCCTCCCGGCACCGGCGGATCTCGGCGTCGACATGATCGGTGTCCCCAAAGACGCCGAAGTCGAGCTGGATCTGCGGCTCGAAGCAGTGATGGAAGGCGTGCTCGTCTCTGGCACGGCGCAGGCCCCGCTGGCCGGGGAGTGCGCGCGGTGTCTCGATCCGGTCTCCTCGGAGATCGAGGTCGATCTGCAGGAGCTGTTCTTCTACTCCGACGAGGACGCCTCGGAGGAGGATTCGCTGCTCGACGGCGAGCTGCTCGACCTCGAGCCGACGTTCCGCGACGCGGTGGTGCTCGCACTGCCGTTGAGCCCCGTCTGCCGTGAAGACTGCGCGGGGCTCTGCACGGAGTGCGGGGTCAAGCTGGCCGAGGCCGGCGACGATCACCGGCACGAGAAGATCGACGCCCGCTGGGCGTCGTTGCAAGGTCTGATTACCGACAAAGATAACGATCAGGAGAAGTGACGTGGCCGTCCCGAAGCGAAAGATGTCGCGGAGCAACACCCGCGCCCGTCGCTCCCAGTGGAAGACGACTGCTGTCGCCCTGGTGAGCTGCCCGCAGTGCCGTTCGCCCAAGCAGCCGCACATCGCGTGCCCCACCTGCGGCACCTACAACCGTCGTCAGGTCATCGAGCCGTCCGCCTGATTCTGAAGCAGTTGACGTGATGCCGACCGGGTGCCAAAGTGCCTCGGTCGGCGTTACCGTCTCAGATGCGTGCGGCGGCGGTTCGCCCGCGGCCGTGGTGGACGCCGGGGCTAACGTGTTACCCCGACGCCCACCACGTTTTCGGGCATCTTCCGCAGTCGGCGCGCCATAGGAAGATGTCCGAGGAGGAAGCACGTGGGCGCAGGTCCGAAGCCGGTGGCCGTGGAGGTCGCCAGAGACGAGCTGGAGCGGGTCCTGTCGGTCGGTCTTGACCCCGACATCCTGGAGCGCGCGCTGACGCACCGCTCCTACGCTTACGAGAACGGCGGCCTGCCCACCAACGAGCGCCTCGAGTTCCTGGGCGACTCGGTGCTGGGCCTGGTGGTCACCGACACCCTCTACCGCAACCACCCCGACCTGCCGGAAGGCCAGCTGGCGAAGCTGCGTGCGGCGGTGGTCAACATGCGTGCCCTGGCCGACGTCGCCAGGGGGCTCGGGCTGGGCCGGTTCCTGCGGCTCGGCAGGGGCGAGGAGGGCACCGGCGGGCGCGACAAGTCCTCCATCCTGGCCGACACCCTTGAGGCGCTGATCGGCGCGATCTACGTCGACAAGGGCCTCGACGAGGCGTTCCGGGTGGTGCACCTGCTGTTCGACCCGCTGATCGTGCGCTCGGCCTCGCTCGGCGCGGGGCTCGACTGGAAGACCTCGCTGCAGGAGCTGACGGCCTCCGAGGCGCTCGGCGTGCCCGAATACCACGTGGAGGAGAGCGGCCCCGACCACGCCAAGTCGTTCACGGCGATGGTGCGGGTCGGCGGCGAGTCCTACGGGTCGGGCACCGGGCGCAGCAAAAAGGAGGCCGAGCAGCAGGCGGCCGAGGCGGCGTGGACCCGCATCAGGGCCCGTCGCGAGCAGCGCGAGAGCCAGCCCGCGGGCTGAGCGCCGGAAGGGGTGCGAACCCTCCGGGCGTTCCCGTGGGGTGAGAGTTAGGTACCCGAGGAGGCCATGTGCCTGAGCTGCCGGAGGTCGAGGTCGTCAGGCGCGGCCTCGCACAGTGGGTGATCGGCCGCGAGATCGCCTCCGCCGAGGTGTTGCACCCGCGCGCGATCAGGCGGCACGTGCCCGGCGCCGACGAGTTCACCGCGCGGCTGAAGGGCCGCGCGGTGCTGTCCGCCGAGCGCCGCGGCAAGTACCTGTGGTTGCCGCTGTCGGGCGCCGGTGAGGCGCTCCTGGCCCACCTGGGGATGAGCGGCCAGCTGCTGGTCGTGCCGCAGGACGCGCCGCCGGAGAAGCACCTGCGGGTCCGCCTGCGCTTCGCCGACGGCGGCCCCGACCTGCGTTTCGTGGACCAGCGGACGTTCGGCCACGTCATGCTGAGCCCGCTGGTCGGCGGCGTGCCGGAGCCGATCGCGCACATCGCGCCCGACCCGTTCGAGGCGGCGTTCGACGAGGCCGAGTTCACCCGCAGGCTCAGGGCCAAGCGCACCGAGATCAAGCGGGCGCTGCTCGACCAGTCGCTGATCAGCGGCGTCGGCAACATCTACGCCGACGAGGCCCTGTGGCTGGCCAGGCTGCACTGGGCCAGGCCGACGGAGACGCTGACCCGTCCGAAGGTGGCCGAGCTGCTGGCGGCCGTGCGCACGGTCATGGGGGCGGCGCTGGAGCAGGGCGGCACGTCGTTCGACAGCCTGTACGTCAACGTCAACGGCGAGAGCGGGTACTTCGAGCGCTCGCTGGAGGTGTACGGCCGGCGCGACCTGCCGTGCTCCCGCTGCGGCACCGCGATCAGGCGTGAGGCGTTCATGAACCGCTCGTCCTACTCCTGCCCGCGATGCCAGCGACGGCCGCGCTGAGCAGGGTGAGCGCGGCTCCGGCCCACATCACGGCCGAGACCGGCAGCGCGTCGGCGATCCGCCCGCCGGCGAACGAGCCGAGCGCGATGGACAGGTTGAACGAGCACACGAACAGCGCGGTGCTCAGCTCGCCGCCGCCGGAGCGCATGATCCACAGCTGCAGCGTCACGCCGACGCCGCCGTAGCCGAACCCCCACACGACCAGGGGGATGAGGGCGGGCAGCCCGGTGGTCACGAGCGCGATCATCGGCACCGCCATGAGCAGGACCCGGACGATCAGCGTGGTCCGGGGGTTCCTGGCGGCCTGCGCGCCGGCCACGAAGTTGCCCGCGACGCCCGCGGCGCCGTACAGGAGGAGGGCGGTGCTGACGAGGGCGGGCCCGGCGTGCGCGACCTGTTCCAGGAACGGCCGGACGTAGGTGTAGGCGGCGAAGTGGCCGGCGACGGTGAGCGCGGTCAGCACCAGGATGACCCTGAGGGGCCCTGAGAACCACGAGGAGCGCTTTTCCGGCGTAGGGGAGGATTCCGGCTCAAGGGACGGCTTCAGCGGCGGCAGGGTCGCCGCCAGCACCGCGAGCAACGCCAGGGCCAGCACGCCGGTCGCCACGAACGCGCTGCGCCAGCCCGCGAACGACGACACGAACGTCGCCGCGGGCACCCCCAGCACGGACGCGACCGACACCCCGCCCAGGATGATCGACGTGGCCCGCCCGATCGACCGCTCGGGCACCAGCCGTGGCCCCAGACCGGCGGCGAACGCCCAGAACCCGCCGATGCTCACCCCGGTCAGCACCCTGGCCACCAGCAGGACCGCGGCGTCGGGCGCGATCGCCCCCGCGAGGTTGGCCACCGCCAGCAACGCCATCAGCCCCATCAGGATGAGCCGCCGGTCGACCCGGCGCGCGCCCACCGCCAGCACGGGGGCGGCGACCGCGGCCACCAGCCCGGGGGCCGACATGGCCAGCCCGGCCGTGCCCGCCGAGATGCCGAGATCGCCGGCGATCGAGGTCAGCAGGCCCACGGGCAGCATCTCGCTCGTCACGATGGTGAAGGTGCCGATCGCGACCGAGGTCACGGCCAGCCACCGCGCCCTCACCTGAACATCTGTCATCGTCATGCGATTCAGCCTCTTGTCGCCGGCCTGCGGGAACAATGACGAACTCCGAAGGCTTGCTTTAGGTGGGCTAAGCGATCGGAGGTGCCGGATGGAGTTCAGGGAGCTGGAGTGCTTCGTCGTCCTCAGCGAGGAGCTGCACTTCGCGCGTACGGCCGAGCGGCTCTACTTGTCGCCGGGACGGGTGAGCCAGCTCTTGCGTGCCTTGGAGACCAGGATCGGCGGCCGGCTCTTCGACCGGACGAGCAGGCGGGTGCGGCTCACCCCGCTCGGCGAGCGGTTCCTGGCCGACCTGCGGCCCGCCTACGACGGCATGGCTCAGGCCGTGACCAGGGCGAAGGCGGCGGCGCGCGAGGTGACGGGGGTCATCAGGGTCGGGTTCCTGGCCACGCCGACGGACGTCGTGACGGGCAGCGTGCGGGCCTTCGAGCGGCGCAACCCCGGCTGCGCGGTCGAGCTGGTGGAGATCACCCTGGCCGACCCGTTCACGAAGCTGCGGTCGGGGCTGGTGGACATCGCGTTCACGCTGCTGCCGCTGGCGGAGCCGGACCTGGCCACCGGCTCGGCGCTGAACCACGTCTCCCACCGGCTCGGCCTGTCCGTGCGGCATCCGCTGGCCGGGCGGGCGCGCATCTCGGCGGAGGAGCTGGCCTCCGTCCCGCTGATCGGGCTGGACGGGCCGGCGCCGCGCATGTGGCACGAGCGGATCGCACCCTCCGTGACCCCTTCCGGACGTCCGATTCCCCTGGCCGGTAGGGTGGCGACCACGCAGGAGGGCTTGACTCAGGTGGCGCTGAACCGGGGTGGGATGTTGTTCTGCACGCCCACCGCCGACCAGCTCGTGCGCCCCGACCTCCGCTTCGTGCCCGTCACCGGGCTGCCCCCGTCGATCCTGGGCCTGGCCTGGGTGCGGGCCAGGGAGACGGCCGCCATCAGGGCGTTCAACGAGGCGGCGGTGCGTGAGTCGGCCATGGAGCTGGTGGCGTGAAGGGGATGTGATGGCGGGGAGCGGCGAGGACGTCCGGCTGACGGCCTGGGTGCGCGGCCGGGTGCAGGGCGTGGGCTTCCGCTGGTGGACGCGGGCGCGGGCGCTGGAGCTCGGTCTGGTGGGCTGGGCGCGCAACACCGACGACGGCCGCGTGGAGGTGGTCGCGGAGGGGCCGCGGGCGGCGTGCGTCAACCTGCTGGAGCTGCTCAGGGGTTGCGACACGCCGGGAAGGGTGGATGGAGTAGTGGAACGGTGGAGCGAACCCCGAGGTAGTTTGGCCGGGTTCATGGAGAGGTAGCACGTTTCGCCAAACCGCCCAAATAGGGTATAGTTGTATGTCGGGAGTGCCCATCAGTAGGGCTCAGCGGTTCGTTCGACTTGACCGCCCACACTGCCGGTGCGACTCTTGTTAGGTACCACGCGCACCCCTCCCGCGGAATAGAAGTGCGCGAACCAGTCTGGTCACTCAGCGTGGAGGACCCTTTACCATGGCGAAGGCTCTACTCGGCCACGTCGGCGGTCCTGACCCTCGGATGGTCTCGGA
Source organism: Nonomuraea composti (assembly GCF_012034275.1). Lineage (NCBI taxonomy): Bacteria > Bacillati > Actinomycetota > Actinomycetes > Streptosporangiales > Streptosporangiaceae > Nonomuraea > Nonomuraea composti. The sequence continues at coordinate 5,778 of NZ_JAATEP010000007.1, read as the reverse complement.
AATGCGCCGCCTGCAGCAGCGTATCCGGGATCTGGAGGCAGAACTCATCCGACTTCAGGCCACGAATGACGCTCTTGCAGCGCAAACCCGCGACGAGGCGCTAAGCCGCGTGCAGGAGCGCGAGCCGGCACTCACCTGAGAGTGATCGGAGCGCAAGATCCAGGGACGTCTCGAAGAGGCGTCCCTTGTTATTTGCCGAGAATTCACCCTTCCCCCGCCCCGACGCGGATGCCCGCGCGGGGCGGCCAGGACCAGTAGGCTTTTCCGAGGTCTGTTCAAGGTCCGTTCAGGAGAAGGGGGTCGCGCTTGTATCTCAAGACCCTCACCCTGCGCGGCTTCAAGTCCTTCGCCTCGGCCACCGCGCTGCGCTTCGAGCCCGGCATCACCTGCGTCGTCGGCCCCAACGGCTCCGGCAAGTCCAACGTCGTCGACGCCCTGGCCTGGGTCATGGGCGAGCACAGCGCCAAGTCGCTGCGCGGCGGCAAGATGGAGGACGTCATCTTCGCCGGCACCTCCTCCCGGCCCCCGCTGGGCCGCGCCGAGGTGACGCTGACCATCGACAACTCCGACGGCGCGCTGCCGATCGACTACACCGAGGTCACGATCAGCCGGCTGATGTTCCGGTCGGGGCAGAGCGAGTACGCGATCAACGGCGACACCTGCCGCCTGCTCGACATCCAGGAGCTGCTGTCCGACTCGGGCATCGGCCGCGAGATGCACGTGATCGTCGGCCAGGGCCAGCTCGACGCCGTGCTGCACGCCGGTCCCGAAGACCGGCGGGCCTTCATCGAAGAGGCCGCGGGCGTGCTCAAGCACCGCAAGCGCAAGGAGAAGGCGCTGCGCAAGCTCGACGCGATGCAGGCGAACCTGACCCGCGTCCAAGACCTTGCCACCGAGCTGCGCCGCCAGCTCAAGCCGCTCGGCCGCCAGGCCGAGATCGCCCGCAAGGCCGCCGTCATCCAGGCCGACCTGCGTGACGCGCGGCTGCGGCTGCTGGCCGACGACGTGTGCATCCTGCGCGCCACGCTGGAGCGCGAGGCCGCCGACGAGGCCGCGATCACGGCCAGGCGGCAGCAGGTGGAGGCCGAGCTGGCGCAGGCGCAGCAGCGCGAGAGCGCGCTGGAGGCCGCCGAGGCCGAGGCCCAGCCGCGCCTGGCCGCCGCCCAGGAGACCTACTTCAGGCTGTCCTCGCTGCGCGAGCGCATCACGGGCCTCGACCAGCTCGCCACCGAGCGCCACCGCCACGCCCTCGACGCCGCCGCCATCGAGCGCCGCGGCCGCGACCCCGAAGACCTCGAACGCGAGGCCGCCGAGGTGCGCGAGCAGGAGCTCATCCTCAAGGCCGAGCTGGAGCAGGCGCACGAGCTGCTGGAGGAGGCCGTCCAGCGGCGCGCCGAGGCCGAGGCCGAGCTGAGCGCCGAGGAGCAGCGGCTCGCGCTGGCCGCCAGGGCCGCCGCCGACCGCCGCGAGGGCCTGGCCAAGCTGCGCGGCCGGGTCGATTCCGTACGCAGCCGCGCCCGCGCCGCCGAGGAGGAGATCGGCCGGCTCCAGCAGGCCGTGGCCGAGGCCGGCGCCCGCGAGCGCCAGGCCAGGGAAGACCTGGAGGCCCAGCGCCTGGAGGCGCCCGCCGCCGACCCCGTGCTGGCCGAGGAGTTGGCCGCCGCGCAGGCCGCGGTCGAGGAGGCCAGGGCGGTCGCCGACGAGGCGCGTGCCGCGCTGGAGGAGGCCAAGTCCGGCCTCGACGCGCCGCGCGCCGCGCTGCAGGCCGCCAAGTCGGGCGTGAGCACGGCCCGCGCCGCCGACCAGGAGGCGCAGCGCGCGGTGGCGGCGCTGGCCGCCCGGCGCGACGCCCTGGAGCTGGGCCTGGCCAAGGGCGACGGCGGCGCCGCCCTGCTGGACGCCGACCTGGGCGGGATGCTGGGGCCGCTGGCCGCCTCGATGCAGGTCACGCCCGGCGCCGAGGTGGCGGTCGCGGCCGTGCTGGGCCCGGTGGCCGAGGCGATCGCCGTCAAGACCCTCGACACGGCCGTGGAGGCCCTGGAGCTGCTGCGTACGCAAGGATCGGGCCAGGCCACGCTGCTGGTCGCCGGGGGCGGGCACGGCGGGGCCGGGGGCGCCCGCGCGGCCGCGCCCGGCAACGGCCGGTGGGTGGCGGACCTGGTGACGGTGTCCGACCACCTGCGCCCGGCCCTGGAGCACGTGCTGGCCGACGTCGTGCTCGTGGACGACCTGGACAAGGCCAGGGCCGTGGTCGAGCGGCATCGCGAGCTGCGGGCGGTCACCAAGGAGGGCGACCTCGTCGGCGCCCACGTGGCCACCGGCGGGGCCGAAGGGGGCACGTCCGTCCTCCAGGTGCGGGCCGCGCTCGACGAGGCCGTCAGAGACCTGGAGGAGGCCGAGGCCAGGGCCGAGGCGAGCGCCGTCGCCCTCGACGAGGCGATCGAGGCCGAGCAGGTCGCCCAGACGGCGCTGGAGCAGGCGCAGGCCCACGTCAGCGAGGCCCAGAGCGCCGTCACCACCGCGCAGGCCGGGGTGAGCGCCGCCCAGGGCGCCCTCGACCAGGTCAGGGCCCGCCAGCGGGAGGCCGACCAGCGCAACGCCGCCGCGGCCAGGCGGCTGGCCCAGATCGAGGCCGCCGCCAACGCCGCCCGCGACGAGGCCGAGCGCCTGGCCAGGAGCGTGGCCCAGGCGGAGGAGGCCCGCACGGAGGGCCAGGAGGAGCTGGCCGAGCTGGAGATCCGGCTGGCCGAGGCCGAGTACGCCCAGGAGCTGGAGTCCGAGCCGACCACCGACCTGCGCGACGACCTGGCGGCGGCCGTGGAGGCCGCCAGGCAGCGCGAGATGGACACCCGCCTCCAGGTGCGCACCGCCGAGGAGCGCGTCAAGGGTATCGAGGGCCGCGCCGACGGCCTGCTGCGGGCGGCCAGGCGGGAGCGCGAGGAACGCGCCCAGGCGGCCGCTCAGCGCGCCCGGCGCAGGCGCCAGGCCGCGCTGGCCGAGGCCGTCAGCAAGGGCGCCAAGCAGGTGCTGCAGGCGCTCGCGGCGTCCGTCGAGCTCGCCTCCAGGGAGCGCGACGAGGCCGACCTGACCAGGGTGGCGGTCGACGCCGAGCTCAAGCAGGTACGCCTGCGCGTGCGCGAGCTGGGCCAGGAGCTCGACAAGCTGGTCAATCGCGTGCACGGCAACGAGGTGGCCCGCACCGAGCAGCGGCTGCGGCTGGAGCAGATGGAGCAGCGGGCGCTGGAGGAGTTCGGGGTCGAGGCCGAGGCGCTGGTCGCCGAGTACGGCCCCGAGGTGCCGGTGCCGGGCGAGCCGCCCGTCCCGTACGTGCGGGAGGAGCAGGAGAAGCGGGCCAGGGCGGCCGAGCGGCAGATGAACCAGCTCGGCAAGGTCAACCCGCTGGCGCTGGAGGAGTTCGCGGCGCTGGAGGAGCGGCACTCGTTCCTCAACTCCCAGCTCGAAGACCTCAAGAAGACCAGGCGCGACCTCATGACCGTGGTCAAGGAGGTCGACGACCGGGTGGAGCAGATGTTCGCCTCGGCGTACGAGGACGTCGCCCGCGAGTTCGAGCAGATCTTCGGCCGGGTGTTCCCCGGCGGCGACGGCCGGCTGGTGCTGACCGACCCGGGCGACATGCTGACCACCGGCATCGAGGTCGAGGCCCGGCCGCCGGGCAAGAAGGTCAAGCGGCTGTCGCTGCTGTCGGGCGGCGAGCGGTCGCTGACGGCGGTGGCGTTCCTGATCTCGATCTTCAAGGCGCGGCCGTCGCCGTTCTACGTCATGGACGAGGTCGAGGCGGCCCTCGACGACACCAACACGCAGCGGCTGCTCATGCTGTTCGAGGAGCTGAGACAGAGCTCACAGCTCATCGTCATCACCCACAACAAGCGCACGATGGAGATCGCCGACGCCCTCTACGGCGTGTCGATGCGCGGCGACGGCGTCACCCAGGTCGTCAGCCAGCGGCTGAGAGAGCGCGAGACCGCCTGATCGGCACCACGCGGTTCGCCTGGTCGGTGTGGCCTTGTGCGTGACCATGGTGGTCGATCTGGAAAACTGACATCTTGTGGATGGTTACCTCGGCGTCATCGTGATCGTGGCCGTCGTCGCCCTGCTGGCGGCCGGCGGTCTCTTCCTGCTGTTCAGGCCGGGCCGTAAGGCGGCCCCGCCGGTCAAGCCGCCAGAGGCCCCCGTGCTTCCCGAGGAGGAGAAGCGGCCCGCCGGAGCGGGCGAGGAGGCCGAGGGCGCGACCACCACGCTGCCCCCGCCGCCGGTCAAGCCCGCCGAGCCGGTCGTCGTCGAGCCTCAGGTGGAGGTTCCGCCGCCGTCCGCGGGCCGGATGGTGCGGCTGCGCTCGCGCCTGGCCCGCTCGCAGAACGCGCTCGGGCGCGGGCTGCTGGAGCTGCTGTCCCGCGACCGCCTCGACGACGAGGTGTGGGACGAGATCGAGGAGAGCCTGATCACCGCCGACGTGGGCGTCGCGCCGACCCGCGCCATGGTGGAGGAGCTGCGCACGAAGGTGAAGGTGCTGGGCAGCCGCACTCAAGACGAGGTGCGCGGCCTGCTGAGGGAGCAGCTCCTGGCCCAGGTCAACCCCGACCTCGACCGTACGCTGCACGTGCAGAAGCACGGTGAGCGGCCGGCGGTCGTCCTCGTCGTGGGCGTCAACGGCACCGGCAAGACCACCACCACCGGCAAGCTGGCCCGCTCCCTGATCGGCGACGGCAAGAAGGTGGTGCTGGGCGCCGCCGACACCTTCCGCGCCGCCGCCGCCGACCAGCTCCAGACGTGGGGCGAGCGGGTGGGCGCCGACACCGTGCGCGGGCCCGAGGGCGGTGACCCGGCGTCCGTGGCGTTCGACGCGGTGGCCAAGGGCATCGAGGAGAAGGTCGACGTCGTGATCGTCGACACGGCCGGCCGCCTGCACACCAAGACCGGCCTCATGGACGAGCTGGGCAAGGTCAAGCGGGTCATCGAGAAGAAGGCCACGGTCGACGAGGTGCTGCTGGTCCTCGACGCCACCACCGGCCAGAACGGCATGCGGCAGGCGCAGGTGTTCGCCGAGGTGGTCAACATCACGGGCATCGCGCTGACCAAGCTCGACGGCACCGCCAAGGGCGGCATCGTCATCTCGGTGCAGCGGGAGCTGGGCGTGCCGGTCAAGCTGGTGGGGCTGGGCGAGGGGCCCGACGATCTGGCGCCGTTCGACCCCGAGGTGTTCGTCGACGCGATCCTCGGCGAGTAGGGCTGGCCCGAAGGCTACTGAAATGTGCCTTACCAGATGAGACCTTGATCGGCGACTTTTCAATGTGTTGACATGTATCGGTCATTTGATCGTTCGGTCCCGTTTGAACGTGAAAGGCCGCTCATGAAGAAGATCGTTGTTCACAAGCCCGGCACCGTGAAGCCGAGCGCCGGAGCCGCGCCCCGCCACAGCGCCTAGTTCGCTTGTTCCCGCACGCGCGAGCCGCGCGTGCGGGAACGGGTTCGGCCCGCCGGGCCGGCGTGTCAGGATGGTGCGTCGGCCCTGCCTCACCACGGGAGAGGGACCGCGTGGACACGATCTTCATCGACGCGGATCGCCGCATCGGCGGCCCGTACACTCTGGCCGCCGCGTTGCTCGGCCACCTCGTCCCGGCGGAGCTGGAGCGCCGGCCCGAGCTGGTCGCCGCGCACGACATCGAGATCAGGGCGGCCGCGCCGCACCTGAGAGACAGAGTGCCCTTACGCCGCCGCTCGCTGGCCGACACGCTGCCCAGGGAGCAGCGGGTGCTGGTG